>NZ_CAWPKR010000011.1:0-490758 GCF_963888765.1 Vibrio sp. B7
AGTCACGCCAGTCACACTCGCGTTGTCACCGAAGGTGTCATTATCCAGCACGTTGATGCTGCCCGCGGTGTCTTCATCGGTATTGAGGACGTCGTTCTTCGCGTCATCTACAGAGCCGACCGTCACATTCACGGTCGCCGTTTCAACATTGCCCGCCGCCGTCGTCACTGTGTAAGTGAAGCTGTCGCTGCCGTGGTAGTCCTCATTTGGTGTGTAGGTCACGGTGCCATCAGCATTGAAGGTCACGGTGCCGTTCGCACCTTGAGTCACGCCAGTCACACTCGCGTTGTCACCGAAGGTGTCATTATCCAGCACGTTGATGCTGCCCGCGGTGTCTTCATCGGTATTGAGGACGTCGTTCTTCGCGTCATCTACAGAGCCGACCGTCACAATTGACCCTAAAACACTTTGAGAATAGCCTTCTAATAGCGTTAAACTTTGTGTTTCAGAGAGGCCTAGCGCGGTGAGTGCTGACGTGGAGAATTCTGTTGCGGCTATGGTTTCCGAAGCGTCGCGAGCGATGCTGACTGAACCCGTCGGGCTTGAACCGTTCGATTCACCCGCTGCAGTTGCAAGATCTTCGCCTAGCTGTGTTGGGTCTTGGCCTTGCTCTAATGCTGCGAAAATTTCATTGATGTCATTAGTTATATCTACGTTGCGACCATCGGCGTTAACTCTTGATATTTGTACATCATTATTATTGCCTACATCGTTTGGGGTAGCGTTACTGGCACTGATGATTATTTCACCAGGCAAGATTTTTTCTCCTGGCTGAAGCACCCGTACATTGCCATTTGCATCCACAACGATCATCTGACCGAAAGTTAATGTTGTACCTAAAGAAAAAGAACCAAGTTCCATATAATGCCTCTAATAACTTCCGAATTCACAACGATGCGACTGTTTACATTCCTACATCTTTGCTACGTAATTTGTCATTTCTAATGGTAATAAATTAGCATTTAACACCTGTAATACAAAGGAAAAACCATTTTTACACCTTCTTATGTGACGTAGGTGGAGACTTAAGTCACACATTTATAGTTTGAATCAATATCACACTAAAGATGTACTTTATTATAAGAACAATCAACAATGTTTAATAAATGTTAATTGATGATTTGGTGTATGATTCTTTGCTAAAATCACGAATGTAATGAATATGTTGCTGTTTACTGATGAGAATTTAATGTTATTTTGTTGCGTTTTTCCATCAAGCGTCTCGATAATGCAACAGCTAATGCCGTACTATTGCGGCTTAAAAGAAGTAGAAGTCCCTAGAGGAGTGCCCAAGTGAATTGGATGAACATGAAAACGTTGAGCTACGCCATCGCACTCAGCTTCCCGATCTCTGTATATAGCCAGACTCTTGAGCAAGCGGTGTCAATAACGCTTGCAACCAATCCAAATATTAAAAGTGCATATAACGAATATGTGAGTAAGCGCTATAATAGCGAAGCCTCTTCTGGTGCTTACCTTCCAAGGATCGATCTCGATGCTGGTATTGGCTACGAAGCGGTTGATTTAGCCTCTGGTACTGAAAATGAACTTACTCGTAAAGAAGCCACCATTACCTTAACCCAACTAATTTGGGATGGTTCTTCGACTTTAAACGATATTGATCGTACTTCGGCTGATGCCGAATCGGTTCGTTTCCAACTCTTAGCTGACGCTCAAGATATCGCATTAGAGGTCACTAAGGTGTATCTCGATGCAACGAAAGCGTTTGAAATACTGACACTTTCTGAAAGCAACCTCTCAGTACATAAGAAAATATATCGTGATATACAAAAGCGTGTGGAATCAGGCATTGGTTCAACCGCTGATCTTTCTCAGGTTGAAGCTCGTTTAGCTAAAGCCCATGGCAATCTTTTAGCTGCACAGAATAATCTGTTTGATATACATACCCAGTTTAAACGGTTGGTAGGTCAACCTCCTCAAGATTTAATTTTCCCTAGAGCAGACCATTCTGCTTTGCCTTTTACCGTTGATGACGCTTTAGAAAAAGCCTACCAAGATCACCCGGTCATCAAAGTAGCGCAAGCCGATGTTGATTCCGCAAAGTTTCAATATAAACAAACTCAGGGAACAAATTACCCAACGTTATCTTTCGAAGCTGCACAAACATGGCGTGATGATGCCGGTGGGATAGAAGGTAGCAGCGATGAATTCTCGGCCATGATTAGGATGCGTTACAACCTGTACAATGGTGGTTCAGATTCTGCGCGCACCGACAGTGCAGCCTACCAAATGAACAAAGCGAAAGATTTAAGAGATCGGACTTATCGTAGTGTTGAAGAGGGGTTGCGTTTATCTTGGAGCGCTCTCGATTTGACATTACAACAGAAAGAATTTTTAGCCGATCATGTTGATTCTGCTTCAGATACGGTTATTGCTTATGAAAAACAATATAAGCTCGGCAAGCGAACACTATTGGATGTGTTGAATACTGAAAATGAGCTTTTCGAAGCAAGAAAAGGTTATCTCGATGCCAAATACGATGAACAGTATGCAAAATACCGTGTTATGAATGCAACTGGGTCATTGTTGAGTTCGTTGAGAGTGGATACACCCAAAGAGTGGCATGATGCGGTGGAGTACTAACATGTTGAAATACTTATGGCCAATGATAGCGAGCTTACTCTTTATCACCTCGACGGCTTCATCTGCTAGAGATGGTTATCCATATATTGATATGCCACTCGCTGATCAAATAGACGATTTACGTGACGATGATTTTGACGGCGTGATTAATGCCAGAGATTTGTGCCCCGAAACACCATTGAAGTCAGAGATCGATAATGATGGTTGTGGCACTTTCATTAAAACCGAAGAGCAACTCCAGCTTAGAATTCTGTTTGCGAATGATTCAGCAATAGTCAACCCTGTGTTTCTAAGTCAAATACGGTCAATGGCCAATTTTCTCAAGCAATACCCTTCAGCTTCGATTGAATTACAAGGTTATGCCAGTAAGGTTGGGAATCCAGGTTATAACTTAGAGTTATCGAAAAACCGAGCTTATAATGTCGAGAAGGCGCTTGTTAGTTACGGCATTAGCCATACTCGTGTCCGTATTGTTGGTTTTGGTGATACTGAACTGACAGAAAATGGTGATGATGATATTAGCCATGCGATGAATAGAAAAGTTGTCGCCACTGTCGTCGGCCACAAAGGTTCGGTGAAAGAAGAGTGGACCATTTTCACCAAACGCGAGCGTTGAAATCGATATTTATCGAGGATTGGGGCGTTTTCGCCCCTTTTTTCTGTCTAAAATTGTAATGAGTTTACTAGCACAAAATGCTATCCTTGCGCGTCATCACCTTATGAGATAAAGATAATGAGCAAATTAACTGCTGACCTTCAAGCAAACTTAGAATTGTTTATTGAACAAACAAAAGAGACCCAACTAGTATGGGGCTTAAAAAATGAAGATGGTTGGCTGGCATGCGACTCGACAGAATTTGAAAGTAGTGAAGTTATGCCCTTTTGGTCAACCAAAGAAGATGCACAAACTCACAACGTTGAAGAGTGGTCTGACTTCGAAGTGTTAGAAATCCCTCTCGATATTTTCGTAGAAGATTGGTTGATTACCCTTGATGAAGATGGTGTGTTAATTGGCACCAACTGGAATGCAAGCTTAGAAGGTAAAGAAGTAGAACCTGCAGATTTGGCCAAAATGTACCTTTAGTACCTTGAACTATTTAGTACCTTGAGCTAAATAATGGGTGTTCTATTTGCACGCTATTCCATTCGCAAACACTAGAACACCCGTTTAAATTTCACTTGATCTATACGTTGATTATTAGATACATCATAAAGTTACAGATTGCTTTTGGTGAAGCGCATTCATCACAAACGCTTTGTTTACTAAATAATCGTTTAAACCCGCTTTACGTAGCTCACATGATGGGCAATCGCCACAACCATCACCAATAATACCGTTATAACAAGTCAGTGTTTCGTGTCTTATGAGTTCGAGAGCATCATGTTGATCCGCCAATGCCCAAGTTTCTGCTTTGTTTAGCCACATTAAAGGAGTACGAATGTTGAATGGGCGATCCATCCCTTGCACCAAAGCACTGTTCATTGCTTTAACAAAATCATTTCGGCAATCCGGATAGCCAGAAAAATCGGTTTCACAAACACCGGTAATTACCTCATCTGCACCTATTTGATACGCGTAAATACCCGCAAGGGTCAAAAACAGAATGTTACGCCCCGGCACAAACGAGTTCGGTAACCCATTCTCTTGTAACTCGTGTGATACTGGAATATCGTCACGAGTAAGTGAACTGATCGCCAACTCATTGAGTAAGCTGACATCCATGACTTTATGTGCAGCTACACCTAACTTTTTCGCTAAGGTGCTGGCAACCTCAATCTCGAGTTTATGGCGTTGGCCATAATCAAAGGTGATGGCGTGCACTTCATCAAACTCTTTTAATGCCTGAACCAAACAGGTTGTTGAATCTTGGCCACCACTAAATACCACAACGGCTTTTTTCATTTTCCTCTCCTCAGGCAATACTTAAATATTTATGCGTTTGAATCGATAAACGCCAGTTCCTCGCAATACATGTTTCAATGCACAATTGGGTTGCCCGCTCTTTCTGACTAATAGGCTGTAAAGCAATCACTGTTGAATCAGGAACTTGCGCTCGCAGCAATAACGTATCTAGCTGTTCAATATCTTTAGCCGTTGCGACGGGGTGCTTGATCTCATTTGCTCTTAACAGAGCTGAATCGAGTACAGGCAGTTTGCCCTTCATTGCAACTTTTGGTGACACTGTCACCCATGTGTTTGCCGAGGTTTGAACCGGGAATGTGCCGCTGGTTTCAATTTGAATGTGACATCCGATTGCCTCAAATGCTTGCGCAAGTGGACGCAGATCATAAATACACGGTTCACCGCCCGTAATTACAATATGTTTAGCATGATAACCCTGTGTTTTATAGAGCGACACCATCTCTTCTGCACTGACTGAGCACCAAGTTGGGCTATCTTGGGTTTTGGCTAGCACATCATTGATTGGGCGTTCATCTTGCGGCGTTGCATCCCACGTCTGCTTTGTATCGCACCAAGCGCATCCCACTGGGCATTCTTGCAAACGAATAAAAACCGCAGGAACGCCGGTATGCACGCCTTCACCTTGAATGGTCTCAAACATTTCATTAATTTTGTACAACGTAAACTCAGCCTAACTCAATATCAAAAAATGCAGGTCGCTGACCTTAATAGATGCCTTGCCTTAGGTCAAACTAAACCCATCACGTGCGTAAAAATTTGACTAAATCAGTGGCGATCACATCTCAACTTGCATAAGCTGCTGGCTTTCTTCTTCACTTAATTTAGGTAAGTCATGTATAAACTCATCGCTTTAGATATGGACGGTACTCTTCTCAATAGCCAAAAACAGATCACAGCCAGAACAAAACAGGCTATAGCCAAAGCTCGTGAAAAAGGCGTAAAAGTGGTGCTGGCGTCTGGACGTCCCATTGATGGCATGCGCGATAAGTTGCAAGAACTGCATTTAAACTCAAATGAGGATTTTGTCCTTTACTACAATGGCTCAATGGTTCAAAACATTGGCAGTGGTGAAATTATTCATCACAAAATTATCGATGGCCGCTCTGCAAAATTAGTCGCTAACCTTGCTAACCAACTTAACGTGAATACGCACGCCTTTAGCCAAGTTCATGGTCTGATCACGCCTAAAATCAGTGAATATACCGAGCTTGAAGCAAGAATCAACGGACTGCCGATCACGGAAATGGATTTTGAACAGCTTGAAGATGATCATCCCATCATCAAAGCAATGATTGTGGCAGAGCCGAGCTTGCTACAAAAAGCCATTGAACAACTTCCTCCGGAACTCTATCAACAGTTTACCATTGTACAAAGTGCACCATTCTTTCTTGAATTCTTAAACACACAGAGTAATAAAGGCGTCGGTGTCAAAGCGATTGCCGAGCACTTGGGGATCGAGGCTAAACACATTATTTGTATGGGAGATGCTGAAAATGATCATCACATGCTGCAATACGCAGGACTTGGAATTGCAATGGCAAATGCGATGGAACAAACGAAGCAGCTAGCCGACTATATTACACTCAGTAACGACGACGATGGTGTGGCAGTTGCTATAGAAAAATTTGTACTCGGTGAGTCTCACGAATAGGCATTAAAGACGCCTCAGTCGAGGCGTCTTTAATCGGGATGTTGACTAAACAACCAGGTTAAGCACAGCATTTTCTCATGAACCATGCAAAGATGAGCATGAGTAATGGCAAGCGGAGCGTCTCAACCATTAAAGAGAAAATACTGCTGTATGAAACGAGCGTGGCACCAAATAACACCACTTGATTGAGTGCTAATAACAAAATGATCATCAGCCACATTCGTTGAAGAGTGATGTGTAGTGGTTCAGTGCCCTTTGTCATAACTAAAGCCGATGCCGTCAGCAAAATGGCTAACCAAGCGGTGAAACTAGGCAAGGGCCAGATCATAACCAGCAGTGCAACCGTGATCGTTAAACCCCACCATACCCCACGCGAACCCAGCAGTATTCTGACGTCGGTATAAGATTGTTCATCTAAACGAACAATATGCCACGCGACCAGAGCGCCCAACAATCCACCTATCACCATATCGCTGATGAAGGCTTCCCCAATATAGAATTTGGCTAACATTAATAGCCCCATCAACACGATAAAACCCACAAACATTCGGTTGAAATCGAGATGATCAAAAGCTCGCAATAGTGATATCCCTACACCAAACCAAACTGCAATCGGTAAACTTGGAAAACCGTACCCGTAACTTTGGCAAAGTTCCAACAATGGTATATAAGCATGAGGTCTTGGTAATGCAAATCCTTGCTGAGCCACCAATGACAATAATGAACTCACGGTAACCACAAAAAATATCTTATAAACAGACTCTTTACCCAGATAACAGGCAATCACTGGAAATAAAACTATCAGCAATAAAGGATCCGTCAATTTGGTGATCCATACTGCGATTTGATAAATCGACGAACTCAGCGTATACGGCCATTCCGCAACCGTATTCTGCAATTTCATCATCCAGCCTAATTCGATTTGGTGAAACCGAGGCGCAGCAGAAACCAGATTCTCTACATAAATCACGGGTTGACTATCCGCTTCTTGATACATGGTTTTGATCCGATCCCATTGCTCAGGGTAACGATACTGACTTGCATCAATACGATACGGATCGATCAGCATTGCGCTAGCAACCTCGACACCATAATGAGGAGCAAACCAAATAGGCAACTCATGTCCATTACGGCTATTTTTTGACTCAAAAGCAATCACATCGGAATCACTGCGACAGCTGTAAACGACAGCCGTATCCGTATACCCCAACGTGCGCCCTACCGTTACAACAAGGCCCGTTTCTTCCCATGTTTCTCTTTGCGCGGCCAATTCTGGAGATTCACCGGGAGATATCGTCCCTCCTGGCAATGAAATCTGCTTGGTGATCACCTCGTTAACGAGCACGATCTTATGATCGGCTTTAACTAGGCATAGGGCACCACGAATATTATCTGGTAGCGTTACGGGTTGTTGAGCGACACCAACACTTGACCAGAACAACGACAGCAAACAGACACTCAACAATGAAAACTGTTTTAACACATTAAAAATCCATGATTATTATTATCGAATTACTTGCTATCGATTGACTTTCTTAACCAATGTATATGCGATGAAAAACCAGAACGTTGATAAAAAGATTGCGCTCCTTGGTTAAAATCCCACACTTCGACAAATACTTGGGTAATACCGTACTCTTTTAATGTCTGCTCCATTTTTTGAAACAACTGCTGTGCGATATGCTGCTGACGATATTGTGGCTCAACGTAAAGCTCATCAATACTGCCCATTGGTACCGCTTTGCTCACGCTTGAAATTAACTCGCAAAAGTGACCCGATATAAATCCCACAATTTGACTGTCTATTTTGGCAACGTAAACCAAACATTCCGGATCATCTAAATAACGAGCAATACTTTTTTCTTGTTCAATCTCTTCTGCTGTTTTGAAATGCTCAGGGCAAGCAAGGTGATGCTCATGATGAAGGTCATACATCAACTGATTCAGTTGCGGTAAATCACGATCACAAGCAGGAGTTATGATAACTAACGACATATTTCGCGCTCTGAATGAATAAAGCTTTGGCCGTGATTCTATAAGATAGTGATTAAAAAATATATCTTCATGCGTAGTGTTTTTGGTCGATTGAGCGCTAATCTCGTCTTAGAACTAAGACAGATGAACTAAGAGAAACAAATAAAATGCGGATTGCAAATTGGCAATAAAAACGCCTCATTCATCTGAGGCGCCTCGATTAATCGTCAACTATATAGGGTAGCCGCTAGTGATGGAGCGCTTTTTCTAACTCACTCAAGCTCATTGGGTCATCAATTGTTGAAGGGACAGCATACTCTTCGCCATCGGCAATTTGTCGAATGACTCGGCGCAGAATTTTACCAGAGCGCGTTTTGGGTAAACGATCAACAATTAACGCATGCTTAAAGCACGCTACCGCACCAATTTCACTACGCACTTTGTTAACAAGTTCTTGTTCCAACTCGCGCTCATCCACCTTAACGCCATCTTTAAGCACCACCAACCCTAGCGGCAACTGCCCTTTCAGCTCGTCATACACTCCAACTACAGCACATTCGGCAACCGCAGGATGAGCACCGACGATTTCTTCCATCTCCCCCGTAGATAAACGATGGCCTGCAACGTTTATCACATCATCAATTCGCCCCATGATGAAGAGATAACCTTCTCCATCCAAATAGCCACCATCACCAGAAACATAGTAACCGTCAAATTGAGCAAGGTAACTGGACTCAAATCGTTCGTGATCACGCCATACCGTCGCTAAACAACTTGGTGGTAAGGGGCGTTTCAACGCCACAAACCCTTGTTGATTGGCAGGCATCACTTCACCTAGCTCATTGAGAATCTCAACCTGATAGCCAGGAATCGGTTTCGTTGCTGACCCCGCTTTAATTGGCATAGACTCAAGCCCTATCGGATTACCAGCAATCGCCCAACCAGTTTCGGTTTGCCACCAATGGTCAACTACTGGCTTTTGAGTGTGCTGTTCTACCCATTCAAGTGTCGGCGGGTCAAGACGCTCTCCGGCCATAAAAATAGTGGTTAAAGTGGATAAATCATAATGTTTGAGTAGATCGCCATTGGGATCTTCTTTTTTGATGGCGCGAAAGGCGGTAGGCGCAGAAAAAAGTACGTCCACCTTATACTCTTGGCACACTCGCCAAAATGCAGCCGGATCGGGTGTGCGTACCGGTTTACCTTCATACAAAATAGTGGTGCAACCGTGAAGCAACGGCGCATAAACAATGTAAGAGTGACCGACTACCCACCCCACGTCCGACGCAGCCCAAAAAACACCTTGTTGAGGCATATTGTAGATGGTTGACATGGAGTACTTCATCGCGACTGCATGACCACCGTTGTCGCGCACCACCCCTTTGGGTTTGCCTGTCGTACCTGATGTGTAAAGAATATAAAGCGGATCGGTCGCCAAAACCGGCACACAATCATGTGGCGTCGCTTCTTTAACGGCTCGATTCCACTCTAGATCTCGCTCATTATTTAAGTCAGCCACATGCTCCGAGCGTTGTAACACCACCACTTTTTCCGGCTTCCATTTGCTGTCTAAAATGGCACGGTCAACTAAGGGTTTGTAGGGTAAAATCTTATTGATTTCGATACCGCAAGATGCCGTCATGATCACCTTCGGTTCAGCATCTTCAATACGTACCGCTAATTCATTGGGTGCAAAACCGCCAAAAACGACAGAGTGAATCGCGCCAAGCCGTGCACAAGCGAGCATCGCCATCACTGCTTCCGGGATCATTGGCATATAAATGATCACCCGATCGCCTTTAGCAACACCTTGCATTGCCAACATTCCCGCCACTTTCGCTACCTGATCTCGTAATTGCGTATAGCTGTATTGACGCTTTCTTCCGGTTACTGGGGAATCATAAATCAGCGCGGTTTGCTCACCTCGCCCCTGTTCACAATGGAAATCTAGCGCCAACCAACAGGTATTGAGCACACCATCGGTAAACCAGCGTTCAATGCCATGCTCATCTTTTTGTAAGATAGTTTGGGGAAACTCAAACCACTCAATCTGCCGAGCTTGAGCCTGCCAAAATGATTCAGGTTCAGATTGAGCCCATTGATATTCCTTTAAATATGCCGACATAACATTTCCCTTAACATGATTTGAGGCTTAACGATGGACTCGCACCCAACCTTCCATTAACACCCGCGCGCTGCGGCTCATACTGGCTTTCTCTATTCCCCAATGACCCTCTCGTAAAACGGCTTTAGCGCCCACTTTCAGCGTACCGGATGGATGACCAAAAGTGACCGATTCTTTTGCTCCACCGCCCGCCAACATATTCACTAACGTCCCAGGGACACTGGTCGCTGAAGCGATGGCCACGGCGGCCGTTCCCATCATCGCATGATGCAGTTTTCCCATAGACAGCGCGCGCACCACAATATCGACATCGTTCGCCGATACTGCTTTACCACTGGATGACAAATAGGATTGCGCTTTTGCCACAAACGCTACTTTAGGCGTATGTTGGCGCAGTTGGGCTTGTTCAATATGCTCAATCAAACCCATTTTCACAGCGCCATAAGCGCGAATCGCTTCAAACATCGCCAAGGCATGATCATCATTGTTGATCGCCTCTTGCAGCTCAGTACCTTGATAACCGATGTCGTGTGCATCGATAAAAATCGTCGGAATGCCCGCATTAATGAGCGTTGCATTCAAGGTTCCCATGCCGGGGATTTGCAGTTGGTCGAGCACATTTCCGGTTGGGAACATCACACCGCTATCATCGGCAGGATCGAGAAAATCAACCGCAATTTCGGCGGCGGGAAAAGTCACCCCATCAAGTTCGAAATCACCACACTCTTGCACTTCACCCTGTTCAATTGGCACATGAATAAGAATGGTTTTGCCAATGTTGGCTTGCCAAACGCGAACCGTCACTACACCGTTATTAGGGATCCGTTCTGGGTCGATAAAACCGCTGTGAATCGCAAATGGCCCTACTGCCGCAGAAAGGTTACCGCAGTTGCCGCTCCAATCTACGAACGCTTTGTCTATCGAAACTTGGCCGAATAGATAATCGACATCGTGATCGGCTTGCTCACTTTTGGAGAGAATCACTGCTTTGCTGGTGCTAGAACTTGCGCCGCCCATGCCATCAATTTGTTTGCCATAAGGATCGGGGCTACCAATGACACGCAACAGCAGTTGATCTCGCGCCTCTCCCGCTTGCTGAGCCTCTTTGGGTAAATCTTCAAGCCGAAAAAACACGCCCTTACTGGTGCCGCCGCGCATATACATCGCCGGAATTTTTAATGAGTTACTCACGTGATACTCCTTTATCCTTAGCGTCATTGAGCCAGAAAATCTTGCGCAAAACGCTGCAATACGCCACCAGCCTGATACACACTGACTTCATCAGCCGTGTCTAAACGACAAGTCACCGTAACCTTCTGCTGTTCGCCCTTATTTGCGCCTTGCGTACGAGTGATCACCAAGGTTAAGTCGATGCCCGGCTTAATATCTCCCACCACATCATAAAGCTCAGTACCATCGAGTTTAAGTGTGTGGCGGTCCGTTCCCGTTTTAAATTGCAGTGGCAGAACACCCATCCCGACTAAATTCGTGCGATGGATCCGTTCAAACCCCTCGGCAACAATGGCTTCAACTCCCGCCAAACGTACACCTTTCGCCGCCCAATCACGTGACGAACCTTGCCCATAATCGGCCCCAGCAATAATGATCAATGGCTGCTTACGATCTATATAAGTCTCTATCACTTCCCACATGCGGGTAACCAAGCCTTCAGGTTCAATACGCGCCAACGAGCCTTGCTTTACTTTGCCCTCCTCTTGCACCATCTCATTGAACAGTTTGGGGTTAGCAAAAGTGGCGCGTTGCGCGGTCAGATGGTCACCACGATGCGTGGCATAGGAGTTAAAATCTTGCTCCGGAACGCCCATTTTGAGCAAATATTCCCCAGCGGCACTGGTCGCTAAAATTGCGTTCGATGGCGATAAATGATCCGTAGTGATGTTGTCACCTAAAATCGCCAAAGGTCGCATGGCTGACAGCCGACGTTCACCCGCTAACGCACCTTCCCAATAAGGCGGACGACGGATATAAGTGCTCATGGGGCGCCAATCATAAAGTGGCTTTTGTTTGACCATGTGCTCATCTAATTTAAACATCTGAATGTAGATTTGTTTGAACTGTTCGGGCTTAACATGACGCGCCACCACATCATCGATCTCTTCATCGGTTGGCCATAAGTCATTGAGGTAAATCGGCTTGCCTTGCGCATCTATTCCCAACGCGTCTTTTTCAATATCAAAACGAATCGTACCCGCAAGTGCATACGCCACCACCAATGGCGGAGAGGCAAGAAAAGCCTGTTTCGCATAGGGATGAATGCGGCCATCAAAGTTTCGGTTACCTGATAGCACAGCCGTCGTATAGAGATCGCATTCAATGATTTGCTGCTCAATCATAGAATCAAGCGCGCCACTCATACCATTACAGGTAGTGCATGCATAAGCGACGATGCCAAAACCGAGCTGTTCTAACTCAGGCAGCAGGCCGGCTTCCTCTAAATAAAGTTTGGCTACTTTTGAGCCCGGTGCAAAAGAGGTTTTGACCCAAGGTTTGCGAACCAAACCCAATTGATTAGCCTTTTTCGCCAGCAACGCGGCGGCCACGACATTGCGCGGATTACTGGTATTGGTGCACGAAGTAATGGCGGCGATGATCACTGCGCCATCAGGTAATTCGCCTTCTTTGGTTTGCCACGCCCCCGCAATACCGCGCTCGGTCAGTTCGCTTGTCGGCAAACGGCGATGAGGATTCGAAGGCCCGGCTAAATTACGCTGTACACTTGAGAGATCAAACTCCAGCACCCGTTCGTATTGCGCTTCAATCAAATCATCGGCCCATAAGCCAGTTTGCTTAGCGTACTGTTCAACCAAGGCTACTTGCTGTGTGTCTCGACCCGTGAGTTTGAGGTAGTTGATGGTTTGCTCATCAATATAGAACATGCCTGCGGTTGCACCATATTCAGGTGTCATATTGGAAAGCGTTGCGCGATCGCCAATCGTCAATGCGCGAGCGCCTTCTCCGAAAAACTCTAGATAACAAGACACCACGCGCTGATTTCGCAAGAACTCCGTAATGGCAAGCACAATGTCGGTCGCGGTGATCCCCGCTTGGCGTTGACCGGTTAGTTTAACGCCGACAATATCGGGCAGACGCATCATCGAAGGGCGACCTAACATCACCGTTTCGGCTTCTAACCCACCGACACCAATCGCCAGCACGCCTAATGAATCGACATGAGGAGTATGGCTGTCAGTACCGACACAAGTATCTGGAAATGCTAAACCGTTTTTCACTTGGATGACGGGCGACATTTTTTCTAAGTTAATCTGGTGCATGATGCCATTGCCTGCCGGAATAACGCTGACATTTTCAAAGGCGGTTTTGCACCATTCGATGAAGTGAAAGCGATCTTCATTGCGGCGATCTTCAATCGCACGGTTTTTTTCAAACGCGTCAGCTTCGAAGCCGGCATGTTCAACCGCAAGTGAATGATCGACAATCAGTTGCGTTTCCACCACAGGGTTTACTTTGGATGGGTCACCACCTTGCTGAGCGATCGCGTCTCTTAACCCCGCCAAGTCCACTAAAGCGGTTTGCCCTAAAATGTCGTGGCACACCACACGCGCCGGATACCACGGGAAGTCGAGATCGCGCTTACGCTCAATCAGCTGTTTCAGCGAATCAACCAATGTGTGCGGCTCACAGCGGCGGACTAAGTTTTCCGCCAGTATTCGTGAGGTATAAGGCAGCCGATCATACGCTCCGGCTTGGATATCATTGACCGCTTCTCGTGCATCAAAATACTCCAGCGCGGTCACTGGTAATACTTTTTTGTATTGGCTGTTGATCGTTTGATGACTCATCAATTCCACCCATAAAACTGTCTATTCGAAACATTGTCTATTCAAAACATCGTCTAGCGAGCTAGGTTTTACCTACCATCAAACCATACACCAAAGGAGCATGGCTTGATTTCATCCCATTAACGCTGCTCTATTGGTATCCACTCTTGATGTTCAGGGCCGTCATAATCGGCACTTGGGCGAATAATTCGGTTATTAGCGCGCTGCTCAAACACATGAGCGGCCCAGCCGGTTAATCGACTCATCACAAAAATAGGGGTAAATAATGGCGTAGGAATACCCATAAAATGGTAGGCCGAAGCGTGGAAGAAATCCGCATTACAAAATAGGCCTTTCTCACGTTTCATCACTGCTTCAACACGTTCTGATACCGCGTACAAATGCGTGTCGCCCGACGCTTCAGATAACGCTTTTGACCAACGTTTGATCAATGCGTTACGCGGGTCACTTTCACGATAAATGGCATGACCAAAGCCCATAATTTTGTCTTTATTAGTCAACATTTGCAGAATATTGGCCTCAGCTTCGTCCGGTGTTTGCCAGCGTTCAATCATCGCCATCGCCGCTTCATTGGCTCCACCATGCAACGGGCCGCGCAGTGTGCCAATCGCCCCAGTTACGCAAGAGTGAATATCTGACAGCGTAGATGCACAGACGCGCGCGGCAAACGTTGATGCATTAAACTCGTGCTCTGCGTACAGAATCAATGAGCAATGCATCACCTGCTTGTGCAGCTCGCTCGGTGCTTTTCCTGTCAGCATTTTTAAGAAGTAGCCACCAATGCATGCTTCGCTTTGATCTTCAGTCTCAATCCGGATGCCTTGGTGGCTGAAACGATACCAATAACAGATAATAGCGGGGAAAAGTGCCAACATCCGTTCGGTCGCACTCAACTGCTCAGCAAAACTGTGCTCAGTTTCAAGGTTGCCTAAAACTGAACAGCCAGTGCGCATTACGTCCATTGGATGTGTACTGGCTGGCAGCAGCTCTAGCGCGGCTTTTAACGGCTGCGGTAAACCTCGTAATCCCATTAAGCGGGTTTTGTACTGGTCAAGTTCACTTTGATTAGGTAAATGGCCAATCAATAACAGATGAGCGACCTCTTCAAACTGTGCATGGTTGGCAAGATCGGTGATGTCATAACCTCGATAAGTTAGACCCGTCCCAGTTTTTCCGACAGTACATAAAGCGGTGACTCCCGCGCTTTGACCGCGCAGACCTGCGCCGCCCAGTGGTGCGTTTGACATGTTGAACTCCTTTTCCTTTGTTTTTATTATTCCTTTGATGAAAAAAGCTCGTCGAGCTTATCTTCGTAATCGTGGTAATTGAGATAGTCATACAGCTCGCTACGGGTTTGCATGCTATCGAGCAAAGCTTGTTGGTTGCCCTGCTCTAATAAATGGCGATAGACATTCTCAGCCGCTTTATTCATCGCACGAAACGCACTCAATGGGTAAAGCACCATATCCACTTTCACTTGAGCAAGTTCTGCACATGGGTAGAGCGGCGTCTGACCAAACTCAGTAATGTTGGCTAAAATCGGCACTGACTTACCACAAGCTGCGCTTAACGCGGTGGAGAAACGATCGTACTGCTCAAGAGTGGTCATCGCTTCGGGGAAAATCATATCGGCTCCGGCCTGCACGCAAGCAATGGCACGTTCAATGGCGCTATCAATACCTTCCACCGCTAACGCATCGGTACGCGCCATGATCACAAACTCTGGGTTCACTCGTGCATCTACCGCGACTTTTACGCGATCAACCATCTCTTGCTGGCTGACGATCGCTTTATTAGGGCGGTGCCCGCAGCGTTTCTGCGCAACTTGATCTTCCATATGCACGGCAGCAGCGCCCGCTTTTTCCATCGCTTTGATAGTGCGAGCAATGCTAAATGCGCCGCCAAAACCGGTATCAATATCCACCAACAAAGGCAAATCACACGCATTGGTGATGCGCTCAACATCCACCAGCACGTCATTTAATGTGGTGATACCTAAATCGGGCAAACCATACGAAGCGTTAGCGATGCCACCACCCGACAGATAAATGGCTTGGTGGCCTAAACGTTTGGCCATCATTGCGCAATAGGGATTGATCGTGCCGACAATCTGCAGTGGATCATTTTGTTGAACAGCGAGTCTAAATTTCGCCCCCTGACTTAAGCTCATGAGATTCTCCTAATCAGTCGCTTGGTTATCGCCCTTATTCAAGGCCGCTCTATGCGTGGTTCTTGGTTTGCTTCATTGCAGGCATGATTATTTTCTACCCACCGCCCTGTGGCTTACTCTTTTACTATCTGCTGTTCAATCAAGATTCGACTGCCCGAAATATGGCGTCGCATCAACATCTCAGCCAGTTCTTCATCGCCGTTTTTGATCGCTTGTAGAATGTATTTGTGCTCATCCAACGCCTCCTTCGGACGTGAATGTGAGCGTGGCGATTGATAACGATACATGCGCAGTAAGTGATAGAGCTCATCACACAATAAAGTCACTAATTTATGATTACGGCTGGCTTTGATGATGCGGTAATGAAAGTCAAAATCACCGTGTTGATGAAAGTAGGAAGCCCCTTCAACTTGCTCAATATGATTCGAATGTGTCGACAATAATGCCTCTAGCCCTTGTAATTCAGAGGGCGAAATGTTGCGCGCCGCTAACCTTGCCGCCATACCCTCTAACGCTTCGCGTACTGCATAAAGCTCTACCAACTTACCGGGTGACAACTCAATGACTCGCGCGCCCACATGTGAAACACGTTCGATCAACCCCAAGCCTTCCACACGCATTATCGCTTCACGCAGTGGCCCACGGCTGACTTGAAAACGTTTGGCGAGTTCGGGTTCTGAAATCTTGCTGCCCGGTGCTATACGCCCTTCAACAATCGCCTCAATCAGATACTCCGTAAGGTTTTCCGATTTGGTGTTCTCTTTTTCTCGTTCAACAGCGTGTGATTTTGTATCAGTACTGTTTAGTGTTAGTGCACTATTCATCTTGTTATCGCTCACAGGTTGGATTCATGCTGAGACGCAAAGCACTCACACATTTACATGTGTTAACAATCATTAAAACTTATTGTTAAAATAGACCATAAAACCATCGATAATCAATAAAATTGTCGACACATTAGACTAATGTATAAGAAACTTAATGATTAAATTTGAACCAGAAGAAGAGAAAACTCTGTGAGCTTGAAAAGAGAAAAGTGTCGATTTCGCAGATAGAATAAGCAGTGCAACCCATTACCGATGACACGGCCGTCACTTATGAATATTTGCAAAAGAATCACGCACTCTCCTTTTGGTTACGCTCTCGCCTGCTCGTTGCTCTTATCTGGATGCATTGCTTACAACAGTAAACCGAAAAATCCGCGCAGCTACCCACTACTGAGTGAGGCGATCTATTCTGAAAATGATCTTTCATTGGCAGACAACCCAAATATTATTCGCACGGCAATAGAGCAGAATCAATCGGTTACGATCAATGATCTCAACGCGCTAACAAACCAGTTACCTATTGTTTTTCCTGAATTAAATTTACACCTTGAGCAAGAGCACTCATTTGATGCTCGCTTATTTCAAAGCGCAGTACAGCAACTTGTTGCTCAATTTGCTTGTGAATTGTACAGCAGCCAGCAAATGTCCGATTCGGTTCAAATGTGTGCAAACGATGGCCGTGTAACACCGAACAACTTAGGTTATTTGCCTTTCCAGCAAGGCAAGTATTCGGGTGAGCGCTTAACGGTTCATCGATATTCTCAACCGCAAGGTTCTCAATCGCAAAGTGTAGCGGTTGATCTCTATCTTAAAAGCACATCGGAGCGACCACTGAGTTCAATATGGGGCTCGACGCATACTTTAGGGCGGTTCCATGGATCGCACTTTTCATCGGACAGTGTGGTACTCACCGTCTACTTCGAAGGGCATGTGTTAGATGAGCGTCATCAATGGCAAGCCCAATATCCCGAACCTTTGATCTTTTTCTTACTGCTGCCCAGTATCACGACCTTACTTCAACAAGGTAATGACGCCTCAGCTGCGCAATTTGCAATGAATAACACCCGATTACTGCTAGTAGATAGTGAGACAAGACGCTAACGAAGACTCGTCACACAACGCAGCAAAATAACGCTGTGAACTTTATGAACAAAAACGTTTTTATGCCCTATATTGTTTTTATCTACGCATTAGAGACAAACCTGTAACAGGTTATTAACTTAACGTATCTGCATTAGATCATTGATGCAGTCATGATAACAACGATAAGCACCCTATCTCCGCCTGTAGCATTCAATCACAAACGCTCCAAGGTAAAGATGAAGATGCGCCCTACATAAGGAACGTGAATATGTTTAAGCAGTTCAAACCAACCCTCACTGCATCCATACTGGCTGCAACCTTTTCTGTTAGCAGCTTCGCCGCTGATATTGAGAAACTTCACATTTTAGTACCCGGTGGCGCGGGTGGTGGTTGGGACATGACGGCTCGTGGTACAGGTGATGTACTGATGAAAACCGACATTGTCGGCAATGTGTCTTACCAAAACTTATCCGGTGGCGGTGGTGGTAAAGCGATTGCACACCTAATTGAAACCGCAGACCGCCAAGAAGATACCTTGATGGTCAACTCTACACCGATTGTTGTTCGTTCTTTATCCGGTGTTTTTCCACAATCCTTCCGCGATTTAACACCGATTGCCGCCACCGTTTCTGATTATGGCGCTATCGTTGCTGCGGGCGATTCAAAATACAAAACGTGGGAAGATGCGGTTGCCGATTTCAAAGACAACCCGCGTAAAGTCAAAGTCGCTGGCGGTTCTGCTCGTGGCAGTATGGATCACTTAGTCGCCGCAGCCGCTTTCAAAGGGCAAGGGTTGGATCCAAAAGAAGTTCGCTACATCGCCTATGACGCGGGTGGCAAAGCCATGGCGGCACTGCTTTCTGGTGAAACACAACTGCTTTCAACAGGCTTAGGTGAAGTGCTTGAAATGTCCAAGTCTGGCCAAGTGAAAATTTTGGCGATCACCGCCCCTAAACGTTTGGAATCTGCCCCGAATATTCCAACATTAACTGACTATGGCAACCCAACCGTCTTTGCTAACTGGCGCGGCTTCTTCGCAGCCCCAGGGATCAGCCAAGAGAAGATTGATCAGTGGAACGCAGCATTAGCGAAAATGTACACCACCGATGAATGGAAAGTGGTACGCGACCGTAATGGTTGGATCGATAACTATCAAGCGGATAAAGAGTTTTACGCCTTCTTAGAAGCCCAAGAAAAAGAGATGGGTGATCTGATGCGTGAGCTCGGTTTCCTGAAGTAAGGTCGCTAAGGGGACAGTTCCTTGCCTTGTCCCCGCTAGCAACACTTTTGCCGTGCGCAGTTATGCTCAATACTCCTTTGTTTATCAGGCAAATATGGATAGGAAAACCTCCATACACCTATCCCTTTGCCCTTAGTTAATCAATTCATTAACTCGCTGCTACACGGCTCTTTTCTCCCCTATTTTTACCATGGAGTTGGATATGTCGGATCTGCCAACCAAATTTTTCAGCAAAGAATATTTACTGTGCCGCGATCGCGTTGGCGCGTTGATCTTCCTTGTTCTTAGCCTTTGCTACGGCTATCAAACGACTCAAATACCGATGTTTCCCGGTGATGAATATGAACCGTTTAACGCCCAAACCTTGCCGACTCTGCTGACTTACGCTGGAATTGGCCTCTCTTTGTTAATGCTGGTGTTAGGGCAGCCCGATAAACAAAGCGGCGCGGTATTGCACTTCAACTGGAAATTGTTGATTGGTTTTTTAGTGTTGATGGCGCTGTACGGACTTGGTCTAACCTATTTAGGCTTCGTACTGGCCACCAGTTTCTTTCTACTCGCTGGCTTTTATATTTTGGGTGAAAGACGCAAATCAGTGTTATTTGGTGCTTCTTTTCCCTTTGTCATCGCGTTTTATCTGCTGCTTACTCAAGGTTTGGACATCTACCTTGAGCCCGGCGTTATTTTCACACTCTGGTAGGAACTGATTATGTTAGATGGAATTTTACAAGGGCTTTCTACCGCCATGATGCCAATGAACATCTTCATGGTGATTGTGGGCTGTTTCGTTGGTACTTTTATCGGCATGTTGCCCGGGCTTGGCCCTATTTCGGCCATCGCGTTGATGATCCCGATCACCTATGGCCTTGAACCATCTTCAGGTTTGATTTTAATGGCCGGCGTTTATTACGGCGCTATTTTTGGCGGCTCCACTTCCTCCATTTTGATTAATGCTCCCGGATGCTCGGCAACCGTGGTCACCGCGTTTGATGGCTACCCCATGGCGCAAAAAGGCCAAGCTGGTAAAGCGTTAGCCATCGCCGCTTACGCCTCTTTTACAGGCGGAACCTTGTCAGCGATTATGCTCTTGGTCGCAGCGCCTGCACTGGCCAGCGTGTCACTGAGTTTTCAATCCTCTGACTATTTTGCGTTGATGCTACTCGGTCTATCGGCGGTCGCCGCCTTTGCTGGCAAAGGACAAGTCCTTAAAGCATGGATGATGGTTGTTCTTGGCTTGATGCTCTCTACCGTTGGTATTGATAAAGGCGTAGGTGTGGAACGTTTTACCTTTGGCTTAACTGATTTAATGGACGGTTTTAGCTTCCTCTTGCTGGCGATGGCGACATTCGCTTTAGGCGAGACATTAATGGGTATTTTAAAACCAGAAAACGACACGCGTACAGATGAACAGAATAAAATCAGCAACTTGGGCAGTATGAAAATCACCAAAGCAGAATTTAAAGAAGCGGCTCCCGTTTCAATCCGTGCTTCCATTTTAGGTTTTTTCACTGGCGTGTTGCCCGGCGCTGGCGCAACCATCGCCGCATTTTTGAGTTATGGTATGGAGCGCAGCTTAGCGCCCAAAGATAAAAAAGAAGAGTTCGGTAAAGGGTCTTTGCGTGGGCTTGTTGCACCAGAGTCTGCCAATAACGCCGCCTCTAGCGGATCTTTTGTTCCGCTGTTGACACTCGGCATTCCCGGCTCTGGCACCACAGCGATCATGCTTGGAGCCCTGCTCTCTTACGGCATTCAACCTGGTCCTCGTTTATTTGTTGATCACCCTGATGTCTTTTGGTCTGTCATCATCTCAATGTATCTCGGTAATATTGTACTGATCATCCTTAACTTGCCGCTTATTCCATATATTTCAAGGCTATTGGCGGTGCCAAGAACCGTATTGCTGCCGATGATTTTGTTCTTCTCAATCACCGGTGTTTATTTGGTTTCGTTTAACACTATGGATGTTTACGTAATGTTGATCGTCGCGATGGGGGCGATTGCTCTACGGTTAGCCAACTTCCCGCTGGCACCACTGCTGCTTGGCTTTATTTTGGGTGGATTAATGGAAGAGAACCTTCGCCGCGCGTTGATGATCAGCGATGGGGAGTTAAGCTTCTTGTGGGAACGTCCGATCACTTTCGTGTTTACCGTGCTTGCAGTTGTGATGTTGACTAGCCCACTTGTGGTGATGCTGGCGAACAAACTTCGCTCTTCACCAACCAAAGCAGTTGAATAACAAGAAATTGTATCAATAGAAACTCATCCAACCATACAAAGACCTAGCGAAAATGCTGGGTCTTTGCTTTACTATGCACTTCAAATTTTTCCAATGTCAGCGATTGTCATGTCGTTCATCGTACCTATCTAGGAGTCTCCATGACGGATAGACACTCTTTAATCATCGTTGAAGATGATCTAAAACTCAGAGAAATGTTAACAGAATACTTTGAAAGTCAAGATATTAGCGTCATTGCCCTTGCTGAAGGTGCCAAAGCGAGCGCGGTCATTTTAGAGCAACAACCAGATATCGTGTTACTGGATTTAATGCTACCCGGTGAAGATGGGCTGACAATTTGTAGACAGATCCGTCCTATGTACAACGGTAAGATATTGATGCTAACCGCCAGTGATGACGATTTTGATCACGTTGCAGCACTGGAAATTGGTGCCGATGATTTTGTGACAAAGCCGATTAAACCACGCGTCTTGCTTGCAAGAATGCGTATGCTATTGCGCAGAGTCGACAACGAACCAATTCAAACCGCGAAAACCGTGCTTGAGTTTGGGGCCTTGTCTCTCAATCAATCTCGACATCTGTGTGAAATGAATGGTGAGGCCGTAGCGATGACCGACAGCGAATTCGACTTGCTGTGGCTACTGGCATCAACACCAGATCAAGTCCTATCACGGGATGTATTAACCAAAGCGTTACGCGGGATTGAATACGATGGGCTTGATAGAACCGTCGATAACAAGATTGTCATGTTGCGTAAAAAACTCGGTGATGATTCTTCCACACCGAAACGCATTATTACGGTCCGAGGGAAAGGATACCTTTTTGTACCAGACACGTGGTAATGACCACGTATTTTAGAAGAAACCTGTATGCGTCGTATCTACGTTGAATCTTTTGTTGGTTTATTGCTCTTTTTTTTAGCGACACTCATTACCATTGAACTGGTCGTTTACCAGCTTGGTACTGACTACGATTATGTACTTGAAGATTATCAAGCTGAAGCATTTCATGACTTGGTCACTCGTATTTATCAGCATGAAGGTGAAGCCAGCACCTTAAATGTACTAAAAGAATATGCCGATAAAACACGACAACTGATAGAGACGCATACAGAAAAGATCTTACCCTCGGATGTGCGAGCGTTTTTCTTTACCACCGCCCCCAATGCCTACACCTACTACGATGATGACCGTTTTTTATGGCTGCGCCTTACATCCACCTCACCAATTTACAGCTTTAAACCCGATGAAGAATCACCACTGAGGCAAGCCATTTTCTTCGCAGATAATCTCTCACTTTTGCTGCTTGTCGTCGGCTTTGCACTGTACTGTGTGTTGCTGATCTGGTTCATCAGTCGGCGAGTGCGTGAATTGGAAAAAGTGACCTTAGCCTTTGCCGCTGGTGATCTGACCGCTCGCGCCTCCATCAAAAGCGGCGATAAAGTCGGCTCTTTAAACAAAAGCTTTAACTACATGGCGAGCAAAATTTCCGCTTTGGTGCTCAGCAATAAAGCGCTGAGTAATGCCGTAGCTCATGAGTTACGCACCCCTATCTTTCGGATCCAATGGCAAGCAGAAATGTTGGCCGATGAATCTCTGACACCAAAACAAGCGGCGAAAGTCGCCAGTATCATCGAAGATACCGAAGAGATGGAAACGATGGTCGATGAACTTCTTTACTACGCGAAAGTTGAAAGGCCAGAAAACGAACTCAATATGCAGACAATTCAGCTCAATTACTGGCTCGAACCAATACTAGATAAATGGCGCAGCAACAGCGTAGTCGAGATCCAGTTGCTGCCATTAGCACAAGTCGCCACTTTACAAGTCGATCCATACCTTCTCAAAAGAGCTCTGGATAATTTATTGGGTAATGCTCAGAAATACGCCAAAAGCAAAATAGCCGTTGAAACCTCCGTGATCAACGCAGGTCAAGCAGTACAAATTGATATCCATGATGATGGAGAAGGGATTGACCCGCAGCACTGGCCATTCATTTTTGATGCTTTTTACAGCGCGGATCTCTCACGTGGAGAGCGACAATCAGGCTTCGGATTAGGTTTGGCCATCGTCAAACAGATCGTTTTACGCCACAACGGCCAAGTATCGGTGGCTAAAAGTGTGTTCGGAGGCGCTTGCTTTACTCTTGTACTACCCGTGGTGGGCGTTTAATATCGGGCCACTTAAGAGAATCCGTGAACTGACGTCATTGATTCTCTTTTTTAACATGAGGGTGCGGGGCGAAGGCTATTTTACGTCTACACGTAATTCACTCATGCCCATTGTCATAGTTATTCATTATTAGGTTGTTCATTTTATGAAACCAGGTCGTACGGGTATAAAGCGTCTGTTTTATGCCACAGGTTATTCAATACAAGGGCTGAAAGCCGCGTGGCTAAACGAAGCCGCTATTCGACAAGAAACTGTCACTTCAATTTTGTTGATTACCATTACTTTCGTTTTGCCTGTCACTAAAATTGAGCAAATCATGATGATTGGTTGCTTAGTCTTAGTTGTGATTGTGGAGTTGATGAATTCCGCCGTGGAAGCCGTGGTTGACCGCGTCGGTAGCGAATGGCACGAACTCAGTGGCCGCGCCAAAGACATCGGTTCAGCTGCCGTACTGATCGCGTTGATATTTTCAGCATTCACATGGATGTTTATTCTGTGGCCTTATTACTTTTAGCGTATCATTTTGGCGCGCGTTAATGGCTCATTGCTTTATAACGGCCAACCAGTTGTAAAAAAGCCAGCAGAATCATAGAACAAACGACTGCTGGCTATGTCGATTTAAGAATGGTTTGGATAATCTGTATATCCCTTAGTACCTCCACCAAATAAGCAACTTGGATCAAATGCCGATAATGTACGGTTCATTTTCAAACGCTCGACTAAGTCTGGATTCGCAATAAAGGGACGCCCAAATGCGACTAAGTCAGCGTAGCCATTTTCCAAGATTTGGTTTGCTCGCTCAACGTCATATCGGCCTGCAACAATAATGGTATTGATGAACAGCTCACGTAAATGTCGGCGAAAATCTTCAGGGATTTGTGGAGCATCATCCCAATCAGCTTCTGACAAATGCAGATACGCAATACCGAGTTTCTGTAATTGCTCCGCCGCTTGTAAAATCGTTGGGACGATATCTGGGCAGTTCATATCTTTAAATGTGATGTAAGGCGCCAAGCGAACTCCAACTTTGTCAGCGCCAACCTTATCAATGATTGCACTCACAACTTCCATAAGAAAACGTAAGCGGTTTTCTCTGCTGCCACCATATTGATCAGTGCGATGATTCGAATTGGTTCGCAAAAACTGATCGATCAAATAGCCATTACCACCATGAATTTCGACGCCATCAAAGCCAGCCGCAATCGCATTGTGTGCAGCATTAGCAAAATCGCGTACCACTTGGTTAATCTCTTGCAATGTCATTGCTCTTGGTTCAACGCATTCCATCATCTCACCGGCACTCCCCGGCTGTGCAATCCAGACTTTGGTATCGACTGGAGCAATAGCTGAAGGAGCCATCGGCTTTTGACCTTGTTGAAAAACAGGATGCGATACTCGCCCTACATGCCATAGCTGATTCACTATTTTTCCTCCGCGATCATGCACGGCTTGAGTGACCTGCTGCCAACCCACTATTTGTTCTGGCGTGTATATGCCAGGAGTAAATGAGTATCCTTGGCTATCGTCTGATATTTGTGTTGCTTCAGTAATAATCAGACCAGCACTCGCTCGCTGAGCATAATATTGCGCCATGATGTCGTTGGGAACATTACCCGGTTGACTTGTCCGAGCCCGCGTCATCGGGGCCATTACCAGCCGGTTATTCAAAGAAAGTGGACCGATTTGTATCGGGGAAAATAAGCTACTCATCATTCAATCGCTCTGTATTGGGTTGTTATCCATAGGCTATAACAAAAGAATCACTAAATAATCTAGCTATAATTAAAAAGAGTATTTAGGATTACTTAACAATAACTGCGATATAGAATCTTAATGAACAAATTATTGAACATGGAGGTCTTTGTTGCCATTGTTGAGCAACAAGGGTTGGCGGCCGCCGCAAAAGCCATCAATATGTCCGCCGCTTCAGTCACACTAAAACTGCAAGAGCTTGAACGCCACTATGGCGTGAAATTGCTGCAAAGAACCACACGTAAAATTGCATTGACGGAAGCCGGCGAACGTTTCTATCCATTATGTTTACAAACCTTAGCCAACATCACTGAAGTCGAGTCTTCGCTATTCGCCGAGAAAACACACTTGGAAGGCAATATAAAAATTTCAGCACCCAAAGATCTCGGGCGACAACATTTGCTGCCACTGCTCGACTCCTTCTTAGCAAGACATCCTAAAATTGTGCCTCAGATTACCTTTAGTGACAGTGTGTTAGGGATATATGAAACAAAACTTGATTTGGTATTGCGTTACGGCACACTCAAAGATAGTCAATTGGTTTCCAGAAAATTAGCAACAAGTCGCCGCGTTCTTTGTGCCTCACCCGCATATTTAGCGTGTCATGGTCAACCGACGCACCCAGAGGATCTCAAACAGCATGCTTGCTTGGGTATGCTACGCAAAAGTGAATCATTAACGCGTTGGTCTTTTCTTAAAGGAGATGTCGTTCAAGATATTCTGATCAAACCATCACGTTTGTCTAATGATGGCGAAGTGATTCGTCAGTGGGCACTCGAAGGCGCAGGTATTGCACTCAAATCACAACTCGATATTCAACCCGACCTCAATGCAGGGAAACTCGTTCTTCTCTTGGAAGATTATCGGCAAAGTTTTAGTTCACACGATCTGGCCACAGGCTCGGACTTGCATCTGCTCTATCCCAATCGTGACCACCAACCGTCACGTATCAAAATATTGATCGAGGAGATTGTGCGCTATTTTGAAAAACGTACGCTTCCTACTGGGCAATAGCAAAAGAGCGCCGATAAAAGCGCTCTTTGTTTATTTTATTTCGACAATTTTCGGCGATTAAATGTCGAAAATTGTATTTTTGCTCTTAGGCGGCTATTTCTTATTCGCGTACTTCATTGAGTCCAACGCGACAGCGAAAATAATAATGCCGCCTTTAATGATGTACTGCCAGTAAGGGCTCACGCCAATGTAGGTCATACCATAGTTGATCACAGTGAAGATAAGCACACCCGTGACCACACCCGCAATGCTTCCGACACCGCCAGCAAATGACACGCCACCCACAACACAGGCTGCAATCGCATCCAACTCGTACAGGAAGCCAAGGTTATTGGTCGCACTGCCGATACGGCCAGCTTCCAACATACCGCCAAACGCATAGAACACACCCGATAAAGCATACACTTTCAGTAGCGTCAGTGGCACATTAACACCAGAAACTTTTGCAGCTTCTGGGTTACCACCGACCGCGAAAATGTTCTTACCAAAAACGGTCTTATTCCACAAAATCCATGTAAAGATAATCGCGATAATGGCGTAGAAGGTTATGTACGAAAACCTAAAATCCCCAAATCGAATAAAACCTTGAGTGAATGAAGAGAAACGCTCATCAAAACCTGCAATTGGAGATGCACCCACCGAATCGTAGTAGAGAGAGTTAATCCCGTAGACGATGATCATGGTGCCTAATGTGGCGATAAACGGCGTTACTTTTAAATAAGCAACAATCACACCGTTCACTAAACCGATGATCGCGCCGATCGCGCACACACAAAGAATCACAGCCACAATCGGCACGTCACCAATGCTGGGGAATACTTTGTTGACGTTATCAATTGATTGTAAAAGTGTTGCCGAAATTACAGCGGCTAAACCCACTTGACGTCCAGCAGAAAGGTCGGTTCCTTGCGTTACAATCAGCCCCGCCACACCCAATGCAATAATAACGCGCACTGAAGATTGCGTTAATATATTACTAAAGTTGCGTAAACTTAAAAATGATGGCTCCTGAATAATAATAATTGCCAGAAGAATAAATAGAACCGCATAGATCGCACCTTCCTTTAGGTGCTTCATTGCAAATGTTTTAACTGAATCCATAATAATTTCCCTAGAGGTAACGAGAGGCCAGCTCTAATATTTCATTCTGTGAAGTGTCTTTAGTATTAACGATTCCCGCAGCTCGGCCATTACTCATCACCAATATTCTATCGGTAATGCCTAACAACTCTGGCATTTCGGAAGAGATAATAATAATCCCTTTATTCTTTTTCGCTAATTCCAATATCAATTGATAAATTTCAAACTTTGCTCCGACATCAATGCCCCGAGTCGGCTCATCAAGCATTAATATTTCTGGCTGAGTTAACAACCAACGGCCAATAATGACTTTCTGCTGATTACCACCAGACAAAGAACCGATTGATGTTTCATGAGAAGGTGTTTTTACACTCATAGAGTCAATTACCCACTGTGTATCACTCCTCATTTTTTTATTACTCAGTAAACCTAATTTGGTTTTGTATTCATCCACATTGGCAACCAAAGAGTTAAAGGTAATATCTAAATTACTGTAAATGCCGGTTGAACGACGCTCTTCTGTCACCAACGCAAAACCACTATTGATCGCTTCATGCGCATCACGGTTTTTCATCTCTCGGCCATGTAACATAATGTGGCCGTTACTACGCTCACGAACCCCAAAAATGGTTTCCACAATATCAGTGCGTCTTGAACCGACGAGCCCAGCCACACCTAAGATTTCACCTTCTCTGAGATCAAACGAAATATCCTGAATAGAGGGTTGGTTCAGTGCTGTTAAATTTTTGATTTCGAGGATAATTTCTTTTGGCACATTGGTCTTTGTGGGAAAGCGCTGTGTTAATTCACGGCCAACCATCATCGAAATGATTTTGTCCATATCGAGCCCTTTCAACGGCCTCGTATCAACCCATTGCCCATCACGCAAGATGGTTATCTCATCACAAATAGTAAATATTTCTTCCATTTTGTGAGAGATGTACACCACGCCACAGCCTTTTTCTTTCAACTTGTTAATGATAGTAAAAAGATGCGATACCTCTTTTTCAGTCAAAGAGGACGTGGGTTCATCCATGATCACAATGCGCGCGTTATAAGAAAACGCTTTCGCTATTTCGACCATCTGCCTTTGTGATACCGATAATTTAGCCACTTTAATTTTCGGGTCTATATCAATATCGAGTTCATCAAAGATCTCTTTGGTATCGCGATACATTTTATCGTGATCGACAAAGAGTCCTTTCTTTGGGTAACGCCCTAGCCAAATATTATCCATTACAGAACATTGTAATACTTGGTTAAGCTCTTGGTGGACCATGGAAACACCCGCTTCCAAAGCTTGCTTAGACGATTGAAAATTCACATGTTCGCCTAAAAATATAATATCACCTTCGTTTTTATCATAAATTCCAAAAAGGCATTTTAATAGCGTCGACTTACCTGCACCATTCTCTCCCATTAACGCATGAATAGAGTGTGGTCGAACTTTCAAATTAACTTTATCTAATGCCTTAACCCCGGGAAACTCTTTACTCACTCCTGTCATTTCTAACAGAAATTCATGCTCTTGATTTACCATGGCATCACTTATTTATTCTTTGATTAATACCATTCAATATTAAATAAAATTTAATCAGCAATTATTTATTATTGATTGTATAAACACCCTATAAGTTAGGGAGTAAAGGGGGAATGACTTCCCCCTTGAACTTTAGGTTACTCGAGTGTCGATTTATCCACACCAACATAAGGAACACGAACAATCTTATTGGCCATTTCCCATTGAGTGCCTTCGGTTGCAGCTTTGCCGTTGGCTAAATTACGTGCAAGTTCAAATGTCGCTTTCGCTTGTGAATCTGCATCATTAAGCACAGTGCCTGCCATGTCGCCAGATTTAACTAATGCTAATGCTTCTGCTAACGCATCAACACCGAATACTGGTACTTTCGCACCCGCACCACGTAACGCTTCAATCGCACCCATCGCCATACCATCATTATTGGCAATCACGACTTCGATTTTGCTACCGTTGGGGCCAGATAACCAAGCATCCATTTTATCTTTCGCCATGGCGGTATCCCACATACCAGTATCCATGTGTAGCTCTTCTGTTTTGATGCCATTTTCGTTAATGGTTTTCACAGAATAAGAAGTACGAGCTTCCGCATCTGGGTGACCTGGTTCGCCTTTCAGCATTACATACTGCAGTACACCGTCACCGTTTTTATCCCAAGCAGGATTGGCTTTCCAGTGTTGCGCAATGAGATCGCCTTGGATGATGCCCGACTCTTTTGAATCTGTACCCACATAATAGGCTTTGTCATATGAAGCGAGCGCTTTAGCACTCGGTTCTTTGTTGTAAAAAACGATAGGAACATCATCCATTTTCGCTTTTTGAATAATACTTGGTGCAGCTGCAGGGTCGACAAGGTTGATCGCCAGTGCTTTCACGCCACGAGCCAACATGACATCCACTTGGTCATTTTGCATTGATTGGCTGTTTTGTGAGTCATTCATCAAAACCTTGGTATTGCCGTCATTATTTGCCTGTTTTTCAATCGCTTGGCGAACAACTGACATAAAGTTATCATCGTACTTATAAACGGTCACACCGATCGTTGTGTCAGCCATGACTTGAGTGCCGAAACTCATACCAGCCGCAAGCATGGCTAAAGTAGTTAACTTTCTCATTGAACAAGTCCTATTTGTTAGTGTTGTTATTACATTGTGTAGGGGGAGAAACGTTAACTCTGAGAAATAGCAGTGAAAACGTTTACCTTTCAAAGTATAGTAGTAAAACAAACAATTAATGTGAACCAGTTAAAATTTCAGTTTTGAAATCGCATTTTCATGCAGTTTCTTGTGAATAGTTTGATAACTATTGCAAAACTAAGTAATCATACGTAACGCAATGTAACATCGAGACCTATTTCTCTTTTTAAAAGTGCGATCCACCACGAAAGAGATCATACCTCTCAAAACACCAGATGTTAACGTTTACACCTGCAAGTTTCCAATATGCAATAGATTTAACTTTCATTTGACTGCTCACAAAGTGTAGGTGAGGCTTGTTACATACGCCTGCAATTTATTCGCGTATTTTTACGCCATATCGGGTCTCGATTTACCAAACAGCACCACGACTTTTAATTAATGAACTCTTACATTGTCATTTTTATTATTGGCATATGCCAATAATAAGGTGTATTTTAAATACAAGAACCCGATAAACTTTAGGAGCCATGATGATTTATGCCATCCCTTGTGATCAAAACTCGCCTTTTAATCACTTTGCCAAAGCGCCTCAATTGATGATTGTGGACGATACCACCGCCACTAGCCAACGTATTGACGTTACGAAAACCGAGGGCAGTTGTGGCCACAAAAAACAGCTACTGGCACTGCTAAGAGAGAATAGAGTGGACGCTGTTATCGTCCGCAATATCGGACAAAATATGTTAGCAGCAATTTTAGAAAAGAAGATTGAGGTATATTACGCACCAAGAGGCAGCCAATTAACATCACTTCATCCAAACCATCTTCTGCCCGTCACCGACGTCTCTTTTGGCAAGCCTTCAGCCAATAAATCGAAGAAACGTTGTGCTAGTCAATGTGGATCGAAGAAAGTGGGTAAACATAACAAACTGGCACCCAGAATGCTGTCACCAACTACCATAGAAGCGTTGAAGAAAGTGCTGAAAGTAAAAGCGATTGTCGAGGGAAAATAATGACTTATGTTATAACCTTTGCGTTTTTCATTGGCATTATTGTCTTGATGGCGATCGGTGTTTTGTTTCGCCGCCGCTCGCTGCAAGGCAGTTGTGGTGGATTAGCAAATATCGATATTGAAAGAGAATGTAACTGCGTAGACGTTTGTGATGAGCATCAGAAGGTGTTGTATCAAATTCAAGAACCTGATCACGAGCGTTAGCGCTCAACCAACATCAACGCATGACCTTCCACCAAGCAAGTCGCGACTTTCGCTCTTGCTTGGTTAACGATATTACCAAAGGTTTGTCGCGATATGCACATCTGCGTGGCCGCTTGCAATTGGCTAAGCCCCTCTTTATCAGCCAAACGCAACGCTTCAAGTTCTTCTGGCAGTAAATCTACTGTGTTCAATTCAGATAATTTGACACCGTTGGGTTTGAAGCACGCATACGCCGCTTGACCACAAACACGACGAATTTTTTTGGGTCTTGCCATTTTCTTCTCCTAATCATTTAAAAACAGTTTGGTGAACTTATGAACATTCAACCTCCCATACAACATTGCCACTGCGCGGTGTGTTGTGCCCCGTTCTTTTCTGAAACGCACACACTGCAATTTAACCAAACAGAAACGGGGAGCGTATGCGCACAGATTGTAGCAACAGAAAAGATGCAAGGCTATCAAGGGGTCATGCAGGGTGGACTTATCAGCACCTTACATGACGCTGCCATGACGCATTGTCTGTTTGCACAGTGCATTTATGCGATGACGGCAGAGCTAAACGTACGTTATCTGCACCCTATTCCACTGAATGTACCGTTACAAGTCGAAGCGCATCTTATCAAACAAAAACGTCACATTTACTATCTGTGCAGCACCATTTTTTATGATGGGCTTCCCTATTCTACGGCCAGTGCAAAGTTTATGTGCAAAGCCGAGTAGCCTGAGTGCTACAGCCATTAGGGTGCTGGCTTAGCGTAAACTTCGGTTGAGTCACGCTTTCATCCTCCTTATACTCACTCATCATTTCTCTATTATCTTTCGTTATGAAAATTATCGCAGTAACCGCTTGTCCAACAGGCATCGCGCACACCTATATGGCCGCAGACGCACTCAAAAAAGAAGCGAATAAGCGTAATATCTCAATCAAAGTCGAAACCCAAGGCGCAATGGGTGTCGAGAACCCACTGACAGTGGCAGATATTGTCAACGCGGATCTGATCCTCATCGCTTCAGATATCGACATTGAACAGCGTGAACGTTTTGTTGGTTGCAAAACGGTTCAGGTGTCCATTGAAGAAGTGTTGACGAACGTGCAATCTGTTTTAGATCGTCATTTGTAACCGCCGATGATCACAACGCGCATCACGTTTGTTTTAAAAGCAGGCGGTCTAGTCAGCTGGCAATTAAATGAATTGAAAGATCTCAACCGCCATTTTCGCTCGGTGGTGGTGCTGTTTAACATCACGCGTGACAACAAGGCAATGCTTAACCATACACTGCAAGTGTTAAGCCTTGGTTCAAACCCGGGAGATGTATGCCAAATTGCCATTGAAGGGCTCGATGCCGAGTTGGCCTGTATGGTGATGACAGAGTATTTGCGCGAGCACACACTGCTTATTTCAACATCACACAAACAAAATGCTAAAGCGGAATTGGCGTTCGCCACCCACCTAGCTTTTCAACTGCCTTTTTCGCTACAGTGGCATTACGCCACATTAGGCTCAGTGGTTAGCAAATCAGAGGCACTCGACACGATTGCTAAGCAGATCATGCCCGCACATTGCCATGATATTTTGCATGCGCTGGAAAAAAGAGAAGCCATCTCCCCGACCATTATTGGCCGTGGAATAGCGCTACCCCATATCATTCACGCACGAGTTGCCCAGCCAACACTGGCGGTTCACTGGTTAGCAAACCCGCTATCATGGTCAGAAAAATCCGGCGATGTGTCGCTGATCATCACCTTATTACTGCCGACATCAGCGCCGCGAACCGTGATTAAACCGGTCACGCAGTTAACTCGTTGGTTGCTGGAAGAGGAACATCGTCAATGGCTACTTACGGCAAAAAGAGAAGAAACCCTTAAAGCCATTTTGCTGCACGTGATGGCTAAGCCGTGCGACCCAATACAAAATGAATAGCTTTATTGCGACAGAGTTCGATATTCAGATGGAGTCATACCCGCTTTGCTTTTAAATACGCGGAAAAAATAATTCACATCTTGAAATCCACAGCGCGTGGCCACTTCGGCTAAACGAAAGGTGTATTTCTTCAACATAAATTTTGCCCGTTCAATTCTTACCCAAGTGATGTAATCAGCAAGAGTCATGTGTCCTTGTTGGCGAAACATGCGCGATAAATGGTTGGCAGAGATATTAAACCGCTGTGCGATGCTGTCACGGCAAATATTGCGATGAAAATTTTCTTGGATATAGATGCAGATACCTTGATATAAATCTTCACTGCGCTTTTTAGGAGAAGCGGTCGGTTGATCAAGCATTGTGGCGCTGTAACTCAACAGAGCCAACAACAAATGTTCGTCCATTGGGCTTTTCTGAGGCTCACGTGCTAATGCATTTAGCCCTTCGAGCATGTGATCAATCGCGTGCCCAGTACGCGTTGGGATACTGTGTTTCTGAACATCATAAAAACCACTCTCGCCTTTGTGTTTACTGACCAAACTAAACCCCATTTGACGACGGCCAAATAGCAAACTCAAGACCGAACAGCTCTCTTGCCAATCAGGTTTATTCCAGCAGTTCGGAGGTATATAAAGCGCATCACCAGATAAGATGTTGACCTTACTGATACCGTGTTCAATCTCTTCGATTTCGTTGCTATACACGCCGCTTAAAACCAATTCTAGACGAGGGAAATTGACTTGGTAACTGAACGCTGGCGGCGTTATTTTGTCCCCAGCAAACCATATTCGATTAAAACTTTCTCGCTCCGAGAGCAGCACTTCAATCACATTTTTAAATACTGGGATCACAAAATTCACCCTATACCCATCAATAAACGAGGCAACTATAATCCAATACCTCATGAATCACCAATCATTACGCATTCGATAACTCCGATCGAAAAAGCAAAATAATCAATTTATCTAATTGAATTAAAATAAAAAAATTAATCATAAATTCAAATTATCACCCTAAAACCAAAATAAGAGCCTGATCACGTTTGCAGCCATAGGTTACAATAATCCAGTAAATGCCAGTTTCGTACACTACCACTGTTCACCCGAGGAGCTCACAATATCTCCAACAAAAAGCGCGGTGCGCAATAACAATATCCCCAAACAGTTTGAAGTTGCAGCCAACATGGCTCAGTTCTACGTGCGAAGGGGATAAAAACCATATAGGGGACGAAACATGATCACTCAACTCATTAATGAGAACTTGATCCTGCTTGATTTGAAAGCAACATCAAAAGATGGCGTTTTCTCAGAGCTGGTCGATGTACTGTTAGAACAAGGACGCATCAGCGATAAATCGCAGTTTTTAGCCGATATCTATGCTCGTGAAGAGCTTGGTAACACTGGATTTGAAGATGGTGTCGCGCTGCCTCATGCCAAAAGTTCCGCCGTTATCTCGCCTGCAGTTGTGATAGGCATCAGCAAAAGCGGTATCGAATATGGCGCGGAAGATGGCTTGCCTTCTAAATTATTTTTCATGATAGCCTCGCCTGATGGTGGTTCAAATCATCATATTGAAGTGCTGGCAGAGCTCTCTTCCAAGCTGATTGAAGAAGGGTTCATTGAACGTTTCTTAGACGCAAAAACAGAGCAAGCAGCGCTAGATTTGTTGCTACAAAAAACCGAAAAAGCAACCGATGTTGAAGCCAATAAAGGCTTTTTGATTGGCGTAACGGGCTGCCCAGCCGGTGTTGCACACACTTATCTTGCCGCTGAAGCGCTGGAAAAAGGGGCCGCCACGATGGGTTATCAAATTAAAGTCGAAACCAACGGTTCGATTGGGGTGAAAAATAGCCCAACGGATGAAGAGATCGCTAAAGCTGATGCGATCATCGTGGCTTGCGACAAGCAAGTTGACATGGTGCGCTTTGCGGGTAAAAAACTGATTGAAACTGGTGTTAAAGCGCCGATTCGTGATGCAAAAGGGTTGATTGAAAAAGCCCTCAGCGCACCAAAATATCAAGCCGATGCCAGTGCCAAGACTTTAGATGGGAAAGGCAAAGCGGCGCAAGCTCGCTCCGATTTATACCGCTATTTGATGAATGGTGTATCGCATATGATCCCATTCGTTGTTACTGGCGGTTTGTTGATTGCTTTAGCACTCGCTATTGGCGGCGAGCCAACCGAAGCTGGTATGGCCATTCCTGACGGCAGTATGTGGAATCAAGTGCTGAACGTCGGTGTGGTTGCTTTTACGTTGATGATCCCCATTCTTGCAGGTTACATCGCGTATGCGATCGCCGATCGCCCCGCTCTGACTCCTGGCTTAATTGGTGGTTGGATCGCTAACAACGGGTCATTCTACGGCGCAGATGCTGGTACAGGTTTTATCGGTGCCATTATTGCTGGCCTTTTAGTCGGTTATTTCATCAAATGGTTAACAAGCATCCATTTTCACAAGTTTATTCAACCACTTGTGCCAATCATGATTGCACCCATCGCAGGCTCACTCTTTATCTCTGGGCTCTTTATTTTTGTTATCGGCGCGCCGATTGCAAGCTTGATGGATGGCTTAACCGCACTACTTACGAGCATGAGCTCAGGTAACGTGATACTGCTCGGTATTGTGCTCGGCGGCATGGCTGGCTTTGATATGGGTGGCCCATTTAACAAAGTGGCATTCCTCTTCTCTGTTGGTATGATTGCCAGCGGTCAAACTCAATTTATGGGTGCAATGGCGTGTGCCATTCCAGTCGCGCCACTCGGCATGGCTTTAGCAACCGTTTTGGGCCGTAAACTGAACTTGTTTGAAGCCTCTGAAATTGAAGCAGGTAAAGCTTCCGGTGCAATGGGCTTGGTTGGTATCTCTGAAGGGGCAATTCCATTTGCCGCACAAGATCCGATGTCAGTCATTCCAGCAAACATCTTGGGGTCGATGGTTGCAGCGGTTATGGCGTTCACTTTTGGCATTACAAACAGTGTTGCCCACGGCGGTCCTGTAGTAGCATTGCTCGGTGCCATGAATAAGCCTTTGCTAGCTTTGCTTTGCATGGCAACCGGTGCTGTAGTGACAGGTGTTGTTTGTATCACTCTGAAAAAAATGCGCCAAGCGAAATTACAACAAGCAACGGCTTAATGATCAAGCACTCTCCCCCGAGAGTGCTTGATGTTCATCAACGCTGAGCTTCTGATTTTATGTTGTACTCCCGCTTTAACTCGGGAGTTTTTTATTTCGCTTACTCTATGTACTGCTGCTTTGTTTTTATTTTGATTTTTTGTGAGATGTACTATGACCAATAACAAACAACCTTTCTTTTTGATGGACAATGTCATCCAAAACTATGCGTGGGGAAGCACGACTTCGATTCAGCACTTGTTTGATATTGCTAACCCAAACAACGCTCCACAAGCAGAAATTTGGATGGGAGCACACCCAAATGGATGCTCACAAATTCATGTGAATGGAGAACCTGTTTCGTTGCTTGAGATGATCAACCAAGATAAAACAGCGTTTCTTTCTGCTGCTACTGCAACAACCTTTGGTGAGCTACCTTATCTTTTCAAAGTACTTGCCGCAGCGAACGCCCTTTCGATTCAAGTTCACCCAAGTAAGCAAGAAGCGGAAATTGGCTTTGAGAAAGAAAACCAAGCGGGGATCCCACTCAATGCCGGACATCGCAACTATAAAGATCCTAACCACAAGCCGGAATTGGTTTACGCCCTTACCCCTTATCAAGCGATGAATGGGTTTCGCCCAATCACAGAGATTGTTGAACAATTTCAAACGCTGAATATCAATGCGATTTCAACCCTAGTCGATGCTTTTGCACACAACCCAACATCACAAGGTTTAAAAACCTTTTTTAGTGCATTGCTATCATTAACTGGCGAGCAAAAAGAACATGCGGTGAATGCATTATTAGCGTATGCCCATCATCATTCAGGTGATGATCTTTTTGGGCTCATTTTAGAGCTGGCACAACAGTACCCCGGTGATATCGGTCTATTTTCTCCATTAATGCTCAATGTACTCACTTTAGCTCCGGGTGAGGCCATGTTTTTAGACGCCAGAACGCCACACGCCTACTTGAAAGGTACCGGGCTTGAAATCATGGCCAATTCAGACAACGTATTGCGCGCTGGCCTAACACCCAAACACATGGATATTGAAGAGCTCGCATCATGCACGCTATTTGAAGAAAAACCCGCTTCAAGCCTGTTATTGAAACCAATCGAAGAAAATGGAGCATTACTGTTCCCTGTCCCAGTCCGCGATTTTAAGTTTGCGATTTACCTCAATGCCGCGCAAGTTAACGTGAAAATCAACAGTGCCGAAATTATCTTTGCCATTGATGCTGATGCGACCTTAACCCATGACAATGGTGAGTCTCTAACCGTGAAAAAAGGTCACTCAATCTTCATCCCCGCATACGCTGAACATTATCAACTGTCATCACTTGGACGTGTCGCACGCGCGTATAATTAACAGCCGACGTGATAAACAAAAAAAGCCAGCATCTGTTCTGCTGGCTTTTTATTTGGGATTATTACGAAAATTTGCGCTAATCAATTTGTGGGCAGTTAGATATTCTGCGACTGCTTCCAAACCGCCAGTTCAACCCACATTTGTTCGAGTTGTTGCAACTCTTCTTCTGTGAGCAGTGCTAAGGTCGTTTGAGATTCAGATGTCGGACCGTCTTTGAGAGAGCGAATCTGCGCATAAAAATCCTTCTTTAATTGCGATATCACAGGGTCCACAACCGATTCCTATAAAAATACTAAAATTCTCAAAAATAATACCATTTTTCATAGACATGTCTTATGTCGTGTTAAGTTATGGAATAGTTATCACATTTCTAATATCTAAGCCTAAAGTATCAAAATTACAATTTAAAATTGTTCACTAGGCTATCGAGTTGCTTGGAAACTTTTTTCAAATGTTCGCTACTAACGGTGAGCTCCTCAGCTACTGTTGTTGTTTCCATGGTGAGATGATTAATATCTTCAACGGTGCGGTTGATTTCACTGACCACACTTGATTGCTCTTCCGTTGCCGTCGCCACTTGAATGTTCTGATCACTAATATTCTCTATATAAACGCGGATCTGTTTTAGCGAGCTATTGGCATTTTCAGCTTGTTCAACCACCAACAAACTCTGCTCTCGGCCTTGGGACATTGCCCCAACCGCCCGTTTCGATTCTTCCTGTAAGTTATTAATGACTCTTTGAATTTCTTCGGTTGATGCAGCAGAACGGCTTGCTAAATTTCGCACCTCATCGGCAACGACCGCAAAACCTCGACCTTGCTCTCCCGCTCGCGCCGCCTCAATCGCTGCGTTCAATGCAAGTAAGTTCGTTTGCTCGGAAATGCTACGAATAGTCTCAAGTATCGAGCTGATGTTAACCACTTGACCAGCCAAAGAGCCTACGACTTGTGCAGCTTGCTCTAATTCAGTGATCAAATCTGCAATTTGCACTTGTGCTTTCTCTACTACAGTGGTGCCATTTTCCGCCTGATGAGTGGCCTGTTTCGCAACGTCGGCAGCTTGAGCTGCGTTGTTTGCAATTTCGCCTACCGTTGCGCCTAACTCATGAATGGCAGTGGCCACTTGAACTGTTCTATCACGTTGCGAAGTGCAGTTGTTTTTGGTTAATAGTGCCCGAGCTGAAACTTGGTTAGCCGTATTCGCTAATTCATAAGAACTCGAAGCCACTTGCTTGATCGCTACATGTACTTTCTCAATGAAGTCGTTAAAACTATCGCTAATTTTCGATAACTCATCTTGGCCACCTAAATCAATGCGAGCATCTAGCGCCATGTTTTCAGCTGCCAAAGCAATGGATTTTTGTAGGCTGGCCACTCGCGTTTTTAGGCCGATAACAATAAAGAATGAAGTGACAAACGAAATTAGCACGCCAATACCAATAATGATAAACATGTGATTTTGCCCTTGGGCATAACTCTTTTGGCTATTGACGTTCTGCTGTTTGGCCTGCTCTAGTAGCGAATCGAGGATCACATTGGCTTTTTTACGCAGTTCACCATAGGTAACCGCATATTGATCTCGGTATATGTTGCGCGCCGTATCTAGATCGCCCTTTTCAAATGCCGCCAACATAGGATTAAGTTGAGTACTGACCATTTTTTCAAAGTCAGTCAACAGCTGCTGAACTTGTCTACGCTGTTCTGGATCCACTTGTGACTGAACTGCGTGCTCGACAGACTGCCTCATTTCAGGGATATCTTCGTCACGTGTCTCTTTCACGCGTGTGAGGACACCCTTTTTATCTCTTAACGACGTCTCTTGAAGTAACATCATATCGATACCAACCCGCATACGGGGAATTCGGGAGGCAACTTCAGCCATTGAACGCATTGGCGCGGCCGTATTGAGATAGAGCTGTTCTGCCTGTCGTTGAATCGTCGACATGCTATTGAAGCTCGCCATTCCAACAATAATCAACGCAACGCAAGGTAATAACACTGCAAAAATTAATCGCGATTGTAAGGTAAACCGATTAGCAAACATCTTTTATATCCTTTTTAGTTGTAGCGCCATTATGTTATGGGGACAGATCTTAACCAATGAATGGTTTCTTATTTATTAAAAAGTTATCTTTTCTAGAACGTTTAAAATTAAATTAATGACTTTTATGACGTTAACTCAATAGCTAAGTATAGGCAATTTTAGGTTGAATGAGAGATGTGGAGTCAGCCGTATTTGTGGCACAGATGATCTTTTCAAAAAGACCACCACGATTTCAACGCTGAATGGAAATCCTTCGCTTGTTGGATGGGCTGCTCGCTAGAAGTAAAAAGCCGAAGCAATCAATGCTCCGGCTTTTATTCTTTATCACCTTAGAATAAAGGTGGATATGTGAAACGATTACTCGTCTTCAGAATCGCTGCTCGGTTCAGAGTCAGTCTCTTCTGCGTCACTTTGTACTTCTAAAATTGCAACGCTCGCTTCACCTTCTGGCAATTCCTCACCTTCTGGTAACTCAACATCTTCAATTTCTTCAATACGTTGTAAACCTACGACGTTTTCATCTTCAGCGGTGCGAATCAAGGTCACACCTTGAGTATTGCGTCCCACTTGGCTCACTTCCGCGACGCGAGTACGAACGAGCGTACCGGCATCGGTGATCATCATGAACTCATCGCCTTCTTCAGTTTGCACTGCGCCGACAACTTGACCATTACGCTCAGACACCTTGATTGAAACAACGCCTTGAGTTGCACGACCTTTAGTTGGATATTCCCCTAAGGTTGTACGTTTACCATAGCCGTTTTGTGTCACTGTTAAGATATCGCCGTCATTTGAAGGAACAATCAGCGATACCACTTGGTCGCCTTCTGCTAGCTTCATACCACGAACACCGGACGCTGTGCGTCCCATGGCGCGAACACCTTTGAACTTAATTTCTGGCTGGCCATGTTCATCAAGAACAGGCTGACCATTTTCATCCAATACTGGCGTTTCTTCTGATTCTTTAAAGCGAACCACTTTACCAAATTTAGAAAACAGCATAATTTCACTGTTGCCATCGGTAATGTCCACACCAATCAAAGAATCATCTTCACGCAAGTTAACCGCGATCAAACCGTTAGAACGCACGTTGGCAAAGCTTGAAAGTGATGTTTTCTTCACTGTACCGTCACCGGTCGCCATAAAGATAAACTTATCATCACTAAACTCAGTGACTGGCAAAATCGCAGTAATACGTTCCCCTTCTTCCAGAGGAAGAATGTTAACGATAGGTTTACCACGCGCTGTACGGCTCGCTAGCGGTAATTGATAGACTTTCAAACGGTATGTCTTACCACGAGTCGAGAAGCAAAGAATATGGTCATGAGTATTCGCCACAAGAAGACGCTCAATGTAGTCTTCTTCTTTCATCTTCGTCGCGCTCTTACCTTTACCACCACGGCGTTGTGCTTCGTAATCGCTGAGGATCTGGTATTTCACATAACCTGCATGAGAAAGTGTAACTACCACATCTTCACGAGCAATCAGCTCTTCCATGTCGATATCGTGAGTTGCCGCGGTAATTTCAGTGCGTCGTGCGTCACCAAAAGCATCACGAACAGTTTCAAGCTCTTCGCGGATCACTTCCATCAAACGTTCAGTGCTGGCAAGGATGTGCATCAGTTCAGCGATTTCTTCCAGAAGAGCTTTGTACTCATCAAGAATTTTTTCGTGCTCTAAACCTGTCAATCTGTGCAGACGAAGTTCAAGAATTGCTTGGGCTTGTTGCTCAGTTAAGAAATATTTGCCATCACGGATACCGTATTCTGGTTCAAGCCATTCAGGACGAGCGGCATCGGTCCCAGCACGTTCAAGCATTGACGCTACGTTGCCAAGATCCCAACCACGAGCAATCAAGCCTTCTTTTGCTTCTGCTGGCGTTGCTGCGCGGCGAATCAATTCGATGATTTCATCAATGTTGGCTAACGCGAGAGCCAGTGCTTCTAGAATGTGGGCACGATCACGAGCTTTACGCAGTTCAAAAATAGTACGACGCGTCACCACTTCACGGCGGTGATCAACAAAGCATTTCAACATTTCTTTCAAGTTGAATAGCTTAGGTTGACCATTATCCAGCGCAACCATGTTGATGCCGAATGTCGTTTGTAACTGTGTTTGAGCGTAAAGGTTGTTCAGTACCACTTCACCAACCGCATCACGTTTACATTCGATAACAATACGCATGCCGTCTTTATCAGACTCATCACGCAGTGCACTGATGCCTTCGACTTTTTTCTCTTTAACCAACTCAGCAATTTTTTCAATCAAGCGTGCTTTGTTTACTTGATAAGGGATTTCTCTGACGATAATGGTTTCTTTACCATTCTTCTCGACTTCGATATCCGCTTTAGAGCGCATGTAGACTTTACCGCGCCCTGTTTTATAAGCGTCGATAATTCCTTTGCGGCCACTGATTAATGCTGCTGTTGGGAAATCTGGGCCCGGAATGTAGTCCATCAACTCATCAATGGTGATGTCTTCATTATTTATATAGGCCAAGCAACCCTCAACCACTTCCGTTAGGTTATGGGGTGGAATGTTGGTTGCCATACCTACTGCAATACCGGATGAGCCATTCACCAGTAGGTTAGGAATTTTCGTAGGAAGAACCGCAGGGATCTGTTCTGTACCGTCATAGTTCGGTACATAATCGACCGTTTCTTTGTCGAGATCGGCAAGCAGTTCGTGGGCAATTTTTGACATGCGTACTTCGGTGTAACGCATTGCTGCCGCAGAGTCACCATCGATCGAGCCAAAGTTACCTTGGCCATCGACCAACATGTAACGCAATGAGAACGGCTGCGCCATACGAACAATCGTATCGTATACAGCACTATCACCATGCGGGTGATATTTACCAATCACATCGCCCACAACACGGGCAGATTTTTTATATGGTTTATTCCAATCGTTACCAAGCACATTCATCGCGAATAGAACGCGACGGTGTACTGGTTTTAGGCCATCACGCACATCTGGAAGAGCACGACCCACGATAACGGACATCGCGTAGTCTAGGTATGAACCTCTTAGCTCATCTTCAATGTTTACGGGCGTGATCTCTCTAGCTAGATCGCTCATAGAGCCATTATCCCTCTATCTTTTGATCGTATATTCGATACGTACAAGGCCGAAAAATATAACACATAATTCACTACTTCGGCATCCCTTTCCCTTTCCTTTTATCAGGTTGTGACCTTTGTTGTGTATCAAGTGCCGAGAAATTGCACATTCATTCCATACCCGGCTGATTAATGGCCAAATTTTAGCCAAAAATTAATGAAATAAAGATAACCTGTAGCCTGTGATAATCAACTGGTTATAATACCCCACACAACTAAAGATGCCTATTTTGACAGCAAGAGCGAATCTAACATGACTAAAGCACAAAACGTTGATCTTAATGAAATTAAAAAGTTTGAAGAGATGGCGTCACGCTGGTGGGATCTGGATGGTGAATTTAAGCCACTGCATCAAATTAACCCGTTAAGATTGAACTATGTGTTAGTCAATGCCAACGGCTTATTTGGCAAGAAGGTGCTCGATGTAGGATGTGGTGGCGGAATTTTAGCCGAAAGCATGGCGCAAGAAGATGCGCAAGTGACTGGCTTAGACATGGGCAAAGAACCGCTTGAAGTCGCTCGTTTACATGCTTTAGAAACCGGAACAAAGCTCACTTATATTCAAAGTACGATTGAAGACCACGCCGCTGACAACCCACACACATATGATGTTGTCACTTGCATGGAAATGCTTGAGCATGTTCCAGACCCATTGTCCGTTGTTCAAGCCTGCTCTGCGTTGGTCAAACCCGGCGGTCATGTTTTCTTTTCTACGCTCAATCGTAATTTTAAGTCTTACCTGTTTGCCATCGTGGGCGCAGAAAAGTTGCTACGCATTGTTCCAGAAGGCACACATGATCATGGAAAATTCATCCGCCCATCGGAACTGATTAAGATGATTGATAAAACAAACCTGCAAGAGCAAGGAATAACAGGCCTACTTTATAACCCGTTAACCGATACTTACCGTTTAGGGCGCAATGTTGATGTCAATTACATCGTTCATACTCAGCTTTTTTAAAGTCAGTGGTTATCTAATATGCCATTATCGATAGCGTATTGCTCACGTTAAAAATTAAGCCGAATAGCACATTTTTTCTCGGTTTCTAGACTGTTTTTTGTGCTCTAGATTCCATTTTAACCACATCGAAAATCGCTCCCTTTTTTCCTCAAAGATCAAGAAGTTTTTTTTTGATTGTGGTTACATCTAAACCAAACTCAAAACGGTAATTTTCTACAATCAAATCGGCTCTTTGATCATCAGTAAGTGGGTACTAACTGTTTTTTTTATTTTTGCTAGTTATCCACAAGCTGTCCCAGATCTGTAACTTGAAATGAGCTTCAGATAGCACTATCTTGTAACTCGCAAAGCAAAGAACCCCTATATGTTGTGTTTGCACTACAATATATAGATAAATTCAGATCACAAAGCCGCGATGAAATTTACAACAATTCTACAAAAATACGGCCTTAATCAGTTTTGTTAGGGAAATGAAGCAGAATGAACCAAAAACTTACTGTCACCAAGCGTGATGGACGCAAAGAAACAATTGATCTTGAGAAAATCCACCGTGTAATCGCGTGGGCTGCGGAAGACCTGCACAATGTCTCTGTATCACAAGTAGAACTGAAAGCTCACATTCAGTTTTACGATGGTATTACCACCTCTGACATCCATGAGACTATCATCAAATCCGCTGCCGATTTGATTTCAGAAGAGACGCCAGATTACCAATATCTAGCGGCTCGTCTTTCGGTGTTCCATTTGCGTAAAAAAGCCTACGGACAATACGAGCCACCCACTTTGTACAACCATGTCTCTCGTTTGGTTGAAATGGGCAAATACGATAAGCACCTTATCGAAGATTATACTCGCGCAGAATTTGAAGAACTCGACACTTATATCGATCACGCACGTGACCTTAATTTTTCTTACGCCGCGGTAAAACAGCTTGAAGGTAAGTACTTCGTGCAAAACCGTGTGACGAAACAAATTTATGAGAGTGCCCAGTTCCTCTACATTTTGGTCGCCGCTTGCTTATTCGCGAAATATCCAAAAGAAAACCGTCTCGATTACATTAAGCGTTTTTACGACGCAACATCAATGTTCAAAATCTCGCTGCCAACGCCAATCATGTCGGGCGTGCGCACGCCTACCCGTCAATTTAGCTCATGTGTGTTGATTGAATGTGGTGACAGCTTAGATTCAATCAATGCCACAGCAAGCTCTATCGTACGTTATGTATCACAGCGTGCGGGTATTGGTATTAACGCGGGCCGCATTCGTGCATTAGGCTCGGAAATTCGCGGTGGTGAAGCATTCCACACGGGTTGTATTCCTTTTTATAAATATTTCCAAACCGCAGTGAAGTGCTGTTCTCAAGGTGGTGTACGTGGTGGCGCAGCCACTGTCTTCTACCCTTTGTGGCACGGTGAAGTGCAGTCGCTACTGGTATTGAAAAATAACCGCGGCGTTGAAGAGAACCGTGTTCGTCATATGGACTATGGTGTTCAGCTCAATAAGTTGATGTATTCTCGCTTAGTTCAAGGCGGTAATATCACCCTATTCTCCCCTTCTGATGTGCCTGGATTGTATGACGCATTCTTCGAAAACCAAGACGAATTCGAACGTTTGTATGTTCAATATGAGAATGACACTTCGATTAAAAAAGAGACGGTGAAAGCGGTAGAACTGTTCTCCCTATTGATGCAAGAACGTGCCTCCACTGGCCGTATCTACATCCAGAACGTTGACCACTGCAATACGCACAGCCCGTTTGATGCGTCTGTAGCGCCTGTTCGCCAATCAAATCTCTGTTTGGAGATCGCACTGCCGACGAAACCGCTGTCTAATGTTGAAGATAATGAAGGTGAGATTGCGCTATGTACGCTTTCGGCATTCAACTTAGGTTCAATTCAATCTCTGGATGATTTCGAAGAGTTGTCTGATCTTGTGGTTCGTGCGCTAGATGCACTGTTGGATTATCAAGATTACCCACTGCCTGCCGCTTATAAGTCAACCATGAATCGCCGTACATTGGGTGTAGGCGTGATTAACTACGCTTACTATCTGGCGAAAAATGGCGTGAAATATTCGGACGGTAGTGCAAATGGTTTGACACACCGCACTTTTGAAGCGATGCAATATTACCTGTTGAAGGCTTCAGTCGCGTTAGCCAAAGAACAAGGCCGATGCCCTCTATTCCATGAAACAAATTATGCCAAAGGCTTGCTGCCTATCGACACCTATAAAAAAGATGTCGACCAAATTTGCGCAGAACCTTTGCATTATGATTGGGATGCGCTGCGCGCAGAGATCATGGAATTTGGCTTACGTAACTCAACGTTAACAGCGTTAATGCCTTCAGAAACCTCTTCGCAAATTTCCAATGCCACCAACGGTATTGAGCCTCCTCGCGGTTATGTTTCAGTAAAAGCCTCAAAAGATGGCATCTTGAAACAAGTCGTGCCGGATTTCATTAATTTGAAAGAGAACTATGAGTTATTGTGGAATATTGGTTCTAACAACGGCTATCTGCACCTAGTCGGCATCATGCAGAAATTTGTTGACCAAGCGATTTCCGCTAATACCAACTACGACCCCAGCGCTTATGAAAGTGGCAAAGTGCCAATGAAACAGTTGCTGCAAGATCTGCTGACGGCATATAAATTTGGTGTGAAAACCTTGTACTATCACAACACTCGTGATGGCGCGAAGGATGATCAAAAAGACGCAGTACAGGCACAAGATGATGATTGTGCGGGCGGCGGTTGTAAGATCTAACTCTATTTCACTCAACGTATTCAATAATGCTCCCCACGCAGGGGAGCTTAAAAGGGATTGAGGCATTTATGGCTTACAGTACTTTTTCTCAAAAAAAGAATGATCAACTCAAAGAACCGATGTTTCTTGGCCAATCGGTTAACGTGGCTCGTTACGACCAGCAAAAGTTTGAAATTTTTGAAAAACTGATAGAAAAACAGCTCTCGTTCTTCTGGCGTCCAGAAGAAGTCGACGTATCGAGTGATCGCATTGATTACAACAAGCTTCCAGATCATGAAAAGCACATTTTCATCTCGAACTTAAAATATCAAACGCTACTGGATTCAATCCAAGGTCGCAGCCCTAACGTGGCACTGCTACCGCTGGTTTCGCTTCCTGAAGTGGAAACATGGATTGAAACTTGGTCATTTTCAGAAACGATCCACTCACGCTCATACACTCATATTATTCGTAATATTGTGAATGATCCGGGTATTGTGTTTGATGACATCGTCGAAAATGAACACATATTGAAACGCGCAAAAGACATTGCACACTATTACGATGATCTGATCCAACTGTCTAATGACTATCACCGTTTTGGTGAAGGAACACATCAGATTAATGGTGAGAGCGTCAAAATTAGCTTGGGTGACCTGAAACGCAAACTTTATCTTTGCTTGATGTCAGTCAATGCGTTGGAAGCGATTCGTTTCTATGTCAGCTTCGCCTGCTCATTTGCCTTTGCAGAGCGCGAATTGATGGAAGGTAACGCCAAAATCATCAAGTTGATTGCACGTGATGAAGCTTTGCACCTGACTGGTACACAGCATATGATCAACTTGCTGCGTAATGGACAAGACGATTTCGCTTTCTTACAAATCGCTGAAGAGTGCAAGCAAGAGTGTTTTGATTTGTTCAAAGCGGCTGCTGAACAAGAAAAAGAGTGGGCTGAATATCTATTTAAAGATGGTTCGATGATTGGTTTAAACAAAGACATTCTGTGCCAATACGTTGAATACATCACCAACGTTCGTATGCAAGCGGTTGGTTTAGATATCGCCTACCCCGGCGCAACATCAAACCCAATTCCTTGGATTAATGCATGGTTGTCTTCAGACAACGTACAAGTTGCACCTCAAGAAGCAGAAATCAGCTCCTACCTTGTAGGCCAAATTGACAATGAAGTTCGTGCCAATGACTTCGAGGACTTTGAGCTGTAATGGCGACCATTAAAATCAACAAAGTTACAACCATAGAATCAAACTCTTCCAATACTTTATTGGAAAGTATGGAGAGTGCGGGGCTAGAGCCAGAGTACAACTGTCGCGATGGTCACTGCGGTGCCTGTCGCTGCACGCTCGTTAAAGGCGAAGTGGAATATGTTGGTTTTGCGATGGCTTACACAGAGCGCAACGAAATATTGCCCTGTATTTGTAAAGCCAAAAGCCACGTGGAACTTGCTGGTGTTAATTATCGACCCAAAGCAAGGCGAGCCTAATCTCGATCTGCCAATAGTGCACTGTTAACGCATCACACATTGGCGCGTTAAAAAGGTAAAGCCAGAGCTATGCTCTGGCTTTATACATTCCTAGAAGAATGCCATCAGCTGTACCCATTGATACGGATTTGTTAGCGATTTCTCTGCCATCCCCATCAAACAATGAAAGTCTATATCCTTGATAGCTAGGCGTATCTAAGTCTGATGGAGCGTTGAGCCATAAAGAAACAACATCACTCATTTCATTACTCAATGCCTCACCTAAGATCACTTTTTGACTTGCAACTTTATACCAAACTAAAATTTTCGATTGGTTAAACATGTCAGCCTCCTGCTGAATTTCATCGAGCGGACTGACAGTGTACAGAGAAAAGATGTGTAAAAAAGACCCAATTTTGAAACAATTTTATCTGATGCGTGAAATCATGAGCTTAGTCTTTAGACGAAATAATCATAAGCTAAGCACCTCACCGAACCTACGGAATAAGCCAAAAAATCATGCAGTTACCACCCGATACAATTTAAATGCAAAGCACTTAATTATCAACAGCTTAGATTTAAAAATACGCTAACACATTGAGTTAATTAGCCAATAACGCTCGCAGGTAAAAACATCTCTTTGACGGAGATCAATGCCCCATACTGAGCAAAAATAGGCTTATTCGATAAATAGCGGCGTAACATATCAGCCGCGATGGTCCCCATTAACTCCCTCTGCTCATCGGCGCTGTAACGACGCTTGAATTTGAGGATCTGTCCCCACTCTCCCTGCGGAGCCGATAAAGCTAGGCTAAATTGATCATCATTTAATACACCAGTCACGAGCGATAACGAAGTAGAACACTTTTCCTTCGTTGCGCCAGCAAGCGCTAATGACGCCGCGAGTGGATCTTGATCGCCTAAGCCCGATTCAACGTTGCGGCTCAAAATCCAGCAGTGACCGCTCAACGCTTCCACCTGCTCGTTACTTAACAACCAACTGGCGAGCCAACCTTTGGTCGCTTGTTCTGCAATAGAGATCGATAATCCTTTGTCTTGCATTAAATGACCGATATGCGTGAGCATAGGTTCATCGACACTCACAACATGTTGTTCCAAATGCTGGTAGATGATCTGTAGTAGTTTTACTCGGCGTTCTAAATCACTTTTCGGACCAAACAATTTCACCTCAATAAAAGGCAGATAAGAACGATACCCCAGTATATACCCTTCCGGTAAGACTAATTTATCCAACTTATCTGAAATGGCCGATTCCGATGAACCCAGAGTGAATAAACGGCTGCACTCTAATCCCGTTTGTTGTGGGTATGTCGCTAGCAAGTCAGGTAAAATCTGTTCAGAGACCATCAACTTAAACTCTTTGGGTACTCCGGGGGTGAAATAACAAACACAATCATTAATCTGAACTTTAAAGCCGCAAGCCGTCCCTATTGGGTTATCAATGATGTCAGAGAACTCAGGTAACATCGCTTGTTTGAGGTTACTTTCTGGCATCACAACACCACGCTGCGCAAAAAATTCGTCCAGTTTTTGCTTCCACAGCACAGACAACACCAACTTTTGGTCCGCCGCTTGAGCCGCCGCCGCCGCACTTAAATCATCAGACGTTGGGCCGAGCCCGCCATTTACGATCAATACATCATTATTGAAACTAAGCATCAGTAACTCTTCAACCAAGGCTTGCTGGCTATCGCCTACCGTTGATCGTTTTACTAACGAAAAACCCTGCTGGAAGAACTCACTGGATAACCAAGCAGCATTGGTATCGACAATATCGCCATGGAGCACTTCCTCACCCGTGCTTAACATTGCTATTTTCAACATATCATGGTGTCCTTTTGTGTACGCTTACAGGTGTGCTATCAATCAATACGGCAGAGAATAAAGTGCAATATATAACGCTTTGAATGCTATTTTTCTCATAAGTTTCCTTATTTACATAATTTGCTGTTTTCATCACCGCCGCTTTAATAGATAATTGTGATTCTGATCATTAAAAACAAAACTTTGGAGCCCTCCGTGTCAAAGAAAAGCATCATACCATTGATGTTATCGTTTTCGGCTTGTGCTAGTGCCACTGCATACGATTTCAACCAACACATTGAGTTTTCCTATACGGTCGACTGCAATCAAATTTCTTGTTTTAATGACGATCCGAATATTTACCAATCGAACTCTCCATTTTTAGCAAGCTTAGCAGAGTCGCAACCGCTAAACCTTGAAGAGCCCGCGCTGCCTAAATATCTTACCGTGCAAGATACAAAAGACTGGGACTATCTCAAAGGCCAAACCTATACCATCTTAGGATTAAGCGTAGCAACCGTTGGTTTAATGACATTTTTGCCTGCATCCATTACTAAATGGGATGAAGAGGATCGCAGCATAAGCGGCATAGGCAGTAAATGGAAAGATAACGTATCATCCGGCCCCACTTGGGATAGAGATGAGCATTATCTCAACTACATTATGCACCCCTACTTTGGCGGCGTTTACTACACAGCCGCAAGACATGCTGGATTTAATGAGTTTGAATCTTTTCTTTACTCCGGTGTTATGTCGACTTTCTTTTGGGAATATGGCGTAGAATCGTTTGCCGAGATACCGTCATGGCAAGACTTATTTATTACGCCCTTTTTTGGTGCGGTTGTCGGTGAGCTGATGTTTGAAGCGGAACAAGATATTGTTACCACAGGTGGTGAAGTGTTGGGTTCATCGACTCTGGGTGATGTCACACTTTTCTTCCTCAACCCTGTTGGACATATCCATGGCTGGGTATCAAATGCTTGGGGAGGCGATGCCGAAGTAGAATTTAATGGCACGCCTTGGTTTGGCAACCAAGATGCCGCAAAGTTTGCTTTGGACTCAGGCGCTAGCTATGATTCGCAATTTTATGGCCTTAACCTCAAAGTCAGTTTCTAAAAAACAAAGGGCTAAACACAAGGCCAATGCCTAAAGCCAAGGCTATTTTTGTGGCCCAAGTATGAATACTGACAAGCAAAAGACTGCGTAAATGTAAAAAATTGACTCTCATCAAGTCTTATCTAAGATAGGCCTCTACACTGAAGTGAAAGGAATTCAAGATCAACGATTTATCTTTCGTTAGCTTGCTATGGGAGGCCTATTATGAACAGTACATTTATTGTCAATTTCGTCGGCAGTGCAACACCAGCCACAATTAAACATCTTGCCGCGATCACTCATGAAAATGGTGGAAAATGGTTAATAAGTAAAGTGAACTTTATTGAAAACCAAGTAGCTGCCGTCATTAAAATAGAGTTACCGACCTCAAATGCCGTTATCGTTCAACAAGCATTTAGAGAACAACCCGATCTTCTGGTGCAGATTGTTGATTCTGACGTACATCAACACGAAAAAGAAACGATTTACCAACTGCGGATTGATGCAAACGACCGTGCAGGCATCGTCAACGAAATCACCCACCTTCTTGATAATCAAGGTATCAATATTTTAGATATGGATTGCCAACGCGTTTTTATTGCGGGTGGCGGAGGTGTCAGCTCAAGTTTATTTACCGCCAACCTAGCCATCAAGCTCCCAGTTGCGATACAAATTGAAGACGTAGCCGATGAGCTTGAAGCGCTCAGTGAAGATACGCGCGTGATATTAGAAGTGTAATCTCGTTTACGCCCCCGAAAAAAGGAAGCTGATGCTTCCTTTTTTATCGACCTCACTATCTATTAAGTAAGATTAAAGTTGTGATTCAGTTAACAAAATCAACTAATTGCATTCGCGAAATGACGACCATATTCCAATATTAGAGAGCGGGTAACCATAATTAATCTAAGCCTGCAAATCCTAGATGCCGAATAACTTGAAGACGCCGTCAGATGGATAAACGGATGATTACTAATGAGCATTAACAAACCTTGTGACTCTGGCAATCAACGTAACCAACATCACGGTAACCTCAAGTACAACAGGTAAACCAATATGCCCAGCAATAAGGTTGGGTTGTTTTAATGGTGGTAACGTCATGTTGAAGCTTGAAAATATTAAGGTCAGCTACAAGCTGACCGCTATTATCGCGGTTGCAATTGTTGGCTTATTGAGCTTACTGTTCATTGCAACTAGCGCGCTGAGAAGTAACTTAGTCGTAGAGCGTGAAGCGAGGTTGAACGCAGTTATCGATACTCTCCTCTCACAAATCTCACACCTTCAGAAAACACTCCCCGAAGACGAAGCTAAATCACAGGCGAAAATACTCATCAACAACACACGTTTTGACAGCAACAACTATCTTTTTGCTATCGATGAGTCTCGTTACACCATTGCCCATCCGATTCGCACTGATTTGGTTGGCAAACAGATGGGAAGCCCAGGAAAAGATACGCAAGGCGAGTTTTGGTTCACTATGGTTGAACTTGGCAAAAATGGTCAACAAGGCACGTTGACATATCCTTGGCAGACTAACAGTGGAACACCCGCAGAGAAATTATCGGCAGTCCACGGGTTTGCGCCGTGGCATTGGATTATCGGCTCAGGCATGCTCATCAATGACATTGAAGAGGCAATCAACAAACAGATCCTCAAGATGGGAGGAGCGACATTGGCAGTTGTGTTTGTGATGGCAACGCTTGGGGTGGTCATCAGCCGAGCCATCATTATGCCGTTAGAGTCAATTAAAGAAGTCATGAAAAAAGTGGCAAGTGGCGATTTAACCGCACAAGTCCCAGTAATGGGAGAAGATGAGATTGGCATTGTGGCATGTCGTATCAATGACAGCGTAAGTGCAGTGCGTTTAGCATTAATCGAGTCGGTCACCTCAGCAAACCTGCTTGCAGAGGCCGCCATTCGCATCGCTTCTTCTGCGGAAGAAACTAGCCAAGCGGTGACCAGTCAACGTGACCAATTAAGTCAGCTCGCAACCGCGATGAATGAAATGAGTGCGACAGTTGCCGATGTTGCAGGCCATGCAGAAGAGACAGCAAGAGACACATTGGATGCCAGCAAAGAAGCCGGCTTAGGCGATAAAGACGTACATTCCAGTGTGGACAGCATTAAAGCGCTCTCAAAAGAGCTGGAAGTGGCTACTGAGCAAGTGCACAAACTCAAAGAAGGCGTGATGCAAATCAGTGAAGTTACCACAGTGATCAGCGGCATTTCTGAACAAACCAATTTACTTGCACTAAATGCAGCGATTGAAGCCGCACGTGCTGGAGAACAAGGTAGAGGATTCGCAGTGGTCGCCGACGAGGTCAGAAATTTAGCTAGCCGTACCCATCATTCCACTGACCAAATCCAAACCACCATTAACCGCTTACAGCAACTGGCCGTTAGTACATCAAACGCGATGCAAAAAAGCCAAGATCTCGCTTATAACAGTGTGGAGCGGGCAGAAAATGCAGGCAGCGATCTTTCCTTGATCGTCAGTCATATTCAGCATGTGAGTGATAAAGCAATTCAAATCGCCACTGCGGCAGAAGAACAAAGTGCAGTGGCCGAAGAAATGAACCGTAACGTCAGTGGTATTAACGATTCGGCATTGGAGATGTCACAATCGGCAAACTATTTGGCAGAAGAGAGTGAAACCTTGGCCGCTCTTTCACGCCAATTAGACGAAAGAATGAAAAGCTTTAAACTCTAAGGTGTGATTTTACAAAAATAGGCCTCACCCACTGTATGGTGAGGCCTATTGTCATCAGTTTACCGACCATTGAGATAATGAACGTTTAAAGTCTTCATAGCCAAATTCATTCAGTTTCTGAAGCTCTCCTGTACTGCGTTGACAATACACGGAAGGCATTTTAAGGCCATTAAACCAATTCAATTTCACCATGGTATAGCCCGCGCTATCCATGATATGCAACCGCTGGCCAATCGATAATGGCTGTTCAAATGAAGCCACACAAAATTGATCACCCGCTAAGCAAGAACACGAGCCAATGACATACTCATGTTCACCGTTCGCACTCGCTTCTAAGATAGCCGCAGGCTCTTTGTAAATCAGTGTGTCTAAACGATGCGCTTCAGTTGCCGAATCAACAATCGCTGTTTTCATGCCATTTTCAACGATATCGACGACAGTCACCACTAAATCAGCCGTTTTCGTGATGATCGCCTCACCCGGTTCAAGATAAAGCTGAACCTGATGCTTTTCTGAAAAGGCCTTAAGCGCTAATGCTAATTTTTCTAGCGGATAACCAGGCCAAGTGAAGAACACACCACCGCCTAGGCTGATCCAATCTAACTTATCCAGATATTGGCCAAAACGCTCAGAGATCGAATCTAATAACGCAATGAACGCATCAGCATCTTTGTTCTCACAGTTCATATGGAACATCACGCCATTGATAGTATCGAACACTGAGTTATCAATATGGTCTGTTTGAACACCTAAACGAGAAAACTGACGTGCGGGATTGGCAAGATCTTGCCCAGCGTAACTTACGCCGGGGTTTAAACGTAAACCCAATGATGCCTTGCCTTCAACTAAATGACGATAAGCGGCCAACTGGGATTGCGAATTAAAAATCATTTTGTCGCAAATATCGGCCACTTCTTTAACATCAGCTTCACTGTAGCCAACGCTATAGGCGTGTGTTTCACCACCAAACGTTTCGTAACCTAATTTTACTTCAAATGGGCCACTGCTGGTGGTGCCATCTAAGTAAGGTTTGATGATGTCAAACACTCCCCAAGTAGAGAAGCATTTTAAAGCCAAGACGAGTTTGACGCCCGACATCTCTTTGAGCTGCTTCGCGATTTCTAGGTTCGCGATCAACTGTGATTCATCAATCATAAAATAGGGCGTTTGGAGTTCGCTTTTTTGCATCTATTTATCACTCTCAAATTGAAGAAAGCCGACACATCTGCATCGGCTTAACTATCGAAAACTCTTATTTTAGAATTTTAATCTCTGGTTGCCCGATATCGAGCTCTTGAACATGCCAATCCAAACCTAATTTCGGCATCGTTTCTAAAAACAGATCAGGGTCAAGCTGTTCTAAGTTAAACACGCCCGCTTGTGCCCAATGCCCTTGGAAATACTGCAATGCCGCAGTAATGGCAGGAACGCCCGTGGTGTAAGCGATGGCTTGATGCTCTACATCATGGTATGCCACTTCATGGTCTGCATTATTGTAGATAAAGACACTGCGCTGTTTACCGTCCTTCCAACCTTGCACCCAAGTACCAATGCAAGTCAGGCCTTTGTAACCAGGGGCCAAAGAGGTTGGGTCTGGCAACATCGCTTTAAGCACTTGAAGTGGTTGAACCACAGTACCATCTTGCAGCGTCAATGGGTTTGGGCTCAATAAACCAATATCACGCATGCAATTGAAATAGTTGAGATAACGATCGCCAAAACCCATCCAAAATTCAATTCGTTTGGCCGGAATAAACTCTTTCATCGAACGTACTTCATCGTGCGACATGGAGTACACCTTGTGCTGGCCGCACTGAGGAAAATCAAATTCTAGCATTCGTGAATGGCAAGGAACACGCTGCCATTGCCCTTCTTCCCAATAGAAAGAGTCACCTTGAATCTCTAACATATTGGTTTCTGGATCAAAGTTAGTCGCAAATTTCTTGCCGTGATCGCCTGCATTAATGTCCATCACATCAATACTGTCGATTTCGTCAAAGAGGTGCTTCACCGCATACGCGGCAAACACGCTAACCACGCCCGGATCAAAACCAGCACCGAGAATAGCGGTAATACCTGCTTGCTTAAATTTTTCACGAAATGCCCATTGAGGATCATACGCTTCAGGCACTTGTTGACCTTCAGAGCAAAGGTCAACAGCAACCGATGTATCTAGATAGGAAACCTTGGCTTGATAACAGGCTTCCATGATTGGCACGTTTACCCAAGGAGGGCCAGCGTTGATCACAAGATCAGGCTGGACTTCTTTAATTAATGCAACTAACGAGGCTACGTCATCCGCCTTGACGGTGCGTGCCTCAAGTTTTTTAGTTGGATCTTTAAGGTTATTTTTTCCTTTGATCGATTCAATGATCTTCTCGCACTTTTCAAGAGTACGAGAAGCAAGAACAATATCACCGAGTATGTCGTTGTTTTGGGCCGCCTTATGTGCGACAACCCAGCCAACGCCTCCCGCGCCAATTTGTAAAATAGACATGGTTGTTTGTATTCCTTTATGCCTTGGCTAGCTCAGAGGCTAGTACTTCAATCTTATTAAGTAATGCTTTGAAATCTGACAGTTGTAAGCATGGGTTTAAAATGGTGAATTTAAGCGCTGTTTTGCCATCCACAATCGTCTCGCCCAACACCGCGACACCACGTGTCAATGCTTCTAAACGCAACGCTTTGTTCAACTCGTCAAAATCTACCACTTGTTTATCCACGGAACGGAATAACACGGTGGAGAGAGCAGGCTCAGCCAAGAGTTCAAAAGCATCGTGATGCTGAACTAAATCTGCCACTTGCAGTGTTTGTTCTAGCAGATGATCGTACATTTCACCCAAAGCCTTAGGGCCTACGTTTTGCATTGTCATAAACACTTTCAATGCATCAAAACGCTTGGTCGTAGAAATAGATTTATCCACCAAGTTTGGCAGTTCATCATGTTCACGGTTAAGGTAATCCGCATGATGCAGTAGATACTTGAAGTGACTTTTATCTTTGAGCAACACCGCGCCACAACTGATCGTTTGGAAGAACAATTTATGGAAGTCGACGCTGACCGAGTGCGCACGCTCAACGCCTTGCAAACGTGCTTTATGGCTACTTAGAACCAATGCGCCGCCGTATGCTCCATCCACATGCATCCAGAGATCATGTTGCTGTGCTACATCCGCGATCGTCGACAGATCATCAATCGCACCGTGATCCGTTGTGCCTGCTGTTCCAACAATAGCAAAAGGAATAAGACCTTCCGCTTTCGCTTGTGCAACAACCGCTTCCAGTTTGGTGACATCCATTGTCCCGTTTGGATTCGCATCAACCGCCAAAATGGCTTTCTCGCCCAACCCCATCCAAGAGGCCGATTTTTGCACGGTGAAATGCGATTTTTTCGAGCACACAATACGCAGCTTATCGGCATACTCAGGTAAGCCCAGCTTTTGAATAGAATGACCACTCAATTTATCGGCAATCCAGTCACGGGCTAACATTAAACCCATTTGGTTGCTTTGCGTGCCACCACTGGTGAAAATACCATCCGCCTGAGCGCCGAGTTCGTATTTATCACACATCCAATCAATCACTTTCTGTTCAACATAGGTAGCAGAAGACGATTGATCCCATGAGTCCATGGACTGGTTTAATGCACCAATCATCGCTTCAGCCACTACTGATGGCATCAAGGGTGGCGTGTGCAGGTGAGCAATACAATCTGGGTGTTGAACGATAATGGAATTTTTGGCTACCAGATCTGCCATTTCAGAGATCACATCCTTCAATGGCGCATTTTTGTTATCCAAATCTACTGCGTAAATCGCTTCTTCAAGCTGCTTTGGATCCAAACCTGAATAAGGCGCTTTGGCTTGTTCAAAAACAGCTTTCATCGCAGAAGTGGCATGGTTCATCACATCGGCAAATTCATTGCTGCCCATTTCACCGGTTTGGATAAAATGCTTCTTCCACGCTTGATTTTCTGGCTCTGGATCTTTCTCGCCGCCACCTGCGGCTAAAATCGCCGCTTCAAGAGTGCGCAGGGCAAAATCGATCTGCTCGAATGAGATGATAATCGGTGGTAAGAAACGAATAACGGATCCTTCACGGCCACCTTTTTCAACCATCAACCCACGCTCAAGTGCCGCGCGTTGGATAGCGAGTGTTAATTGGCCATCAGCCATTGGCTCGCCAAATTTGTTCATTTCACCGTTTGGTTTACGAATTTCAAGGCCGAGCATCAAACCTTTGCCACGAACTTCAGCAATACAATTCACGCGGCGTTGAATCGCTTCAAGCCCTTGGCGTAGGTACTGACCCGCGACATTAGCGTGTTCAACGAGGTTATCACGTAAAATAATTTCTAACGCTTTCGCACCAGAAACCATGGCCAATTGGTTACCACGGAACGTGCCTGTGTGCTCACCCGGTTTCCAAGTATCGATCTCTTTCTTGAACACAAGAATAGACATTGGTAGACCACCACCAATGGCTTTAGATAGGCAAAGAATATCAGGACAAATGCCAGACTCTTCAAATGCAAAGCGGTAACCCGATTTACCCACGCCACACTGAATTTCATCGAAAATTAATAAAATACCGTGTTCATCGCAGATACGGCGTAGTTCACGCAGCCAGAATGCTGGAGCGGGAATAACGCCACCTTCACCTTGAACAGGTTCAACAATAATGGCCGCCGGTTTCATGATGCCTGCTTCGTCATCGTTCAGCAGACGTTCGATGTAGCGAATGCTCGCTTTGGCACCTTCATCGCCCCCTAAACCAAACGGGCAGCGCAAGTTGTATGGGAATGGCATAAAATGCACATCCGACATTAACCCTGTGCGACGAGCTTTGGTATTCAGGTTGCCCATCATACCCATCGTACCGTTGGTCATCCCGTGGTAAGCACCGCGAAACGCAAACATGGTATTACGACCCGTTGTCTGCTTCACCAGCTTGATAGCCGCTTCAACGGCATCCGCACCAGAAGGTCCACAAAATTGAATCGCGGAATTTTTTGCAAACTCTTCAGGCAAAAATGCTTTTACTTGCTTGATGAATTTGTCTTTAGCGTGCGTTGTCATATCCAATGTCTGATATGGCAGACCTGAATCTAACTGCTCTTTCAGTGCTTGATTGATCTCAGGATGGTTATACCCAAGCGCCAACGTTCCCGCGCCCGCTAAGCAGTCGAGGAAAATTTGTCCGCGCGTATCTTCTACTAACGCACCATAAGCTTGCTTGATGGCAATCGGTAGACGGCGTGGGTATGAACGAACTTCAGATTCATGCTCAATTTGATCGAGTAGAATTTGGTCCGGTGTGAGATCATAAATACCTTCAACAACAGGTACCTGAGATGAAAAAATGTTTGCGATAGTGTTATCGACTTCAAAGGCTGTGCTCATTTCCCTTCCCCTTGAATGTGAAAATTTCCGCCTATTTCCTTGGTTTGGTTTGAATATAAGGAAATATGACATAGCAATAAGCTCCGTATTAGCCAAAGGGCAAAAACGGAAATTGGTTCATCGTCTTCGATGAAAGATTACTAAATCAGAGAATCAAGGTTCGGTGATAGAACTGTCTTCAAGCACAGGGCATAGAGGAAGTACAAAGCTGATTAACGTCAGTGTGTTAAGTGATGATGAGTTCAATGTTGGGTTTCCCATTCACATGCAGCTCCCGCTGCAAGAGTATCCCGTCTATCAACAAAAGGACTTGCTGATACCTACCCTACGTAATGTCACAATCAGCCTGAATGGTCATTACGCGTGTCCCCCAGAAGCTACTGTCCGAGATTGGTGCGAAAAATATCAAAAAATAATTACGCTGGCAATAATTTTCAATAAATCGATAAAAACTTAAATTTTCTATTGATTAAGAATATTGATAAATCAAATGGTTAGTTTATAAAATGAATCAGCCCTCGTATTACGGAGGGCTGATTATATTCTTATGCGTTTTTTGGCAAAGATAAACGAAGCAATATATAGCCTACAATCGCGGCAGTGGTCGAGCCCATTAATATACCGAGCCGTGCAAACGTATCAAATTCAGCATTGGTCGGTCCAAAAGCCAATGACGAGATAAAAATCGACATTGTAAAGCCAATACCACATAGCACTGACACGGCAAAAATATGCTTGAAATTGATCCCTTCAGGCAATTTAGCGACACCGAGTTTCACCGCAGCCCAACTGAAGGTAAAAATACCCAATGGCTTACCAATAAATAGGCCAAGAGCCACGCCCAAAGGCAACATTGACGTGAGGCTAGATACGGAGATCCCTTCCAGTGAAATCCCGGCATTGGCAAATGCGAACAATGGCAGAATACCAAAAGCGACATACGGGTGTAGCGCATGCTCAAGATGCTTTAGCGGAGAATATTCGCCTTTATCACCTTTCAGCGGAATAGCAAAACCAATCACTACACCAGCCAAGGTTGCATGAACACCAGATTTAAGTACGGCAAACCATAAAATCGCACCGACAATTAAGTAAAGGCTAATTTTGGTAACATGCTTGTTGTTTAGTACAAAAAGCACACCAGTCATTAAGAAACCGACGGTTAACGCAATGGTAGAAAGATCACCGCTATAAAATAGCGCAATAATGACCACAACCCCTAAGTCATCAATAATCGCAAGCGCCAGCAAGAACACTTTTAAGCTGATCGGAACACGTTTACCCAATAACGCCATAATACCTAGCGCAAACGCAATATCAGTGGCCGCTGGGATCGCCCAACCTTGAATCGCTTGTGCATCACCAGCCGTAAACAGCACGTAAATTAATGCTGGAGCAAGCATGCCGCCGACGGCAGCAATGGCTGGGAAAATAGCCGTTTCTTTGGATTTAAGAGCACCTTCCAACAATTCACGTTTGACTTCTAAACCAATCAACAAAAAGAATACGGCCATTAAGCCATCATTGATCCAATGCGACACTGACATTCCAAACACGTAGGAATGTAAAAAAGATTGGTAAACATCATTTAGCGGTGAGTTAGCAATCATCATTGCAATTGCAGCAGCAATAACCAGCAAAATACCACCTGCTGATTCCATCTTGAAAAAGTCGCGAATCACATCACTCATGATATCGTCCTTATAGTTATGCATGTTAATAAACCATTAACAAATGAATATGACAGAGTTTATACAGTAGCTGATAGAAGTAAAAATCGCTTGTTCAGATATTAAGAATCGGAATTTCCGAGTCAAGCATAACAATACAACGTATATTCCTTGGTTTTCACCATTTTTCCATTGCTGATTAGTTTTCATACATAACAATTTTACAACAAAACAAAAAAGGATCACAAAAACACAAAAGGTCAAGAACAACTTGACCTTTAGATTCCGCAAATATTTGAACTTAGTTGCTCGTTAGTTGCATGAAACCCGTCACCTTATGACTACCATCGGTGATAATGGGGCCTTCCCAATAAGGGATCAGAAAGGGTGACCACAAATCGCGATTCACCGCTTTCGTCACCAGATGAATATTATATTTAGGAATGTTTACCACCCATTGTAACGGGATGTCACGCTCATTCTCCGACGCGGCAGAAACGACAGGAACTAAATCAATTTCATCAGCAGATAGTGCGATCGTGGTGCCCGAATCTTTCACAATTGCCCCAAACAAATAGGGCTCTTGCTGAAAATAACGATAGCGATTAACCAATAAGGTTGTTTTGCTATCGAGTTTAACGAACAACTTATCCCATCCCTGTTTAGCGTTAGGCAGTAGATTATTACCCCACTCCTTGCTCAGCCATGCATTACCTGTGACTTGAATGGGTTGAGAGTTAACACCTAAGTTGAGCACACCTTTGACCTGCAAAAACGGTGCTTGGAGACTATATGAGGCTAAAGAGAGTGAATCATGTTTTTTTTGGTATCCCTGCTGACCAGGTAATACAAATGGCCCGGAAAGGTTATTTTTTAATGAGAGTGAAAACGTGTCCGTCGCTACATCTAATACTCCAGGAAATGGAGTCGTCCCCGGTGCGCGCCAGTTCCAATTATCAATCCACATTTTAAACGGCTTTAATTCTAAGCCGGCTTGACCAATTCCGCCCCGCGCAATCCGCTGTTCACGCCAGACTTCATTCTTTGAAGAGATCACCACATAAGCAAGATAAAGCTGAGGACTAAGCCATCCATTAGCATCTCGAGCTTCGTTAGCGAGACGAAAATAGCTCCACTGGATCCCATATTGCTGCCCATGTTCATCACTGACATTCGCAAAGTAATGCCACCACTCATGTTCAAAACCTTGATGAAAATTGAAATCTTGAGGAAGTCGTACCGGGCGATTAGGAAGCACGAACTCGAATGGGTGCTCCTTCGATATTGATGATGTATCCATTTGCTTAGAAGCTGTTTCAGAAACGGCATATTCTGAAATCGTTTGCTGTGCCTGCCAATACTGGTGCCACGAATAGAGGCAGAACAATACAGCAATCAACAAAGAGCACAAAAGTACGAGGTATCGTTTCATCATTTATAACGCGTCTCTAAATGAGCTAATCGGTGGCCTTCTGACTAAACGAATGACCGGGATTGCACCTGCGCACATCAAGGTCACCATCGCCCATGCTGCCGTTTTCAAATACTCCCCGGGGATTAACTGCAGTTGGATTGTCCAACCAAAGGATTGTTTAATCACAATGTCCACCACAAGACGAGCGAGTGCAAGCCCTAACGGCATTGCAATCACGAGCGCTATCGCCCCAAAAACACACAACTGCAAGCTGCCAATCACCACCAGCTCTTTACCAGAAACACCCAAACAACGCAGTAGCGAAACATGTCGCTGGCGGGAAACCTCTCCGGCTAACGTAGCAAAGAAAATACCACACACGGCAATCAACAAAGTAATACGCCCGAGCGTATCGGCGATGGCAAAGGTTCGATCAAACACCCGCATCGCTTGAGTGTGGATGTGATTGTTATCAAAAATCCGCTCAGGGCCCAACCTAAATACCGATTCTAGTCGCTTCTTTAATCCTTGGTCATTCACACCTTCGTGCAAAACCACTCCTAGCGCAACATTTCCCGTACTGGCAAACGCAAATAACCAATTTTGGTGTGACAATAAGACTTGGTGGTAAGGGTTACCATAATCGTAATACACTCCCACGACTTGCCACTTTTGGCCCAAAGGCTCAGAAAGGTCAATAAAATCACCAGGCTTAATGCCTAATTTAAGCGCCATGGATTCACTGATCATCAAACTCTTTGAATGGTGTAAATCATACCAATAGTTAGGAACAGCGAGTTTAACCGTCAACGAGTCTAACTCACCATCGGAGATACCTGTGCTGACCACTTGCAATGCACCTTTGTCAGTGGCGAAATCTTTTTCCCAACGCCACCAAACATCATTGACCTCAGGCTGCGCTTTCAACCAACTGCTCATTCTTGATGCTGAACTGTTGGTAGGATAGACATAAATATCGGCCGCTAAACGTTGGTTTAACCATTTTTCAGTAGTGTCTCTAAAGCTACCAACCATGGTTTCAATGCCAATATTCGCCGCCATAGCAATCATAAATGCCATAGTTGCGACACCGCGATAGCTCATACTAGCGGCTGCATCGGCAAAGAACCAACGCGCTTTTACCCAAGCGAGTGAGTAGGAAAAACTGTTGAACAGCGTCCAAATAAGATAAGGCGTAAACAGCGCAACACTGAGCAACATCAACGCAATAATTGCAAAACCAGAAAGTTGCGTTTGTGGAACTTGATACACGGTAATCGCCGCGACAGTCAATGCGCAAGCAACAAGGGCTTGCAGGCGAAATTCTGTGCCAGCAAATCGAAGCAAAGAGAGACGAGCCGAAAGACGAATAGGCTGCGATTTTAGCAACCGGACGAGGGGCCAAGCGCACGCCGCAAATGCACCAATCAACGCCATGGCTAAACTGTAACTACTCCACTGCCAATTCCAGCTAATCGATAAACCGACATTAGCATCATACAAGTCACCCAAACTGGCTGAAACCGCTGGAATAAGTTGATTGGCCAATAATAACCCCAATCCGTTACCGCATATCCAGCTAAGCAGGACCATGCCAAACAACTCAATCACCAATGCTTGGGTAAGCTGCCAGCCAGAAACGCCCGCTTGCCGTAATAACCCGACTAAAGGTTGACGCTGGATTAAAGATAAAGACATGGCTTGGTAGAATATGAATAGCCCGACCAAAAATGCCAACATACCCATTGCATTGAGATTGAGATGAAAAGCACGCGTGAGTGATTCCAGCTCAGTGCGAGAACTACGGACTAGCGTCAAACCATTAGGTAAATTATCTTTTAGTCTTTTCAGTTTCTCTGGCGGCATATCACCACAAGCAATAACAGATAAGCCCGAACTTTTCTTGAGCATACGCACCAAGGATAGATCCGCAATAACGCGTGTTCCGTTGATGAGATCTTGTTGATCGATCTGAATAGGACCTAACTTTGATTCATCATCAAGCACGATAAAATCACCCGTTTGCCAACCTTGGAGACGAGCGAGATCAACACTCACCAAAATAGGATACGGCGGATTCATCAATGATACTGTCGAAAATTCCGATAGAGGAAGGCCGCTATTGGTTGGCAACATCGCGACGGGATCAAGCCCAATCAGCGAAATATCCGTGCCATTTTTTGTCGTCAAACGATGGTTTTCAAAAGGAGCGCACTGAGAAAATCCATCACGGCGCAACTGAATATAGAAACCTTGGGGGATTTTATTGGCAATATGCTTGGAACGAATACGATAAGGTAATGGATTAGAAAACAGCTTTTCGCCATGTTCATAACTTTGACGAGCATGCTGGTTGATGGCCGTCACTCCCACCAACAATGAAACGCCAAGCGTTAAACCCAGCCATACTAGGATGATTTGTAAAGGATAACGCCGATAATGACCAAGTAGCGCCTTAACTACGGGCCATAACATGCAACAACCCTCCTTGTAAACGTACGCGACCATCCATATGCTGCGCGACTTTTTCACTGTGCGTCACCAATAATAACGTGCAATCCAACTGGCGAGTTAAGGTCGTCAATAAACGCATCACCGCCTCGGCATTACGCTCATCAAGACTACCGGTTGGTTCATCTGCTAATAAAATCTTAGGCTCCATGTACAAGGAGCGCGCGATCGCAGCACGCTGCTGCTGCCCACCAGAAACCTCTTCAGGGTATCGGCCTAGCAACGGCATTAAATCAAGCGAAGAAAGAATTTGACGCAGTAAACCTTGGTCTTCCGGCATTCCTTTCAACTGACGACAAAAGCGAATATTATCCGCGAGATTGAGGGTGGGAAGAAGATTAAACTGCTGAAATATATGACCAATGTTATTTCGGCGATAAGCGGTACGCTTACTTTCTGACGTGTCATGCATGGCAAAACTTGGAAACCAAATTTCGCCAGAATCGACAATATCTAATCCGGCAATAAGGTTGAGTAATGTACTCTTACCCGAACCACTTTCACCCATCAATGCGATTTGGTCGCCTCGGTTTAATGTTAACTCTGCCCCCTGTAGCACGGGATGAAATTCATCGCCATCTAGATAGCCTTTACACAGGTTGGTCAGCTGTAACATCAAATCGCTCGCAATCGACTAAAATTGGATTGTGAATCTACACTAATTCTCCTGCAGTAGAAAGCATTTTGGATACCGGATCACATTATGTGCATCAAATTGCACCACCTGACTGCGTTGTGTCTAATTTTCAATCAAATTTCGCATCCACTTCTTGCTTTTCATTCGATAAAGAGAACCGCCCCATTTAATCAATTCTTCAACGAGAAACAATAAATAGATGGCTTCAGGCTTAGCCCCAAGCACAATCGCACAAAATGCGGCTAACGGAATACCGATCAGCCACTGCGCGACTAAATCTTGATAAAGACAAAACTTTACGTCACCGCCAGCTCGCAACACGCCAACAATCACCGTCATTGGAATGGAACGTAAAATGATGCCAAGGCTCAGTATCACGATAAACTCTTCAGATAAAGCACGGGTTTCATCCGTCAAGGCGGTGAAAGAGTTCAGGATAGGGATCTGCACCACATACAAAGCAGCAGCGACAACCACGCCCACAAGAAGGCTGATGATAGTTAAGCCCAAGGCTTGATAATAAACGGCATCGTACTGCTTAGCGCCAAGTTGGTTACCGACTAAAACCGCAGCCGCATTCGACATCCCAATAAGTAAACTCAATGAAATCGATTCTACTGGCGTCATCACCGATAACGCCGCTAAGCCTTGCACACCACTCTGCCCCATGATGGCATGGTAGGCAAATAAACCGCCTGCCCATGCAAGGAAATTAAAGGTGGTTGGCAACGAAAGCTTCAAAAAACGAGAAATGGTAGGCCATTCAATGATGGCTCGGATATCGTCAATTCCAAACGCTAACAGATGTTTCTTAGCATAGAGGTAACCGTATAAACACGCGACTTCAATAAAACCACTTAGCACGGTAGCAATCGCCGCACCTTCAATTCCCATTGCGGGAAAACCCAATTTGCCGAAAATCAGCACCCAGTTTAAAAACACGTTTGAAACAATACCAATACCGCTAAAAAACGTGCTGAGCCCTGGTTTATGCATCGCTCGCAACCCTACTGCCGTACTACTGACGCAAGCTACAGCAAACATACTGAGTGAGGTAATAACCAAATATTGGCTACCTAGCGCATTAACGGTCTCGGAATCCGTGGTTAGTGCCATAATTTGACTTGGAAACAGTAAAAATAGTACCACCGTCATGACAGCAAATAGGTTAGCGACTAACCACGTAAGTGCGGTACTTTCTCGCACGCCCTGTTTGTTTCCTGCGCCCCAATACTGAGCTGTTAACAGTGCGCCTCCGGTTGTCACGCCCACTAGCATGATGGTGGTGACAAAAGTTGCTCTAGCGGCAACGCCTACCGCAGCAATTTCAGCCTCACCTAATTGCCCTAGCATCAAAACATCCACTAGACCACGGCTAGAAAACATAATACTTTGCAAGGTGATCGGCAGAGCGATAGCCATTAAGCGACGGAAAAAATCGCCTCTTGTATGTAGCATGATTTGCGAAAAAACAGACAACCGATCACCTCAAATTCAACACATTGATAGCACAGAAAAAATGAAGTCGCTATTATACGTCTGTGAGCATAATCTAACCATCTTATTTGAAGGGACCGTCATGAAAAAAGTGTTAGTACTCGGCGCATCAGGCTATGTCGGCTCACAACTGTTACCTTTGCTATTAGCGCAAGGTTTTCAAGTAACGGCCGCAGCTAGGCACATTGACGACTTAACCTCACGTGCCATATCTCATCCCAACCTTACCTTGCGTTATTTAGACCTTACCGATAAAGAGGCGACACTTGCGCTTATCCCACAATTTGAACTGGTTTATTTTTTAGTGCACGGTATGGCGCAAGGACATGATTTCGTCGACTATGAATTGTCGTTAGCGGAAAACGTTAAACAAGCCCTTGAGGTTAGCCAAGTCAAACACCTGATCTACTTAAGTGCGATTCAGCCACAAACCGGAAACTCAGAGCACCTCAAAGCACGGAAAATGACCGGCGATCTACTTAGGAAAAGTCCTGTACCAGTGACCGAGTTAAGAGCCGGTGTCATTCTTGGACCGGGATCAGCCGCATTTGAAATCATGCGTGATTTTGTTTACAACTTACCGATGCTCATCACTCCCAAATGGGTTGATTCCAAAGCAAATCCGATAGCGCTAGAAAACCTCAATCATTATCTACTTGAATTAGCTAATGAACAGCCCGTTGCACACCAATTGTTTGAAGTCGGTGGGCCTGACACCCTCTCCTACCGCGAACAATTTGCCATTATTTGTCAGGCAACGCAGAAACCTTTTCGGTTATGGTCTACCCCACTATTAACCCCAAAAATGGCTTCTTACTGGCTAGGTCTTGTCACCTCCGTCCCCTCTAATATTGGCAGAGCACTACTTGCCGGTTTAGATCATGATTACATTGCCGACTCACAAGCCATTGAAGCACGCTATCCTCAAAGACTGATCTCATATCGTGACGTTGTCACCAAAATAATCGAACATGAAGGGGAATTTACACGCTCGCAGGTGTGGGGATTTGATCCAAGTGCCCTACAGCGTTGGCAACCCGGTTTTGGCTACTATCCTAAACAGGCAGGAGCAACGATTCAGACCAGCGCCTCTGCTGAGGCTTTATGGGATGTTATCCGAACCATAGGCAGCCGCCAAGAAGGCTATTTTTTTGCCAATGCACTATGGCGTACACGCGAATGGCTAGATCTTTTATTCGGTGGTGGCAAACCTGTGCGCCGCTCCCCTTGTGGCCCGGAACTGCAAGTTGGCGATTTTATTGATTCGTGGAAAGTGATCCGCTGCCAACCTCAACAGTTTTTGTCTCTTCTTTTTGGGATGAAAGGCCCAGGATTAGGGCGATTGGAATTTACCATTAAAGATCTAGGCGAAACGCGAGAACTCAATGTGACCGCATGGTGGCACCCCAAAGGATTCTTAGGGTTACTTTACTGGTTCGCGATGATGCCTGCCCACCTTTTTATTTTTAATGGCATGGTCAAAGCCATCGTCAAAAAGGCACAAAAAAAGAGCTAGCGAAATCGCTAGCTCTGCAACTTATTGGGTTTCAATTCCATACTAATCAATAGGAAAGCCTAATGGAATTTCAGCCAATTGCACGCCATGGTTGCTTGGGTATATCAAATACTCACCATGATATTTCACATTCGACTTATAATCGGTACGTTTGTGCACCATAAAGCCAGCACTGCTGGCCTTTTCGACGAAATCAGCATGATGGCCCCGCACAAACCAGTTCATCGGCTTCACGAGCAGTTCACCATCAAAGCATGATTCACACTGATTTGCGCACAAAGCCAATGAGTTTTGCCCATCGGTAAAAAGCTGTAATTTGCCTTCATTCACCAATGGATCACATGTTGTCACCTCCCAGTGAGCCGCTTCCATGAATTCCAAAAACGCGTCAATTTTCTTATCGGTAATGATGTTATCCGCGTCTTGCGCAAAAAACTTACCGTAAAATGCTGAGATGCGTTTGAAGATAAACAGTAATTCAGATTGGTTGCCTTTCGAACGTCCAGCTTTCTGCCAACGATTTAAATCATCCACCACACAGCGATGAAAGCGTTGTGCTTTCAATGCCTTACTCACCCAATGCACCAAAAAGTGATTATTAGCTAAAGGCGCATTCACCAGCTTATTCGCTTGGTGTTCTGCTGTTAACTCTTGCAGCGCTGTATTCACTACACGTTGAATTTCGAGGTAATACTCTGACATTACGCCTTTCTTCCTAATGTCCAATAAAAAAGAGATGAAAGTACCGAGCACGCCGTCATGACCACAATCATCGGCCACTCAACATCACTAGGCATCATCGCGACAATCGCTGCAACCACTGAGCCTGTGCCAAAACGCAACGTTCCAGCCAGTGAAGAAGCGGTACCCGCCATTTTCGGATAACCACTTAACAATAATCCCATTGAATTACTGCCTATCGTTGACAATGTACCAATAAAAAGCACCACAAAAGGCACAATGCCCCATAAACCAAGGTTGAGTAACCACGCGATAAATAGCCCGATACCTGCGCACAACTGAATCAACAAACCAAAGCGTAGCATGGCGTGGGAACCGACTCGTTTCACCATTCGACCATTTAAACTGGTCATGATAATCATCGCGACGATATTGAGGCCAAACAGGTAACCAAATTGATCAGGATCGACTCCATAAATATCAATATAGACAAAAGAGCCTGCGGTCAAAAAGGCAAACATACCAGCAAAAGAGAAAGCACCAGAAAAAACAAGCCCCATCGCGACTGGGTTACGGCTTAACTGCACATAGTTGCGAATGGTATTTCGAAAGCGCAGCGGTTGACGATTTTCTGCACTGAGTGTTTCTGGAATTTTCCAAACCACGAGAGCAATCACCACCGCGGCAAAAATAGCCAACACCCAAAATATCGAACGCCAACCAAACCAAATGGCCAAGTGTCCGCCAATCATCGGCGCAGCTAACGGGGCAACGGTCATCACTAAGGTGACAAAAGACATGGCGCGGGCAAAATCTTCGCGATCAAATATATCACGCACCACCGCTTGAATAACCACAGCCGCCGCTGCTCCAGCAAAACCTTGCGCAGCGCGAACATACGTTAACGCTTCAATACCTTGCGTAGTCGCACTCACAGTGGCAGCAATACCAAACAGTAATACGCCGATCAGCAGCACTGGGCGACGGCCATAACTGTCGGCCAGCGGGCCATGCAATAGTTGGCCTATCGCAAAACCAGCGGTATAAGCAGTCAGCGTCATTTGTACCGCTCCAGCACTCACACCGAGATCTTTAGCAATCGCTGGCATGGCTGGCAGATACATATCAATCGCCAGCGGCGTTAATGCGCCAATTGCGCCTAAGACTAAGAAGAGTAAAAAACTAATGTGCGGCGTATTATTCGCTGTAACAGGTTGAGATGAAGTCATAGTTCTCCAGATAAATAAGGAATGAAGTTGCAGTAAAGCTAGGTCGTTCAAGCCCCAATAGAAGCCACTTCTTGGTCAGTCAAATAACGGTATTCACCGGGCTCTAGTGCCTCATCTAGCACAATATGACCAATGCGCTCACGGTGAAGGCCAACCACTTTATTGCCTAAAGCAGCAAACATGCGTTTAACTTGATGGTATTTGCCTTCATGAATGGTCAGTAAACATTCATTCTCACCGACGACTTCCAATTGCGCAGGCAAGGTTGGCTCACGCTCATTACGCAGTTCAATGCCCGTTAAGAATTGTTCGACATAATTCGCTTCAATAGGATCGGCAAGCCAGACACGGTAGGTTTTGTCGCATTTGTGTTTTGGCGAGGTAATGCGATGAGACCATTGGCCGTCATCGGTGATCAGAACCAAACCTGTGGTATCGACATCCAAACGTCCTGCAAAATGCAAGTCTTGAACATTCACTTCATCGAGCAAAATAAATGCCGTATGATTGAAGCCGTCTTCATGTGAGCAAACGTAGCCAGCGGGTTTGTGTAACATGATATAGCGCGGGCCATGCAAGATTAACTCACGACCTTGCCACTCCACCTCACACTCCTGCGTCACCTGCAATGAACCACTTTTCTGCGTCTTACCATTTACTGTGACATCACCACTTTTGATGATCTTGGTGGCTTCTTTACGTGTCGCACCTAACGCATCACACAAAAATTTATCTAACCGCATGATTACCTCATCTAAATCAAGTCAGGTATTATACGCAGCTAAAATGAAATAGTTGATCTATTTCACTGTTTTTATCCAGCGTTCAACAAGAGAAAACGCGAGTTATGTACACACTTCGTCCTTATCAATCGGACTCGGTCAAAGCCGTGATCCACTATTTTCGTTATCACACTACGCCCGCCGTAATTGTACTACCGACGGGGGCAGGAAAAAGTTTGGTTATTGCTGAGCTGGCAAGGCTTGCCAAAGGACGAGTCTTAGTACTAGCGCACGTGAAAGAACTGGTAGAGCAAAACCATGCCAAATATGAGGGCTACGGTTTGCAAGGCGCGGTATTTGCGGCAGGTTTAGGACGAAAAGAGACCGATCAACAGGTCGTCTTTGCTTCGGTACAATCCGTGGTGCGCAATTTAGATGCCTTTAAAAATCAATTTTCATTACTGGTGATTGATGAATGCCACCGCGTACCGGATGAGAAAAGTAGTAGCTATCAAAAGGTGATCACCCATTTAAGCGAGCTCAACCCGGGGATTAAAGTGTTGGGGTTAACCGCTACGCCTTATCGTTTAGGCATGGGCTGGATTTATCAATACCACACTCGCGGCCAAGTGCGCAGTGAGGAGCCTCGCTTCTTCCGTGACTGTATTTTTGAGCTACCGATCCGTTATCTGCTCGATGAAGCTTTTTTAACGCCAGCGCGAATGGTTGATGCCCCCGTGCTCAGTTACGATTTTTCGCAGCTAAAACCCGCCAATACCGGGCGCTACAAAGAAGCCGAACTCGACATGGTGATTGAGCAATCGAAACGTGCCACACCACAGATTGTTCAACAAATCATCCAACTAGCACAGCAAAAACAGGGAGTAATGATCTTTGCGGCCACCGTTCGCCACGCCCAAGAAATTGTGCAATTACTGCCCAATAACGAAACTGCCATCGTCATTGGTGACACGCCGCCCCCTGAGCGCGACACCATCATCAAGCAGTTTAAACAGCGCCAAATCAAATTCTTAGTTAACGTGTCGGTATTGACCACAGGTTTTGATGCTCCGCATGTTGACTTGATTGCGATTTTACGCCCCACCGAGTCCATCAGTTTATATCAGCAAATTGTCGGGCGTGGGCTACGCTTATCTGCAGGAAAAACCGAATGTTTGGTATTGGATTATGCGGGCAATAACTATGATCTTTATCAACCAGAAGTCGGTGAGCCAAAGCCCGATCCCAACAGTGAAATTATTACCATTCCCTGTCCGGCCTGCGGTTTTAATAACAACTTTTGGGGTAAACTCGATGCCGCTGGTTTTTTGCTTGAACACTATGGTCGACGTTGCCAAGGCTATTTTACAGACGAAGAAAGTGGCGAACGAGAACACTGTGGTTACCGTTTTAGAGCAAAATATTGCGGTGAGTGCGGGGCTGACAACGATATCGCCGCACGTATCTGCCATGAATGTGACACAACACTGGTTGACCCTGATAAAAAGCTCAAAGAAGCACTCAATCTCAAAGATGCATTGGTTTTTGAATGTATCGAAATGGATTTGAATGTACATAAAGATGCAAGTGGAAAAGCGCAACTGCGCGTTACCTATCGTGGTGAGAACGATGCGCAAGTCCACGAATTTTGGCCACTAACCACCAAGAAACAGAAACAGGTGTTCCACGACCAATTTGTGCGACCACACCTAGCCGATAAGCATCGCCCTTTTGATCAATCTTCACCAAGCAAAGTGGTGGCTCATCAACACCGTTTTCGTCCACCACAATTTGTCATTGCGCGAAAAGTGAGACGATTTTGGAAAATGCGCGATAAGATCTTTGAAGATGAGCTACAAAACCGATGATTCACTTTCTATTCATGTAAGGTTATTTATACTCTGTTCATCTTATTATTTACAGGGGGCGCAACATGTTGTTCAAAAAGGGTAAAGCTTTCGCACGCTTACTGCTGCTCTCATCATTATCCTTACCCACTTTAGCTGCGAGCAGTGATGTACACGATTGGGTTCAAGACACTTATAAGCCAGGAACCAAGGTAGAGATTGATGAGGATCAAGACGAGGTCTACGCGGCAGTTCAAAAAGGTTTAATTCATCCATTGTCTGAGCTTTATGCCACGATAGATAAAGAACTCAATGGTCGAGTTATCAAAGTAGAGTTAGATGAAGATGATGGTGAATGGGTCTACGAATTAAAACTGATGCATGACAACCGAGTTATCCGCGTAGAATATAATGCAAGCACATTAGAACTAATGGCTATTCGTGGCAGGAACCTACGCGACATCATCAAAAAATAGAGAATAACCATGAAAATATTGGTAGTCGAAGACGATCCTCGTCTTGGGGAACAAATTGTAGAAGCGCTTGAACAGACCGGCTGGGTGCCTGAATTATCACAAGATGGCATTGATGCACTCTATCGCGCCACATCAGAAGAGTGGGATGTGATTGTGCTTGACCTCGGTTTACCCAAGCTCGATGGGCTCACCGTATTGAAAGGCATTCGAGATGAAAACATCAATACGCCCATTGTGATCCTCAGTGCAAGAGACGGTTTGACTCAACGAGTCGAGGGCTTAAATGCAGGAGCGGATGATTACCTCACCAAACCATTTGAGATGGTGGAATTAACCGCTCGTATCCGCGCACAACTGCGCCGAGCATCAGGTAACGCTTCCCCTGTGATGCAAATCGGTGACTTAAGCCTTGATACTCGAACCTCTAAAGTGATGTGGCAAGGTCAAGCGGTGAGCTTGACGGCACTGGAATACAAAGTGGTTGCCTACTTCATGCACAATGCCGACAAAGTCATTTCACGGACTGAACTGGTGGAACACATCTACAAACAAGATTTCGATAGAGACTCCAACACCATCGAAGTGTTTATTGGCCGCATCCGTAAAAAAATCAATAACAACATTATCAAAACCGTGAGAGGACTGGGATACCAGCTTAATGCAAAATAAAACCTCGGCCTTAAAGCGCCTCAGTTTAAAAAGTCGTTTACTGCTCGCGGCAACGTTTTGGTTAGGTACCATGATTTTAGCGGCGGGAATTGGCATTCCCACACTGATCAAAGACTACCTAGTCAATGATGTGCAAAGTCAGCTACGCTTAGCGATGGATGAAATCACGGCGAACTTGGAAGCGACACCGCAAGGAAATCTAGTACTGTCGTCGCGCCTTTCAGACCCTCGTTTTAGCCAACCCTACAGCGGCCTTTATTGGACGGCCTCAAGCCATGATCAATCGCTTCGTTCTCGCTCATTGTGGGATAAGCGCCTTATCAGCGAAAAACATGGCTTGAAAAGCATCGTCAAAGGCGCAAGAGATGAAAAACTGATCGTCATTGAACAAATCATCTACTTACCAGATTTCCCTTCTCCTATCACCATTACCATCGGTCTTGATGAAGCGCCATTACAAGACACTTTAAACAGCGTAATTAGCCAATTGTGGATGATACTAGGTCTGCTCTTCAGTGGTGTATTGGTGCTGATTGGCTTGCAAGTCAGTTGGTCATTACGGCCGCTAGGGAAAATGCAAAAAGAGCTGGCCGCATTGCGCAAAGGTCAACAAGCCAGTCTCAGTGACGAGTACCCAAAAGAAGTCTTTCCGTTAGTCAATGATTTGAATGCACTGTTATTCCACTATCAAGAATTGCTTGAACGTGCACGTAATCATGCAGGCAATCTCTCTCACGCTTTAAAAACACCGATTTCTGTACTGCGCAATGAGATCGATCATCTTGATTTCGCACAACAGCAGAAACTCAGAACACCGATTGAACAGTTACAAAAGCAGATTGACTACCATCTAGGCCGCGCGCGCATGGCTGGCTCAATGAATATTCTTGCGGTAAAAGCCAATCCAAGCGAACGGGTAGATGCTATTTCTATGGCATTTGACAAAATTTACGCACAGCGTGAAATCACGTTAGTTAATGAGTTGGATTCTGATCTAGAGGTTGCCGTTGACCCAACCGATCTCGACGAGATGCTCGGCAACCTACTGGAAAATAGCTACAAATGGGCAGCTTCTTTGGTTCGAGTTCACGCAAAAAATCGAGAAGAAGGCTGGGTAGAAATCCACATTGAAGACGATGGCCCAGGTATTGCTGAGCAAGATCTGGCTAAAGCGGTACAACGTGGCGTGCGCTTAGACGAAACAACCTCTGGATCTGGGCTTGGGTTGAATATTGTCAGTGAAATGGCGCACAGTTATCGCGGTACGCTAACCCTATCGACTAGCACCATGGGGGGGTTAAAAGCGGTGCTAACTTTTCGTTCGGTTTAATGGACGAAATCGAACTCGACATTAAACAATAAAGACTGTCACGGTCCTTCGTAACACTGCAATAAATCGATGCTGCAAGGGATTTTCTATTGCCCCATCTTAGATAGAGTGCTAGTATCCGCGCTCGTTTTGTTAGTAATCATTGATTCACTATCAAAGCTATACCACATCAGCAAGGTCGCATTGCAGATGTGAAGTTTATTTTTACTAATTTGAGTGTAAAAACTATGAAATTCGAAGCAGTAGTACGTACTGAACTAGGTAAAGGTGCGAGCCGCCGCCTACGTCACGCGGGCCAATTCCCAGCAGTTGTTTACGGTGGTGAAGCAGCGCCAGTTGCTATCGCACTGGATCATTCTGACGTGATCAACCAAATGGACAAACCAGAATTCTACGAAGCAATTACTCTAGTAATTGATGGCGCAGAAGTAAAAGTTAAGCCACAAGACGTTCAACGTCACGTGTTCAAGCCAAAAGTTGAGCACATGGACTTCATCCGCATCTAATTTCCTACCAAGGAATTAGTTGGATAAAATCCAACCTTTTGCATAAAGACTATCGGCCTTACCATCCGAGAAATCTAAAAATTCGAAACCCCGATAGCTACCAACTATCGGGGTTTCACCGTTTTATAAGACCGTGTTATAACGGAAAGTCATTCAAACAAGAACATGGCTATTATGATCATCACGATTTCCCTCCCCTCATTGATTCATCGGCTTGGTGGAGAAAATGCGAAAAAAGCAAAAATGCTGGCGAGAGAATATCAGTGCGACCTGAAACGAATACGACGTTCCAGAAATTGGCAAATCAGTGGTGAGATAACGCAACTTGAATTATTGGCAAATCGGCTCAGAGAACTTGATTCACTGGTAATGCAATTTTTAATAACGAGACTCAAAGACAAACTGGCAGAATATCAGGAACAGCTTGAACCCAAATCAGCCAAGTTGGTAAGGCTTGTTAAACAAAACCCATCAATCACTCTCGCCGAACTTATGCACATCACGCACTGCACAATCGCAGAAGCACGCACCGCTCGTTTCAACGCAGACAGTTTTTGATTTAAGCAGAACGTAAAGACGAGAAGTAAGACGGGTATCTTTGGCGAATATAACGCTGTTCTTCAACCATGTGCTTAAAAGCAGGACCATTGGATAGTTGAACCACGACTTCATCTTGTTGAAAGCGCAGTACTTGACCTGCAATTTTGACTGTATTGTTGCTGCGTAGCTGCACCGTACCAGACATCGATAGACCACAATATAAGGTAGTCACTCTCGGCATTGAAATACGAATGCCTTGCTCTGATATTTCACAGACATGGAATAGCTGATCATCAATTTTTACGGTAGGTCTTGCCCGCTTTGGATACTTTAAGCGGTAATATTGCCGTTTCTGTACAAAATCTGCATTGTCCATGGCGTCTATGCATCCTTTATCAAGGTTAATTACTTCTGCGTCATCATGATGCTACGCAAGTGTTGAGAGTCTACCATTTATTATCGGCTTCTGAAGTAAAAACATAATAGAAAGATAGGCAACCGCTATGAATCACCAATTCATCTCATTTGTGAACTCAAATACAATTGGTAAATAATGTGGGAAATTTATCACTGATCACGATAAACGTGAGATAAATCACTCTAAATCCTATATAGTGCACGGCTAAAATTAAGAACTGTAGGCTGTCTGCTTAAGGAACCCGTTAAATGTCATTTTCATCTCAAGGTTTTGCACCTGAACTTGTTAAAGCGCTTACTGAATGCGGCTATGAAAAACTTACCCCCATTCAGCGACAAGCCATTCCCGAGGCTCGTAAAGGGCATGATATTTTTGCAACGGCGCAAACTGGCACAGGCAAAACCGCAGCATTCGCACTGCCCGTTATTCAACATCTGTTAGATAGCGGCAAGCAACCTTCGCCTAAAACAGCGCGAGGCTTAATTTTGGCACCCACGCGTGAATTAGTGGCACAAATTGCCCAGAACATTAAAGACTACGTCAAGTACACCAAACTCAGTGTCGCTGCTGTCTACGGTGGAAATAAAATGTCTTCTCAAGTTCGTCAGCTTGAAATGGGTGTGGACATTTTGGTCGCGACCCCTGGCCGATTAGAAGAACATTTAAGTGAAGGTAATGTTTCACTCGCCAACCTTGAGTTTTTGGTTTTCGACGAAGCAGATCGAATTTTAGATATGGGATTCATCAATCCCGTGCGTAAAATCATGCTGGAAGTAGAAACCTCACCGCAAATCATGATGTTCTCGGCCACTACATCCACTCAGCTTAACCAACTGGCGGGCGATATTTTACGCAAACCCAAGCGCATTAATGCCGATCGTGCCAATACCACGGCCGCAACAGTGGCGCATGTGGTTTACCCTGTCGATCAAGAGCGTAAAACGGAACTGCTGTCTGAACTGATTGGCCGCAAAAATTGGCAACAAGTCTTAGTATTTGTGAACTATAAAGAGACGGCTAATGAAGTGGTTAAAGAGCTGAAACTGGATGGCATCAAGGCCGTGCTATGTCATGGCGATAAAGCACAAAGTGCACGTCGACGCGCTCTTGAAGAATTTAAAGAAGGCAAAGTGCGTGTCATGGTTGCGACCGATGTGGCTGCACGTGGTTTAGATATCGTCGACCTACCGCACGTGGTTAACTATGACATGCCATTTCTCGCCGAAGATTATGTACACCGCATAGGTCGTACTGGTCGTGCTGGCAAACAGGGACATGCTGTCTCATTTGTCAGCCGCGAAGAAGAGTTGACTGTTGTTCAGGTTGAAAACCTTATCCAACAACGCATCCGCCGTGTTGAACAGCCAGGTTATGAACCTAAACAGCGTGATGCCTACATTGAAAAACTTCACACAAAAGCGGCGTACAAAGATCGCCAAGGCCGTCGTAACAACCCAAATGACGAAAAGCCGGATCAAGCCTCAGCAGAACGTCGTTTGAACATGATGAATCGACTAAAAAATCGTAAGAAGTAAGTCATAACAACGAAAGAGCTGCAGCAATGCGGCTTTTTTCATCCCTGTGCATCCTATCTATGCTTCATCATCCCAAACGGTCATCTTTATTGGTTTCAATCCGTAAGTAGCACTGTCGTCAATTGCACAGCAAAGTGAAATAGTGAAGATTGTAATTAATGTGTATGCTAGAGCTCTTGTCTCTCAACACGGATTGATTAATGAGCAGTACTTTACTTCTGGCATTTATACCAACATTCTTTTTTGTTTCGATTACTCCAGGTATGTGCATGACATTGGCACTGAGTCTTGGGATGAGTATTGGTTATCGCCGAACTTTATGGATGATGATGGGAGAGATCGTCGGTGTGGCGTTCGTTTCCATCGCAGCCGTTGTGGGGATGGCTTCGATTATGCTCAATTACCCTTGGCTCTTTACCGGATTCAAAACCATCGGTGCCATCTATCTTGGCTATATAGGCATTCAGATGTGGCGCTCAAAAGGCAAGCTCGCCCTCAGTAGCGACTCACAAGTCACTCCCCATAACAAAGACTGGGATCTTGTCATGCAAGGTTTTGTGACCGCGATTGCTAACCCTAAAGGCTGGGCGTTTATGATCTCCCTACTTCCGCCTTTTATTAATAGTGAAGTACCACTTGCACCTCAACTATTACTGCTGGTGTCCATTATCATGGTCTCAGAATTTGTCTGCATGACACTTTACGCAACAGGTGGCAAGGGGTTAAAACGAGCTCTAGGGCATTCAAAAAATGTGCGTCTAATGAACCGTATTTCAGGCTCATTGATGATAGGCGTTGGATTCTGGTTATTGATGAGTTAGTCGTTAAAGTAGTAGGCTCTGACTTTTGGCCAGAGCCTTAACCGTTAATTTAAAACTTTAGCTAATCTAAAACATTAGCATTCAATGCCTTGAGCAATACAATATCTCGATTGATACGCTGTTTTTCAGCATCAGAAGCTTGGCTACTTTGCAAAATACGCGCATTGATCGCCTCTTCAGCCGCGGCCTTATTGGTAAAGAGCAGTGCTTTAACATTGATCGAGGCGATATTGCTATAACGCCCATCATCACTACTTGGTACATCAATTTGGCCACTATTAATTAGAGCTTTCACGATGGCACGTTCCGATTCATACCCTTGCAAACCTTCCAGCTTCCAACGTTGCATTGGTTTCCCTTCGTAGCGGCCTTGCTTCTCTTGGGTGAGATAGCGGATCGTTAGGTTTCTAATAGTTCCTTCCTCTTCGCCATATTCCGCTTCCGAGTCAAAAAGAATCGGGAATGACCGCCCTTCAAGGCTACCCCCTTTCTGCGTCAAATGCCCCATTCGGTAACTATTCATACCCAACCGAATATCACTAGTATCATCAATCGGTTGTCCACCAGCAAAACGCAGATCTTTAATTCGCTTACCCGCAGGTTGAGTAAGATCAATGGTGTAAGTGACACCCGCAAAAAAATCATTGGTTGAGTATTTCGATGCGCGCCGCTTTGGATCAAAGCTATAAGTCACATCGCCTGGCGAGACGGAATTGAAATACCCAGCGGCCCATTCCATGTAGGTGCGCAGCTCTTTACCCGTCATTTGGTAAACCGTAATTTCACCACCAGCATATTGATAGTTAAACGCGATATCTTTTGCTTTGATTGGGCCAGTATCAAGTTGAGCTTGGTCATTATCAATTTGCAGTGCGATCACGTTTGCTTTTGGCGCGTAGAAAAAACTGGCTTCCTGAAACAGCGCACTGATGCCGGTATCTTGAATATGCACTTGAGGGATACCGCGTATTTCATCATCAGGAACCAAGTCGACTCCGTCAAGTATCGCAATTTCGCGATTGGCATTTTCTCGTAAGCGTTGATGATAAGGTGCGTACAGCGTTTCCATTTTCGAATCAGAATCAACACCTTTTATAGGGTAATTGAAGCTGTCTTTATGAACGAGCGTGTATTTGCCATCCTTTTCTTTAAATTGGAAATCGATTCGAGATAAAACGCGTCCATATTTGTCAGGCTCGGTAATGATGACACCGTTTACCGTCGCTTTATCAATTTTAGTGTGCATGTGGCCAGCAACAATGGCATCGATTTCCGGGTTAGCATTGGCAATATCAGATACGCCCGTATCTTTGATGTCGTTTTCGTTATCCAGCCCCATGTGCGCAACCAAAACGATCGCATCGACATCATTTTTTATCTGCCCAATCACTTTTTTCACTTCAAGTGTTGGGTTAGTGAAGCTCATGCCTTCAAGGCGATTAGTGCCTTCAGCAAACACTTGTGTCATCGGAGTATCCATTCCAATAATACCGATCTTGACGCCATTTTTTTCAATAATTGTTGCGGCGGGTAAGAATGGATTGCCATCGGGCCTCTGAATATTTCCGGCTAACGCTCGGCCTTTAAATTGAGTCAGGGAGCGATTTAATACCGATAAACCAAAATCAAACTCATGGTTACCCAGCACCCAAACATCGTAGTTCATCTCATTAAAACCGAGCATCATAGGGTCTACGGCTTCATGCTTAAACGTTTCAACAAAGTTTCCCTGAATCGTATCTCCCGCATCCACTAAAATAACGTTTTTATCTTGCTCTCGTATCTGTTTAACCTTGGTGGCGATTTGACTTAGGCTCCCCTGCATATTCAGTTTGTCAGCAGCATAATCCCATGGCATAAAATGCCCGTGAATATCGGAAGTACCAAGAATGGTAACTTGATGAATATCGCCATCAGCAGCGAAAGAAGAAGCGGCAATAGAAGCAAGTATTGCGCTAGTAACAATTTTTAGTTTCATAACATACTCATACGTATAAACAGGCTTTCATTAAAACAGAGTGGATATTATTGATTTTATAAATATGTTTATGTGATGGGGTCGCTCATTCGGTTGCAACACTAAAAAGCAATCACAATATTTCGAGAGCGATCTCTCTTTAAATAGATTCTATGGCTTAAAGAGCTTTAATCGAGCCAAATCAGGTGGTTAATTTTTAATCACAAAATTGATCAAATTTTAAGCAGATCTTTGATTGACGCTGTACTGGATCGCTTCTATTTTTTCTATTGGTTACCACAACAATGGAGGTTATAGAAATGAAACGCGCAAGTTCCACTTATCGATTACAACTGATAAAAGATGTTGTAACGCGGCACCAACGTACGGATCCAATGGCGAACTATATTCAACAGCTTCTGACAGAAAAACCCAACATGGAACAACCCGATGTGAATAAACGTTTTCACGGTAATCATTTTGATGAACATGCTGGTGGTTGGGTCAGTGATTTTTGGGGAATGAAGTAATTGATTAAAACAGATCGCGCTGCGGGTTCGTTTCTGGCTCGGAATCTGCGTTGTTTTGCGCTTGTTGTTTCTGTTTTTTCCGCTTATAGCGCTGTTGGCATAATTTTATGACATGCAGTTGCTGCGCAGCAGTCATTGAGAGCCAGTTAAAACGCTCCTCCCTTTTACGCATACAGCCTTGGCAATAACCTTTGTCATCAACTGAACATACACCGATACAAGGGCTCAGCACTTTAAAAAATTCGAGTTGCTCCATGGTTACTCAATTATTTTTCCAATTTAATGTCCGCCACATAAGAGTAACGTGTGTCACTTCCTGATTGCAAACTGTGACGCATATAAAACAATCACCTTATACTGACAAAAACAGTACTCAATTTTATATACTATGCGCGTTTTCCAAATTCTAGGGTCTAATACGATGAAGTTTAGTTCAAAAAAATGGCTAGCCGCAATTTCGCTACCGGTATTGGTGAGTGCCTGTGCAAGTAATGGTGATGTAGAAAGTATTACCGCTCAAGATTTGCAGCATCACAATTGGCAACTAGTGCAAATTGATGGCAAGGACGTGGTCAATAATGACAAACAAAAAGCACCGCGATTAGAAATCGGCGAAAAGATGATGGCTAGCGGTAACGCAGGTTGCAATAACTTTTTTGGGCAAGCCGAGCTAAAAGACAACCAATTCCGCATCGAAAAAATGGGCATGACCATGATGATGTGTATCGGTGATGTCATGGATACCGAGCAGGCGTTTTCTCAAACATTGTCAGATTGGAGCGAGATCAACCTGACTAAAGACAGCCTAACGCTTAAAAATGAGGTTCACACGCTCACCTTTACTTTACGTGATTGGGTAAATTAATTTCAGTCATTCTTCTCATGGCAGTCTTCTCCATCAGGCTGCCATTTCCGTAGACCACCTCACACATCATTCACCTATCTGCGACTTCTGCTTTTTCTCACCAATTCAGATCTTTTGTTTTTTTTCGTTCATAATGAATGAACATGGAAATATCTCCGGTCTATTCACTAAGTCACTGAATAAAGCGATCTTTAAGGATAATTATGAAAAAGCTCATCACCTTACTCTGCACGTGTGCCTTCGCACTTTCCGCGTCAGCGCAAACTTGGCAACAAACCATAGATGCAGCTAAAGGACAAACCGTTTACTTTCACGCGTGGGGAGGAAGCCAAGAGATTAATGAGTACATCCGCTGGGCAGGCAACGAGCTTCAAGATCGCTACGGTATCGAGTTAAAACAGGTGAAAGTGACCGATATTGCCGAGACAACAACACGGCTTATTGCAGAAAAGGCGGCCGCTAAAAATAATAATGGCAGTGTTGATCTAGTATGGATTAATGGTGAAAACTTTAAGTCCATGAAAAATAATGGTTTATTGTATGGTCCATTTACGGAGCGTTTACCTAACTGGCAATATGTTGATTCCTCACTGCCGATCGATCAAGATTTTTCAGAGCCGACTCTTGGCCTTGAAGCGCCTTGGGGTGTAGGACAACTGGTGTTTATTTACGATCAGGAAAAGCTCAATAACCCACCCCGTTCATTTTCAGAAATGTTGAGCTACGCAAAGGCGTTTCCGAATCGTGTTAGTTACCCTCGTCCTCCTGAGTTTCATGGCACCAGTTTCCTTAAAGCCTTATTGATTGAACTAACAGAGAACGATGTTGCCCTGTCTAAGCCTGTGGATGAACAAAATTTTGCCATAGTGACAGCACCTCTTTGGCGCTATCTTGATGAATTTCATCCTGTGGCCTGGCGTCAAGGCAAGCAGTTTCCCAGCGGTTCCGCTCAAATGCTGCAATTGCTTGATGATGGTCAGCTTGATCTTTCCATCAACTTTAACCCCAATGCTGTTTTTTCCGCTCAAGCAAATGGAACGCTAGCGGCCTCTACCCGCTCCTACGCGTTTGAAACAGGGGCTCTTTCTAACATTCATTTTCTCGCCATTCCTTGGAATGCTAGCGCCAAAGAAGGCGCATTGGTTGCGATCAATTTCTTACTCAGTCCGGAAGCACAATCTCGTAAAGGAGATCTTTCCATTTGGGGAGATCCATCGGTATTACAAAATGAGTTCTTAAGTGGCAGCGCTAAGAAAACTCAGCTGTTTAAATCAATCGCCGAGCCACATCCAAGTTGGCAAACGGCGCTTGAAGCCGAATGGCAACAACGCTACGGCCACTAAAGAGACTGAGATAAAGCCCGATGTTTAGAGCAAGCTATTTGCTGATTATTGTCATCTGTATTGCCCCAGTTGTTCCCGGCCTACTTGGGGTCATACTCTCCTCATTGGGCTATATTCCTCCCGTTGGCTTGCACCACTTTTCTCTAGATGGCTACATCGCCATCTTACAATGGTCGGGAGTCGGGCAATCTCTACTACTTAGCATAGGTTCTGCGTTAATCAGTACCTATCTCGCCGCAGCGATCTGCTTTGTGATATTGCAATCATTATGGCACAGCCGTCACTGGTCAAAAGTAGAGAACGCTTTGTCACCGCTACTGGCTATGCCTCACGTCGCTTTTGCCATTGGTTTTGCTTTTTTATTCTCGCCAAGCGGCATGACGGATCGCCTTTTGTATCATCTGTTTGGAACCTCATTCATGGGAGATGGCGCTTCACTTTTAGTACGCAACCCTCACGCAGTCGGGTTAACCTTAGCGTTAGCACTTAAAGAAGTTCCTTTTTTACTGCTGATGAGCATCCCCATCTTGCAGCAATTAAACATTGATAAACTGCAACAAGCAGCGGCTTCGCTGGGTTATTCTCAACCCCAACTATGGCTAAAAGTGATCTTCCCACAGTGGTTAAATAAACTGCGGTTTGCCCTCTTTGCCGTGATTGCCTACGGCGTATCCGTTGTCGATTTGGCGCTCATTTTAGGCCCCAATAATCCACCAACGTTTGCAGTATTGGTATGGCAGTGGTTTAGTGACCCTAACTTAGCCTTAATTCCTCGCGCCGCCGCTGGCGCCGTTCTGTTGTTTATACTTGCAAGCGCCATGTTATTGATCGTTCTCTTCATCGAAAAGTGTTCGACGCAACACTACAAACGCTGGCAATACTCAGGCCGCTATGCGCTTTCCTTGCCAGGAAAATCACTGTTTTTATTCATCATTACCTTATCTCTGCTGATGTTGCCTTTAATGGTGATTTGGAGTTTTGCACAACGTTGGCGCTTTCCAGACTTATGGCCCAGCCAGTTCAGTGCCCGTTTTTGGGACAACGAATGGTGGAATATCGCACCAACCATTTATCAAAGCGTACAATTAGCGCTATTCAGCACTGTGATTGCGCTGGTGTTATCTCTACTCGCTCATGAGTATAAGCTCAAATATCAGCGTCATTTACCCAGTTATTTGATCGCCTTGCCAATGCTCATTCCTCAACTTTCACTGTTATTTGGCATGCAGATCGCCACACTCTTTTTAGCCAGCGATCAGTATTGGCTTTGGGTTACATGGTCACATGTATTCTTCGCCTTTCCTTTTGTCTACCTTGCGTTGGATGGCCCGTGGCAAAGCTACAATCAAAACCTGACTAAAGCAGCGTTAAGTTTAGGAAAAACGCCGTGGCAAGTATTTTGGCAAATTAAAACGCCGCAACTCTTGCCAGCCATCGTTTACGCGGCAGCGGTTGGAATGAGTGTGAGCTTAGCGCAATATTTGCCGACTTTGATGCTCGGCGCAGGAAGGATCGCTACTATTACTACCGAAGCCGTTGCGCTCTCGAGTGGCTTTGACCGCAGAGTCACCGCCATCTATGCCATTTGGCAAGCCCTACTTCCTTTAATTTTTTTCACCTTGGCGATTGTGATCAGCCGCCTACAAACTCATCGCCGTACCATGAACCCTATCGTTAAAAAAACTGCCCGTAAGGAAGCCATTACTCATGACGTTCTGCCTCGAAAACCTCGCCATCCATAAACAAAATGGTGAAGCTCTCTTATCGGATTTAAATATCACCATCTCCCCTGGTGAAATTGTCAGCTTAATGGGGCCGAGCGGCTGTGGAAAATCAACGCTACTTAATGTAATTGCGGGTCATTTGGGGAGGGATTTTAGCTTCCAAGGCAGAGTCATACTGGACGGTGTCGACATCACTTTGCGGCCTGCACATCAGCGGCAAGTCGGTATTTTATTTCAAGATGATCTGCTCTTCCCACATCTGACGGTTTGGCAAAATTTGGCTTTTGCCTTGCCCAACTCGGTAAAAGGCCATGAACGGCAGTCTCAAGCAGAAAAAGCATTACAGAAAATTTCTCTCGAACCTCTTGCCAATGCTTACCCAGAACAGATATCTGGGGGGCAGCGAGCACGTATTAGCTTAGCTCGCATGCTACTGACTCAACCTAAACTGGCACTATTGGATGAACCATTTAGTAAGTTAGATAAAGCACTGCGGATCCAATTTAGGGATTGGGTCTTCAATCAACTGGTCGCCGAAGGCATTCCGACCTTGATGGTCACGCACGATAAAGACGATGTTCCGCCTAACAGCCGCATTTTAACCTGCTCATGGGAGAGCGCACATGCTTGATCGATTTAGTGTCAAAATCATTCGTTGGCCACTAGAGAAAACAGCTCAAGGGCTTCATCGCTTAGGCATTACAGCGAACCAAACGACACTCTGGGGTTTTGCTTTAGGTTGCTGTGCACTTCCTGCACTTGCTTTCTCGCAGTACACGCTGGCATTAATTTTCATCATACTAAACCGAATAGCAGATGGCCTTGATGGTGCGTTGGCAAGAATTCAAGGGGTCAGCGATGCGGGAGGATTTCTCGATATCAGTTTAGATTTTCTGTTTTACTCGCTCATCCCGTTTGGTTTTGTGCTGGCTTCACCTGAGCACAATGCGGTAGCTGGCGCCTTTTTGATCTTTTCTTTTATCGGTACGGGAAGCAGCTTTCTTGCCTTCGCCGTGATGGCCAGCAAGCGAAACATCCACAGCCCTATCTACAAGCATAAATCACTGTATTACATGTCAGGCTTGACTGAGGGTACGGAAACGATTGCTTGTTTCGTCCTGTTTTGTCTTTTTCCTCAACATTTTGCCTTAGTAGCTTATCTATTCGGCGGCGCATGCTGGTTCACCACCATTACCCGCATTTATTCTGGATTTCAAACACTCTCTAACACTCACTCACGTCAAGAATACAACCATGATTAACGGTATCACTTTTGGCTTCGAACTACGGCTTCAAATCCAGATAATGTAATACATTGGGTAATCGTATAACTCTTCGAAATTCTCATCAATTGAACCAGTGGCATGCTAAACTGCGCACTTACTAACGCAGTGGCATAACGATGCCTAAGGTTGCATTTATGACTTTGACCAGACCCGTTAAAATAGCGATCTTACTCTTTCTGATCCCGACTCTTATTTTTTCGTTAGCCATCCCGATATTAATCAATCCGTTGACACGCTATGTGCTGGAAAGCAAACTCGATACCGTCAATCTTTACTTGGCCAATAGAGCTCAGAGCTTAAATGATATGATTTTAGATCAAGTCGCTCAGATAAATTATGAATGCCAAGCAAGCGATATGTCATTAATTCGTGATTCCAAGTACTACAACCGATTTATTAGAATGATCGCAGTTGTCAACAAAGACGGGCGTAGCTGCTCGACTGTCGGTTTCCCATTACAACTTTCGGATGAGTTGAAAGCCTATGACCTCTCTTCAGGGTTTTACATGTCCACCACTCCCGCACTTTTTAATACAGAAAAAGAGCTACTTATTTATTATCAAAAAGAAGGTAATCGAATTTTTTGGATATTAGACAGTAGCTGGCAAGAAGAGATATTAAAAGGTGATTGTATAAATTGCTTTTTATTAAATTTTCATTATTTATCGCCTAGTTTAAATGGATTGAGAATGAGTCGAGGCAATAAAGAGATCGCTTACCAAGACCACATCACAACCATTAGTTACACCATAAAAGAGTTTGATATTCAAGAAACACTCTCTGCTGGTAAAGAATTCAACCAATATCTTTACTACCAATTAATATATTGGGGTTATCCCATTGCGCTAGCAATTGGCATCTTATTATCTATTTTTTATTTAAAGTTCAGAAATTATAAAAACTCAATTCAAGGATTAATTCTTAAAGGCATTAAAGATAAACAATTCATCCCTTACTACCAAGCCATTCTTGATAGCCGAGAAGAGAGAGTTGTTGGCTATGAGATCTTAGTTCGTTGGTGCAAAGGCAAGGAGATGGTTCCACCAAATGAGTTCGTTGGTCCGGCGGAAACATCCGGTTTAATCATCCAGATAACGAATCAAATCATAAGAAAAGTAATTGATGATTTAGAACAATTCGATGTGCAGCAATGGGTGAGTATCAATATCGTGCCAGCCCATATTGAAAGTGGTGGCTTAGCAGAAACACTAGAAGAACTCAATTGGCCAACCACCAAACAGATTCATTTTGAAATAACAGAAAGAACGCCATTTATTAATATTGAAAATGCAGGTAGGGCACTATCTCATCTTATGGCAAAAGGCTATAAGTTCAAAATTGATGATTTTGGGACAGGCTACGGTGGTTACTCATATATACAAAATCTTGGTATTTCTTGTATTAAAATAGACAAGATGTTTATTGATACGATTGGAACTGACGACTTAAAAATAAAGGTACTCAATTCCATTATTCTCTCAGCACAAGAAGCTAATATTGAAATTATTGCTGAAGGCGTTGAACGCGGAGACCAAGTTGATTATCTTGCTACTCGTGCTGTGTATCTTATCCAAGGATTCATCTATTCTAAACCCTCACCGATTGAACATATTTTGGAAAATTAATAATTCCTGAAGTCAGGAGCAATCACACCATAACCAACTTTATTATGGCGTGATCTTACCTAGTCTCCATTCTACTTAGGAGAAAATCAGTGCTTTCAGGCTGGCTTGCGGATCAATATCTTCAAACTCTGGTGGGTTTTCTAGGCGAGCTTGAAAAGTAAGTGATGGCGCTTCCACCTTCATCCCTTCGATTAAAAAGTCGCAGGTTACGGCTGGTGAATTAACGCATGCAAGCACTTCGCCGCCTTGTTCTAACAGCTCAGGTAAACGGCGTAAGATACGTTGATAATCTTTAGTCAGCGCAAAGCTGCCTTTTTGAAACGAAGGAGGATCAATAATAATCAGATCATATGGCCCTGATTTTTTGATTTTTCCCCAAGACTTGAAAATATCATGCCCAAGAAACTTCACTGAATTGAGATTGTGGCCATTTAATTGATGGTTTTCACGGCCTTTAGCCAGTGATGCTTTGGCCATATCGACATTCACAACTTGGTCAGCACCACCAGCAATAGCTGCTACTGAAAAACCGCAAGTATAGGCAAATAGATTCAGTATATTTTTATGTTTAGCGTGAGATGAAACCCACTCACGGCCGTAGCGCATATCCAAAAACAGCCCAAAATTCTGGTTACGCCCAATGCTCAATTGGTACTTTAAGCCATTTTCGACCACCACAGGGAAAGGCTCTAACGCTCCCCATACTGTTTCTGAAGGCGCGCCATCGGCATATCGATGCTGAAGTAAGACACAACTACCTTGCTTTTCTAGCCATAACGGACTGGTTGTTAGGTGCGACAAACCCGCTTTTAACTCCGCGAGAAAATCTTCTTCGACATTTTTAAATAAGTTGACGACTAACTGCCCTTGCAACCAGTCACAGGTGAGCTGTTCTAGACCTGGCCACTGACGACCTCGGCCATGAAATAAGCGGCGAATTTCACCTGTATTGCAGGAGAGCTGCTGCTCAATATGGGTAAAAAAGTGAGAAAGCGCTGAGCGTTGCATTGTTTGTTCTGTCATTTGTTTACTTTCGGCCAAACTAGATTCCAAGGTGTTAACCAAGATTCAATCCCTTGGCTAACAATGTCTGAGTTCCATTTCTGCCCCATCGCTACTTGATTGCGTGGGTCGCAGATAAATTGATACCACTGATCCTGATAGCAAAAACGTAACGCAAAAGCGTGTAGATAGCCTCTATCTGAATCATCATGAGAATGATAAATCGGGTCACCGACAATCGCAGAGCCGAGTGATTTCAAAGCAACCCTAATTTGGTGGGTTTTTCCGGTAAAAGGTTTACATAAAAAGAGACGTTCACCCGGCTCAGCAGAACAGGAAAAAAACTGCGTTACGGCAGGGTTATTTTGTGTCGCTACTAACTTCCACGACGAACGTCGAGAGCGTTCCATATCACCGCTTATCAAACCCTGTTTCTTTTTAGGCTTTTTACTGCCAATGGCAAGATAGAATTTCTCGACTTCCCTTGCTGCAAAGTTTTTAGACAACTCACTGGCCGCAGCTTGGTGGCGGGCAAGCAATAAAATGCCGGATGTCATTTTATCCAACCGATGAACTAAGTAGAGCTGGCCATCACCTGAAACCTTACCCACTTCTTGCAGCAGCATTGTATCCCCGTCATCTTTGTGCACAGAAACATTGGGATGCTTGTTGATGATGAGAAAATCGTTGTGAGTATAAAGAATATCAAACATGTGAATCACTAACTGCAGAATAGGCGGCTGAGTATAGCGTTAAACAACACAGATACCAATAAATGCAAGGTTCAAGGCCGTAGGATGATAAAAAGGCTCTCGGATGAGAGCCTTAGGAATGCGCTAAATTAATGAATAAGCAAAGACCATTAAAATCGCCACGGGGCAAACAAAACGCACGTACCATGGCCAAATTTTCCAGAATAGGCTTTGTGCAATGTCTGGGTTACCTTGTTTGATCTCATCAAGCAATTTATTACGATGCCAAACCCAACCCACCACAATAGCCCAAACCACACCTAATAAAGGTTGCATATAGACGGTCGAGACGTTAGCCACTAGGTTAAATAACGCCCCAAAGTTAAGGGAAATGATGATGCTCAGCAGCGCAATGGCTCCACCGATCATCCATGTTGCTTGGCTACGAGTCATTTTTAGTTCATCTTGCGCGCAAGATACTGGTACTTCTAGCATAGAAATTGAAGAAGTTAGCGCTGCGATAACCATCAAAATAAAGAAACCAAAACCGAGCAACACCCCTGCACTGCCCATATTATCAAACATCGCAGGCAGCACGGTGAAGACTAAATCGCCAGAACTCATCAAGTTGCCTGCATCATCAAAAATTTCGACACCATGATTTTTAGCCACAAACATTGCTGGGAGAATCAAAAGGCCAGCTGCAAACGCCACTCCCGTATCAATCGCCGCGACTTGCGCCGCTGTTTTTGGCAAATTAACATCTTTCTTAAGATATGAGCCATAAACGATCATCGCTCCAACGCCTAAAGAGAGAGAGAAGAAAGCTTGCCCCATTGCGTCTACTAATAAACTGGGAGTGATGTGCGCAATATCAGGGATCAAATACATCTTCAATCCTTCCATTGCCCCATCTTGGGTAAAGATATAAGCAATCATGGCGCCGAATAGAATAAAAAGCACTGGCATCAAACGGGTAGACCATTTTTCAATGCCGTCCGCGACACCTTTTCGCACAACATAAATAGTAAGCAAAGAAAATGCGAGAGCCAGTAAAACATTACGTAAGCCGCTAAAATTCACTAACCAATCGGCCGCCGTCTGTAAACCCAACAGGCCTAATATAGGGGATGCCGCAAAACCCATAAGCCATCCGGCAAGAATGGAGTAAAAACTGAGGATCATCGATGAGGCAATCATCGCAATAATGCCAAACAGTGCCGCCGCCGCACGATTTTTGGTCCAGATACTTCTTAAAGAAGCGATGGGGTTAGATTGTCCATGTCGCCCGATCGTCAATTCCGCAACCAGCATCGGAAACGCCAGCAAGAATACCATTGCCAAATAAATCACTAAAAATGCCGCGCCACCATTACTTGCCGCTTTGGTCGGAAAACCCCACACATTCCCTAGGCCAACCGCAGAACCTGCAGCCGCCATAATAAAACCAAGTCTCGATGAGAAATGACCTCTTGAACTACTTGCCATAAACTATTTACCAATGTTGTGTTTGTTAGGCAGTGCTAAAAGTGAGTGTAAACTTTTAATTACACAAGTTATAATTTTTAGTCGCACTGTGATGGTGGCAAGTAAAACAGTTTGAGATTAAAATTGGAAGTCCGAACGATATAAATTATGGATTAGACCGTAGTTTTATAGTTCAATTGTTGCTTTTTTATCCTCAGATCATTTTTTTAAACTGCTATGATCACTTTAGTAACACGATTCATCTGTTACTATTTTCATATTATTCACGCGATAAACTTCCTTACTTTTCCCTTTCCCTTTACTATCGTGACTTATTCTATCGACAAGATTAATGGCATGGACAAGGTTTACCACGTTCTTACTTTAGCAGGCATCGCACTCTATTGGTTTTTGGTCGCCGCAGTCACGCTACGCGTTGTATTGAAACGCCGAGCGGTGAGTGTTTCTCTGGCTTGGCTGATGGTGATTTATATCATTCCGATTGTGGGAGTGATCTGCTACTTTCTTTTTGGTGAGCTAAATTTAGGGCGCAAGCGTGCAGAGCGTGCGAAGGAAATGTTTGCTCCATTTGGTGATTGGTTTAGACAGCTTAACGATTGCCAGGCTCATGCCCCTGAGGGAATGGGTGCTCAAATTTATAAAATTGATGAACTGTGTAACCACCGTATGGGGATTCCGGCCTTAAGTGGTAATACGTTATCACTGCAAACCTCCCCTAACGAAATTCTGCATTCCATCATTGCCGACATCGAACAAGCTCACACTAACATCCAAATGGTATTTTATATTTGGCACCCAGGTGGATTGGCGGATTCGGTTGCGTCGGCTCTGATCCAAGCGGCCAAACGGGATGTGCACGTTAAGCTGCTGCTTGATTCCGCAGGGAGCCCCCGCTTTTTCAAAAGTCATTGGTATACCATGATGAAAGACGCAGGAGTTGAAGTCGTCCAAGCGTTAGAAGTGAGCCCGTGGCGGATGTTCTTACGCCGCTTAGACCTACGCCAACATCGTAAAATCATTGTTATCGACGATAAAATTGCCTACACAGGCTCGATGAATTTGGTTGACCCGGCCTATTTCAAACAAAACTCCGGTGTGGGTCAATGGGTCGATATCATGGTGCGGATCACTGGTCCTGCGGTCAATGTGCTGTCCGCAGTACATTGCTGGGATTGGGAGGTGGAAACGGGAACACGTATGTTACCAGCACAACCAGAATGCACAATTGGTCCGGATCAGCCCCATCATCCTGTACAGGTTGTCCCTTCAGGCCCTGGTATGCCAGAAAACTTAATCTCTCAAGTGTTAACACTGGCGATTAATCAGTCAAACCAATCCGTTAGGATCACTACCCCTTACTTTGTGCCTAGTGCAGACCTATTAGCAACGCTAAAAATGACCGCTCAGCGCGGTATCAATGTTGAGATCATTATTCCACACAAAAATGACTCATTGATGGTCAAATGGGCATCACGCGCATTCTATGGCGAGCTACTTGAAGCAGGGGTGAAAATATACGAATTCTACGGTGGTTTGCTGCACACGAAATCCGTCGTGATCGATAACCAGTTCTGTCTTGTCGGTACAGTGAATATCGATATGCGCAGCCTATGGCTCAATTTTGAAGTCACGCTCGCGATTGAAGACCAATCCTTCACTCAGGAAATGAATTGGCTACAGCAACACTATATAGAACAATCTCACTTGGTTGAGCTACCAATATGGGAGCAACGCCCACTGTATCATAGGTTTTTTGAACGATTGTTCTATCTGTTTAACCCTCTGCTATAAACTTTTTATCTAACTGGGGTTGCCAAGCTAGGCAACTCCATGTTTTAAATAACGAACTCTCTCCCAGACAAGGATTTCGGATGTCAGAAGGTAAAAAAACACAGTTGGTCAATGCGGGTCGCAGTAAAAAGTGGACCAATGGCGTTGTCAACCCACCTATTCAGCGCGCCTCTACCGTTGTATTTGATAGTGTGGCTGAAAAAAATCAGGCCACTGTCAATCGGGCTAATAAAACACTCTTTTATGGACGCCGTGGTACTCATACGCACTTTGCGTTCCAAGAAGCAATGGTGGAAATTGAAGGTGGCGTCGGTTGCGCGCTTTTCCCTTGCGGTGCGGCCGCCATTGCCAATAGTATTCTTTCCTTTGTGCAAACGGGTGACCATATTCTGATGGTCGACACTTGCTATGAACCTACTCGTGATTTTTGTGAAAAAATCATGAAAAAAATGGGCATAGAAACGACCTACTACCCACCGACCATAGGTGAAGGGATCCGTACTTTGATCCAACCCAATACCAAAGTGTTGTTCACTGAATCACCCGGTTCGATCACGATGGAAGTGCAAGATATCCCAACCTTAGCGCAGGTTGCACATGAACATGACATCATTGTCATGCTGGATAACACTTGGGCGGCGGGCGTGAACTTTTCACCTTTTGAACATGGTGTTGATATTTCGATCCAAGCGGCGACAAAATACATTGTTGGCCACTCAGACGTGATGTTAGGAACAGCGATTGCCAATGAAAAATGCTGGGATCAATTGCGAGAGCAAAGCTATTTAATGGGGCAATGTGTCTCACCTGATGACGCTTATTTAGGGCTACGAGGGCTAAGAACGTTAGATGTTCGCTTACGTCAGCATGCTCAAAATAGCTTAACCATTGCGCACTGGTTAGCAGAGCAACCTGAAGTGGATCATGTTCGCCATCCTGCGCTAGAGACTTGTCCTGGACATGAGTTTTATCAGCGTGATTTCACTGGTGGTAACGGGCTGTTTTCATTTGTATTAAAAACCAGTGATGTAAAAGCTACGACAGCCTTACTCGATGGCATGCAACATTTTAGTATGGGCTTTTCATGGGGTGGATTTGAAAGCTTGATTTTAGCTAATGAACCCAAAAGCTTTGATAATTTAAGAACCGTCGCACACCCGCACTTTGCAGGTACATTGATCCGAGTGCATATTGGTCTTGAAGATATCGACGATCTGATCGCTGATCTAAAAGCGGGATTAGAACGCTACACTGCACAGCTCGCTCTGCGTGCATAACATCAGCGGAAAACCAAAAAACCGCTGGAGATTCAGCGGTCTTTTGCATATTAGGTTGCCCTGAAAAATTAACGCTTGGGGCAATCAGCCAAATGATCGTTCACCATACCCACCGCCTGCATAAAAGCATAACAAATCGTTTCGCCAATAAACTTGAAGCCTTTTTTCTTTAGAAATTGGCTCATCGCCTTAGACGTGGGCGTCGATGTAGGGATATCACTAATCTGCTGCCAATGATTGAGCACTGGTTGACCATCCACAAACTGCCACAATGCTTTGGATAAGGAACCATACTCTTGCTGCAACAGTAAAGCCGCTCGTGCATTGGAATAGACAGAGGCAATTTTTCCTTTGTGCTTCACCACATCGAAATGTTCGATAATGTAAGGTGCCCGCGTTTCGTCGTACTGAGCAAGTTTTTCAAGATCATAGCCGTCAAAGGCTAAGCGATAACCTTCGCGCTTTTTCAAAATCGTAATCCAGCTCAGCCCAGCTTGCGCACCTTCTAACGTCAAAAATTCGAACAACTTGACATCATCGTAAACGGGAATGCCCCACTCATTATCGTGATAATCGCGCTCTAAAGGGTGATTCATCGCCCATGCACAAGTCATTTCTGTATGATGCTTCATTTTTTGTTTCCTTACCCTTACCTTCATTTGCGGTGTCAGTTGAACAATGACACTGCAAATCTACGTGCCTAGCTTTGCTTTTTAAAGCTGATTAAACTCACGATTGACTTTAAATGCTTCAGAGGTGACATAAGCCTCCATTTTACGGATTTTCTGATCCACTCGAGTTAAATCTTGATCCAATGTCGCCAGCAAAGCTTCGGCGGTTTGTCCTTGCTCCCAAGGCTTATTCTTCAATGTATGTTCGCGTTGGGCTTTTAGCGTTTCAACATACTGAGTAGGCTGCTTTTCTAACATCAGCATCAAAGCCATATAAGCTAAAAGCACTAAAAAACCGCCACCGAGTAGTGCAGCTGAGATGACCAATATACGCACCAACCAAACTTCTAACCCAAGATAATTAGCAAGCCCAGCGCATACGCCAGCTATTTTGCCATTGACCGGATCTTTATAGAGTTCTCGGCTAGCCATGATTTTGCCTCCAAGTCGGTGATTCAGCATCTAAGATGCGTTCAAGGGTTTCAACACGGCTTTGCAGTTTTTCCGCTTTTTCAGATAACGCTTTAATCCGCTCTAAATCCTCTTGTGACAATGAGTTGCTGCTATGTCGTTTACCTCTGTAATGCAGAAAAAGCCATATCGGTGCAACAAAAATCAAAAAGACAATCAGTGGACCTGCGATAAAAAATGATGACATATATGCCACTCCTCGTTATTGGTTTTTGTCCATTTGCTGTTTCAGTTTTGCTAGCTCTTGTTCAATTTCATCTTGCGCTTGAAGTTCAGCAAATTCTTGGTCGAGTGACTTAGCGTTACCGGACATAGCGTAGAGATCGGCTTCAGCTTCAAGTTCATCGACTTTACGCGAGTACTGTTCAAACTTCGCCATCGCTTCATCAGTACGGCTAGTATGCAAATGACGTTGCACATCACGACGGTTGTGCGCAGTTTGGCTACGAAGTGCCAAAGCTTGTTGCTTCACCCGTGTTTCGGCAATTTTGGCCTCTAACTTACCGATTTCCCCAGTCAATTTATCGATAGTTTCTTCTACCAAGGTTTGTTCAGTGTGCAAGCCTTTCTGCATTTCTTGCAATTTCTTTTTTTCAATTAAAGCAGCGCGAGCGAGATCTTCACGCTGTTTAGCAAGCGCCAAGGTCGCTTTCTGTTGCCAATCTTCAATATGAGAGGCCATAGAATCCACTTTACGCGCGAGCTCTTTCTTATCCGCAATAGCTTTGGCCGAATTGGTGCGTACTTCTACCAAGGTGTCTTCCATCTCTTGGATGATTAAGCGGATCATCTTTTCAGGATCTTCCGCTTTATCTAACAGTGCACTGATATTCGAGTTTACGATATCGGCAAAACGAGAAAAAATACCCATGTTCAATCTCCTGATTAGTTGTTCATGACGATGTAGTTATTGGTGAGCTATTTTGAATCGCTCAAAACGTTAAGACGAGAAGAGATAACCAAGTTTCATGCCATATATAAATCTATTGATAATCAATAAATTAGATAATATCTCATAGAATAAGATTACTGTGCTATGATGATTTTCGCCAAGAGTTGGTGAATTTAACCACCCTTTCAATCACAGTGTGGAGAGTGAACATGCAACAAAACTTACTGGGTGAAGCGCCTCAATTTTTATCGGTACTGGATAAAGTCTCTAAGCTTGCACCGATTGATAGGCCGGTATTAATTATTGGCGAGCGGGGAACGGGCAAAGAGTTAATCGCTCAGCGCTTACACTATCTTTCCAAACGTTGGGACCAACCACTGGTTTCGTTAAACTGTTCAACCTTGAGTGAAGGGTTAATTGACTCTGAGCTCTTTGGTCATGAATCAGGCTCGTTTACCGGAGCCAAAGGACGTCACCAAGGACGATTTGAACGGGCAGAAGGTGGAACTCTTTTTTTGGACGAACTCGCCACCGCGCCGCTTGCTGTACAAGAGAAACTACTTCGAGTGATTGAATATGGACATTACGAACGTGTCGGCGGTAGCCAACGGCTTAATGCGAATGTCCGTATCGTCTGTGCAACCAATGCTAATCTTCCACAATTAGCTGAAATTGGAAAGTTTCGAGCTGATTTACTCGACCGACTGGCCTTTGATGTGATCCAGCTTCCACCGCTAAGAGAGCGAAAAGAAGATATTATGCTACTTGCTGAGTATTACGCGATTAAGATGTGCCGTGAACTGAACTTAGCGCTCTTTGTCGGGTTTAGTGCAGAAGCGGCAGATCAGCTTCAACACTACTTGTGGCCGGGAAATGTGCGTGAACTTAAAAATGTCGTGGAGCGTGCTGTCTATCAACACGGAACGGCCTCCCATCCGATTGAAAACTTGGTTTTTAACCCTTTTGCTAATGAGTGGCACAAACCAGATGACCTTACTGGCAATCTCTCCACAGATCGCCATACTTACACCACTGGCTTTGAATTTCCGATGGATTACAAAATGTGGCAGGAGGATCAGGACAGACAACTACTGAGTGCCGCGCTCAATGCCAGTAAGTTTAATCAAAGACAAGCTGCAGAATTACTCGGCTTGAGCTACCACCAATTGAGAGGTATGGTGAGAAAATATCAACTCGTCGGCAGCAATGATGATTAACCCTAGGTTTAGATCAACAAAAAATGGTAGATTATCAGGATTTTGAGGCATAATGATTGGCTTTGTTTGCCCTACTTCTCACAGTTATTTCTCTTTATGAAAACATTGATACGATTCGCACTAGGAATATGCAGCTTTAGCCTACTGATAGGCTGTAGCGAACAAATTGACCATAGTAAAATTCGCCAGAGCGGATTCGTATATTGTGGTCACGGCAATCCCACCACTTTTAACCCACAATTGGTTGAGAGCGGCATTACGTCTGAAGCTCTCAGCCCACAGATTTACGACACGCTGTTGCAATTGGATTCAGAAACCTTACAACCGATACCCAGTCTGGCCACGAGTTGGACAGTGAATCCACAGGGTACAGAGTATACATTCAAGCTAAACGATGGCGTTCAATTTCAATCAACCGCTTGGTTTACACCGACTCGCGCTCTTAATGCCGATGATGTGGTCTTCAGCTTTCGCCGAATCATTGACCCAACCAACCCATTTCATTACGTCAATAGTGGCGTCTACCCATGGTTTGCTGGTATTGATTTCAAAAACTTGCTGATCGATGTTCAAGCTCTGGATGAACTCACGGTTAAATTTACCCTCAGCCGTCCCGACAACTCCTTTTTATCCAATATCGCCACCAGTCACGCTGTCATACTCTCCTATGAGTATGCTAATCAATTAGTGATTGAAGATGAAAAAAGCATGATCGACAGCCATCCTGTTGGATCCGGACCATTTTATCTAGACGAATTTAAAGTGAATGACCTTATCCGCCTCCGTCGTCATGGCGCTTATTGGAATGGCGTGGCGAAGATGGAACAAGTTGTATTTGATGTCTCCAACCGAGGTACAGGGACACTCGCCAAACTACTACGCCATGAATGCGATGTGCTCAGCTCGCCTATTTCAAGCCAAATCCCTATTATCAAGCAGCAATCGGAAATAGAGCTTGATGCCAAGCCTGCGATGAACGTGTCTTATATTGCTGTGAATACCTCTCACCCTGCGCTCAGTGATGTTCGCGTGCGTAAAGCGCTTAATTTTGCGATCAACCGCCAAAATATTTTGGACTCGGTCTATTACGGTACAGGAAGTATTGCTTATAACATTCTTCCCCCCTCCTCTTGGGCCTATCAAAAGGACAGTATTCAAATTCGCTATGATCGTAACTACGCGATCGCATTACTTAAAGAGGCTGGCTATTACGCCAACTTGGAATTGACGATGTCTGTTCCTGCAGAGTCTCATGCCTATAATCCAAGCCCACGTAAAACCGCCGAGTTAATTAACGCTAACCTTGCCGACATTGGTATTACATTGCATATCATCACGGAAGACCGGCTCGATCGCTCAAATTTGACCCAGCACGCCAACGTTGATCTGATTTTAACGGGCTGGAATGGCGATACCGCAGACCCAGATAACTTTTTGCGTCCACTGCTCTCATGTAATTCAGATCGCTCAGGACTCAATGCCTCGATGTGGTGCAATAGTGATTTCGATTTTCTACTCGATTTGGCCTTGGAAGTAGACAAGTCGCGCTATCGCCTTAACTTATACAAACAGGCACAAAATATTTTAAACGAAGAGTTCCCGGTTATCCCATTGGCACACGGCATGCAATTTAAAGCGTACAGCAAAACATTAACGGGCTTTAAACTCAGCCCATTTAATGTACAACCATTCAATACGGTTGAGAGGATCGAATAGTGTTTTTATATACGGTACGCAGACTCAACTTATTTATTATCACGTTACTCATTTTGACTATGGTCGGGTTTGCGCTGCTGCGCTTAGATCCACAGTCGCCTCTAACCGCTCATGGATTTTGGTCAGGTTGGTCAACCTATTTAGGGCAACTACTGCAACTGAATTTTGGCGTCAATCACAGTGGTGTCCCGATTGTGGACGAACTGGCGATGGTCTTTCCAGCAACGCTGGAGTTATGCCTCATTGCTTTTACTCTCTCTTTGTTAATTGGTCTCCCTATTGGTACGCTCGCAGGAATGAAGCAAGGTAAATGGATTGATACCGTCATCTCCTTCACGTCAATGTCCGGCTATTCAGCACCGCTATTTTGGGTAGCTTTGTTAATGATCATGGTCTTTTCACTGCATTATGAGCTGTTTCCTGTTTCAGGACGTTATGATCTGCTCTACCAAGTGGAACACGTGACAGGTTTCGCTCTGATCGATGCTTTTTTCGCTGAAGGCAACTACCGTGCTCATGCTTTGCAAAGTGTTATTGAACATATGATTTTACCCTGCTTGGTACTGGCTCTAGCACCGACGACACAAGTGGTGAGCCTGATGCGTTCTTCGGTGGCCGATGTAATGGCTCAGAACTATATACGCGCCGCTCGAATTAAGGGTTTAAGTGATTACGAAATTGTCACCGAGCATGTGCTGAGAAATGCAATTCCACCTATTATTCCTAAATTCGGGGTTCAGTTATCGAGTATGTTAACGCTAGCAATTATTACTGAATCCATCTTCAACTGGCCGGGAATCGGCCGTTGGCTGCTCGATGCATTATCTAACCAAGATTATGTCTCCATTCAAGCCGGCGTGATCGTAGTTGGTACGCTCGTTCTCACAGCAAACATTCTGTCTGATTTGATTGGCGCTATGGTTAACCCGCTGGTAAGAAAGGAATGGTATGCTAACAAATAACATTTATCAGGAAGAGCATATTCCGACTCAGTTTGAGCGGTTTTGGCGCAGCTATCGCAATAACAGTTTGGCGATGTTTGGCTTGTGGTGCTTAGGACTCATTGTGTTGATTACCCTCACCTCTCCTTGGATAGCCCCTCATGATCCGCAGTTGCAAACGAGCAACCTATTAATACCGCCTTCTTGGGATCCTGCGGGTACTGTCGAATTTTTCTTAGGTACCGACGATTTAGGCCGAGATATCTTGTCACGGTTGATTGATGGTACCCAATATACCTTCGCTGCCGCTATTTTAATCACCGCTATCGCGGCTGTGATCGGCTGTTTTATCGGCATTATGGCAGGCATGACCAAAGGATTATTGTCCAGTACATTGAACCACTTACTCGACACGGTCATGTCGATTCCATCATTGCTGCTTGCCATTATTTTTGTGGCACTGCTCGGTTTTGGCGAGTTCAATATTTTGCTTGCGATTGGTTTGGCACTCATCCCTCGCTTTGTTCGTTCGGTGTATATTGCCGTACACAACGAAGTAGAAAAAGACTATATCCTCGCCGCACGTTTAGATGGTGCCAATGACTTTTATCTGTTGTGGAACTCCATTTTACCCAATGTCCTTGCTGTCATCGCCAACGAAATAACACTCGCGTTATCCATTGCCATCTTAGACATCACCGCTTTGGGCTTTCTTGGTTTGGGTGCTCAAGCACCAAGCACCGAATGGGGCACCATCTTAGGTGATTCAGTTGAGCTGATTTACCTCGCACCGTGGACAGTCACTCTCCCCGGTTTAGCGATTATGTTTACGGTGATCATCATCAACTTAGTCGGTGAAGGTGTACGACAAGCTCTGAATGCAGGGGTGGAATAATGCCATTATTAGATATTCGCCATCTCACCATCGAAATTGATACGCCACAAGGCATGGTAAAAGCAGTCGATCGCATGAGCTTAACCATGAACGAAGGCGAAATTCGCGGGTTGGTGGGAGAATCCGGATCAGGAAAAAGCTTGGTGGCTAAAGCCATCGTAGGAATATGCAAAGATAATTGGACCATCACCGCCGACCGCATGCGCTTAGGTAACATTGATCTACTTCAGCTGACGCCGCGCGAACGCCGGCGAGTGATTGCCCGCGACATCGCGATGATTTTTCAAGAACCGTCAACCTGCTTAGACCCTTCAGATGAAGTGGGAAAACAGTTGATTGAATCAATTCCATCGCGCACATTTGAAGGCAAATGGTGGCAGCGTTTTACATGGCGTAAAAAACAAGCCATTGCCCTTTTACATAAAGTAGGAATCAAAGAGCACGCGCGCATCATGAGTAGCTACCCCTATGAGCTAACTGATGGTGAATGCCAAAAGGTGATGATTGCGATGGCTATCGCAACCAAACCAAAAATTTTGATTGCTGATGAACCAACGAACGATTTGGACCCCATTACCCAATCACAGATATTGCGCCTGCTAAGCCGGATGAATCAGGTCAATAACACCACGATTCTATTGATTGGCCACGACTTAACCACCATTACCCAATGGGCTAACCGTATTACAGTGATGTACTGCGGTCAGTCTGTTGAGTCAGCCGATACCCAGAAAATATTGAGTGAACCCAAACACCCTTATACGGCCGCACTACTGAAAGCGATGCCCGATTTTAGTGATTGGATACCGCATAAAGAAAAATTGCAATCCTTACCGGGTTCCATTCCACCCTTGCAACATTTACCGATTGGTTGCAGATTGGGGCCTCGCTGCCCCTATGCTCAGCGCCAATGCGTTGAAATACCGTATCCACAACGTATTAAAAATCATAAGTTTGCCTGCCATTTCCCACTCAATATGGAGCAACAGTCATGAGTGCGTCATTATTAGAAGTGAACGGGTTAACTAAAGATTTCATTACCCGTTCAGGTCTGTTTCGCAAGAAAATTCAGCATGCAGTCAAACCGGTTAGCTTTACGTTAGAAGCGGGACAAACCATTGGTTTTATTGGCCAAAATGGTTCTGGTAAATCGACATTGGCACGAATGCTTGCGGGGATGGTTGAACCCTCGGCTGGCGAGATACGCGTTAATGGAGAGTTATTGGAACACAAGGATTACTCCACGCGCTGTAAGCTGATTCGAATGATTTTTCAAGATCCGAACACATCGCTCAACCCAAGAATTCAAATTGGTCGTATTCTAGAAGGGCCGCTCAAAAGAAACACCAATATGCCACCTGAAGCGCGCATGAAGCGCGTGAAAGATACGCTATTGCGCGTTGGGTTATTGCCAGAGCACGCCTACTTCTACCCGCAAATGCTCGCCACCGGGCAAAAACAGCGGATTTGCTTGGCACGAGCACTGATTCTACAACCGTCGATCATTGTGGCTGATGAAGCATTAAACGGGTTAGACATGGCAATGAGATCACAGATGATTAACTTATTTCTAGAACTGCAAGAAGAGATGGGTGTCTCGTTTGTGTATGTCTCGCAACACCTTGGTATTGTAAAACACATTACAGACAAAATTATGGTGATGCACGAAGGCGAAGTAGTCGAATCGGGTGACACACAAGAAGTATTGTCTAATCCAACTCATCCCATCACTCAAAGAATGATTGAGAGCCACTTCAACAAAGCGCCCAGCTTTAAATAGCCGCTCTGTATTTAATGTCGGAAGACAATATCGTGTGAACGATTCAGATACAGTACTGTTCCTCCTCCTTTTAGGGGGAGGTTAGGAGGGGGTGTTCAGACCCTAGCCCTCCTCTTGAAGGGGAGGATTGACAGTGTTCACCCCACCCTAACCCTCCCCTAAAAGGGGAGGGAATTAGTTTCGTTAGCGTTGAGAGTATTTCATTTATGATGATAGATGCGTGTTGCTAAAATAGTTTTTCTCCAAAATCGTTTAGTACAAATGCTCTTTTAAATTTTGAAGGCATATGTTTCCATACTAAAAGTTATACGAAGCCTGAATATAGAAAAGTATTGTGTAGTAGGCTGCCACCTCATTTCTGACATAACTATTGACTGATTTTGTATTGAAAATCAGAGTGAAAAAACTGTATTTTTTAGATCAAAAAGTGATTTTTTACTAAAGAGAAATCATAAGCTCTGACTAACGAACCTTTGTATCGAGTAACTTAAATTAGGATATGATATTTTGAATACTGCCCCAATACGACGCCTAAGACGCCTCCGAAGTTCCGAAGCTATGCGAGACTTATTAAGAGAAAATCATGTGCAGCTAGGTGATTTAATTCATCCTATATTTGTCGAGGAGCATATAGAGCAACCTGTGCCAATTTCTACTCTACCTGGCATAAGCAGAATCCCAGAGTTTCATTTAGCGGATGAGGTCCGAGAACTTCATGCTTTAGGTATACGCTATGTGATGCCTTTTGGAATATCTCATACTAAAGATGCGCAAGGAAGCGACACATGGAATGATCATGGTTTACTTGCACGTATGATTAAAATAATAAAGTCTGCTGTGCCTGATATGATGGTTATTCCAGATATTTGTTTCTGTGAATATACTGATCATGGGCATTGTGGAGTAATAAAGAGTAGTAAAGTGTGTAACGACCTTACGGTTGAAAACTTGGTCAAGCAAGCTTTAACAGCAGCTCAAGCGGGTGCAGACATGTTAGCTCCTTCAGCAATGATGGATGGTCAAGTAAAAGCGATTCGTCTGGGTCTTGATGCCGCCGGTTATCATGACGTGGCAATTTTGGCACATTCAGCAAAGTTTGCTTCTTCCTTTTACGGGCCATTTAGAACGGCAGTAGATTGTGAACTCAATGGTGATAGGAAAGGCTATCAACTTGACTATGCCAACGGTCGACAAGCTTTACTCGAAGCTTCTCTTGATGAAGCTGAAGGTGCTGATATCCTTATGGTCAAACCAGGCACACCTTATTTAGATGTGCTTTCCCGCTTAAGGCAAGAGACTCATTTACCGTTAGCCGCTTATCAAGTAGGTGGAGAGTATGCGAGTATTAAATTTGCGGCTCTAGCTGGTGCTCTCGATGAAAAGTTAGTGGTGAACGAAACTTTTATTGGGCTAAAACGAGCTGGAGCAGATTTAATTGTCAGCTACTACACTAAGCAGTATGCGACATGGTTAAGTGAAGAAATTTAGCTGAGTATTTGGCTATGAATTTCAATAATTAACATAAGTTCTCTGCTGTACCAAGACTGTGGACTAAAGGAATGCTCTTTGTCCACATTATTCAATTTTCAGAGTTGGCATATTCGCGTTCAAGTGTTTAAAGCTTTAAGGTTTCAGCCCGTTCTGGCTGAAACACTTCTGCCCCATTTCGTGCTGGTGAAAGTAAACCACCTTGTTCTCATACTAATAGCTTTCCATAGGTTACCTAATACAAAACGTGAGGTGGAGACAGCATAGGGGACAGTCAGAAAAAGAGAAGTACTGTTAGCAGTCCCAGCCTGCCACTGACGTCTTCTATTCAGGTAAAAGACAGTGAGTACCTTGCGCTGCACTTCATTGTCAAACTAAGCCAGTAATGCCACTTTTGGGTACACATCAAAACTGTCTGAAAATACATTCACCCATCCCACTGTGTCATGCGGTTTGTAACGGCAAAACGAGCGTTACAAACTGGAATTCAGGGTATTTGGAAAGCGTTGAGGCCTAGACTGGAGTAAGGCCTATGGCAGGGCTGTCAAGAGCATTGTGAAGTACTTTGTCTGACAGCCGGAGAGTGCCATCTAACATTTAATCGTGTTGGAAAAAGAGCTTCTATCAGAAGCTCTTTGAGTTAGCGCGTTTTACTGGCTTGCTTTTTCAATTCAAAATCAAATTCGTCGGGAAATAACACAACGCCCTCTTCATTCTCATTGGGGAACACCACCACCGACAGTTCATCTTCTTCTAGGCCTGAAGTCCAACGGCTGTGCCATTTGTTCAAAGAGATCGCTTCCGCTTCACACGCTTGCCACTCGCCTGTTGCCCATGCCTTGGCAAACTCTTGGTTAGGCCACACAGGAACACAATCATCTTCTTCTGTGTTGAGCATGACACAACCGTGTTCATCTTTTAGTATCCAAACTTCACGGTTTGCAACAATGGCTTTAATGCAGTATTTAAAACGTTCTTCTTCATTATAGCGATTGATTGCTTCTATCTGTTCTGTGGTTAATGCGTCTGCCATAGCCCGGCTCCATGCGAAAGTTGGGGAATATAAAAACGCCTACAGTGTAGCACTGCAGGCGTTAAATTTAGAATCTTAAACAATAAGATGATAAAAAGGATTAAGCCAATTCAGCTTGCAGCCAAGGCCAACCTTGTTTCTTACGGCTTAAGGTATTTTTCATCATCAACATGCCATCTTGTTCGTGTTTAGTCAGTTTTTCAGCCCATTCACCAGTATAAAGAAGACGAGTCTGCGCGGTGGTAATGTCGGTCAACATCACGGCGGCAAACGCAAGGCCTTCCTCTTCGCAGCGACGAACTAGGTCTGCTTGAATGGCGTCAATCATGCCATCGACTTGTTCAAGCGTTGCCAATTCCACTTGACCAACCACCACATCACGGCCGTTGAATGGATAAGCTTTCAAATCTTTCTCAACAAGTTGAGCGGCAGATAAACCTTCAATGTCTGTTTTCGCAATCAAAAGCGCTTTAATAAAGGCATCAAGGTCTTCAACCTCAGCAATTTCAGCCAGTGCCAGCACAGCTTCTTTATCTTTTGGTGTGCACGTTGGAGACGCAAAACCGACCGTGTCAGACAAAATCGCAGACATCATCAATATGGCTAAAGGACGTGTGATTGGTGCATTTTCCATCTTGAATAGGTTGAACAAGATAGTGCAGGTACAGCCGACCGGCCAAATCCATGCTTCTAGCGGATTCACTGTCATTACGTCGCCTAGGCGATGATGGTCAACAATACCGAGAATTTCCGCTTGGTTGATGTCATCAGGTGCTTGCGCAAGATCGGTATAGTCCACAAGCCATACTTTTTCGCCCGCGACGCTAGTACGAAGTTCAGGTTGATCAACACCGGCTGTTGCAAGAATGTGTTGAGTTTCACGGTTAATTTCACCCTGACGAACAGGCGTTGCTTCTAGACCACGTGCTTTAAGTAATTCAGCAGCAACTAATGCACCACAAATGCTATCACTATCTGGGTTTTTATGACCGACAACGAAAATCATCTTTCTTCCTATTTTAATGCTATTTGATGGCCTATCGAAGGTGATAGGCGAGATTGCTCACAAAGGCCGATACTTTACCTGATTTTCAGAATTTGTCATGGCTTGTGGTTAAGAAATTATGGCTAATTTAGCGCAGCATTCCGCTACCCCGAATCATTCAGTTAACCTGAGCACTCTTAACAAGAGCACTCTGTTAACAAGGGCACTCCACTAACAAGAGGTAATCACTGCTCGGCTGGTTAAGCCACTTGCCAAGGAGACTTCAAATACTTTGACTGGCTCTGGCGAAAGCTTATCTCCTGTCCAGTAGTCGTACCAATCCACTGGCTGGCTCGCTGTTAAGGTATAGTCACACGCCTCACCTTGGTAATTGAATAAGCAGTGCAGATCATTGCGTTCTGTTAACTTTAAAAATAGGTGATTGAGAGCCAATGAAGTTGGCTTAGCCGCATCTTGGTTGTGTTTGCGCCTAATCATTAACTTATTTAGGCTCTGCTTAGCAAAAGAGGTCAATTCTGGGAGTGGATCACCTGAAAGCAATAAGCCACCACACGCAAGCAATACATTGTGATGAAATTCATAGCTGATGCGATCGGTCGATTGATTCGCAAGCGACGTCAGTGTTGCGCAATCAGGATCAATTTGCCATAACTTGCGGTGCTGCCAACTGCGATAAAAAGTCTCTTTAGCGATTTGTTCAAAGCGCTGTGGCGAACGCTCGACATCGTCCGAAACACGCATGGCATCTACTAAACCCAGTGACGGCCACATCGGCGCGTTACATCCAAGTAACCATGCCTCTCCCGCGCCTTCTGCTACCGCCTGCATCCCTAAACGGTACGCTTCAACACCCGTCACTCCCGACTGATAACGCCGTCCTTTAAGTGCTCCCCAATAGTTCGCATCCAACTTAAACAGCTCAACCCCCCACTCTTCTTTCATGGTTTTGATCACATGGGTTAAGTATTCCTGCACGTCAGGATGAGAGCCATCCAGCACATACCAAGGTGTACAGCGCCAGCCACCGTAGGTTACTTCTTCAGCTTTCAGTGGTTGTCTTTGAGCATTTTGTACAAACCAATCTGGATGTTGCTTAAACAATTGAGATTCAGCTTGTGCAATGAAGGGAGCGAGCCAAATTGCAGGTTTTTTGCCCGCTTGTTTGATCTCTTGGATCAGCGCTTTAACACCACGAGAAAACTTATCAGACGGCGTCAACCAATCGCCCATAAACGCCTGATAGCCATCATCCAGCAACACCCATTCTAGCCCCGAAAGTTCTCCTTGCATTACCGCAAGGTTGGTTAGGATGTGCTGTTCATTAACATCGGCATAATAGGCATACCATGAACACCATCCAACGGGCGCAGGTTGTGCCACACCAGCACGCGGCGTATGGTGACAACTAATATATTGCGCATACTGTTGATACAAACCTGATAATGAATCACCTTGCAAAATAACGACGGATTCTAAACTGTTATTTGTCCAATCTTGTGGATGGGTCTGCTCGCCGTCAATGGAAGCGACTAAATAGGTGCCCGTCCTTCCCTCAAGAATTTCAAAATAGCCAGCAAAACGGTGGCAAGAGGTAAAACCAAACAGTTGGTATCCGGTGGATTGTTCAATCACCAGCGTGTTGTAATAACGTTGGCTGTCTTGCAGCGGGTAAATCCGGTAGCTCAAGCTATTGTCAGGGCAACGCCCCACATCCACCGGATGATGCGGCGAACCTGCAGTTTGCGCTAGCATTTGAAAACCGTCACCAATCACTCGTGCGTCCGATTCAACGTCAAATAGAGTGCGAAACAGCGAGTAGTGATCGGAAATGGGCGAGTTATGTATTCCTGAATATGAAAAACTGATCTCATCGCCTTGCAATTGGGCAATCAAATCCGGTTGAAGTAACTCAACTTCTCGATGACATGGCAGAGTGATCGTTGTCATAACACCTCAGTACAAAGTACAAATTGTTGTTCTGGCAGTGTCTAATGAATTCGCGTTGCATGTAAGTTGTTTTGATCACGTTTTCTCTTTGACGTGGCTCCGTATGCTGTTTTATTCAACAATGAGAACGCCCAAGGTACAAGTTTGGATGTGACAAGTAAAACGCCAGCATGTTTGCTGGCGTTTCGTTGAGCTAATGACGGAATTACGCCACTTCGATTGGTCCACCGAATGACGTCACTGGTGGTACTTTACCAGTAAATTTCTCGAAATCGACAATGCAAGTATTGGCTGAAGTGGCTTGCGCCAGCTCAGATGAGCCGACATCGAGTGTGAGTGTATTTGGATCGCCATAGGTGCAAATAGCTCCCTCTTTTTCATTCAACGGGCCATACCACGCCCCCTCTTCGATACGGATCACGCCGCGCGGGTAGCCATCGCTTAAGACGGCACCAGCTAATAGCTGGCCGCGATCATTAAATACGCGAACTAAATCCCCTGCTTTAATGCCTTTTTGTTTCGCATCGATTGGGTTGATATACACGGGCTCACGGCCATTGACAGCATAGGTCGCGCGATACTCTTCTGACTCACACATTTGTGAGTGCAAACGCTTATCTGGGTGACAAGATTGTAACCAATATGGATGCTTATCTGAACCTGGGCCACCGTGCGAACGCTCGGTTTTATCAAACCACATCGGGTGATCTTGGCAATGTTCATAGCCATAACGCCCAATCTTACGTGACGTAATCTCGATAAAGCCAGACGGTGTACCCAATGCATTTATCTCAGGGTCTTTACGGAAATCGGCGTGGCGAACCCAAGGTTGGCCTTCACCAAAATCCAGTACGCTCTGCTGCCAAAACTGTTCAAATTCTGGTAAATCAAACTTACCCGCGTTGGCTTTTTTACACTCGTCATAGAGCGAACGGACCCACTCCATCTCATCCATGCCGCGTGTGAACTCTTCATGGCGGCCAAAGCGACGCGTCAATTCAGTGAAAATCTCAAAGTCAGTACGTGATTGGAACAAAGGATCAACCAAGCGGTGCATGGCAATCAAACCCTTGCCCGAATAAGAACCGTATACATCAATATCATTGCGCTCAAACTGAGTACAGGCAGGAAGAACGATGTCGGAGAAACGGCAAGTCGCCGTCCAAGCAAAATCGATCGTGACGACGGTTTGAAGCTTGCGAAACGCCTTCTTCATTCGGTTACGATCTTGGTGATGATGCCACGGGTTATTGCCTGAAATAACCATCATTTTGTAATCAGGTAGTTTTACGCTCGAACCGTTGTAGCGGATCTCTTTACCCGGCTCTAGCAAGCAATCGACCCAACGGGCAACAGGAATCGTTTTACTGTAGCCGTTGTAGTTTTCGTTGTCCCATTTCGGTTTTGAACCCGTATCTAGGTTACGTGGAAAACCGCCGGGCGAGGCAAAACCGGTTGATGGAACCCCAATGCCAGAATAGTGATGCCCGTAGGAGATCCCCCCGCCTGGCAGGCCAATTTGACCAACCATCGCAGCCACAACCGCACCAGCCCAGTAAGGCTGTTCGCCATGCTCTTGACGCTGAATACACCAACCAAACAGTAACTGAGTTCGGCCATTAACGAGCATACGTGCAAATTCGCGGATCTTATCGGCTGTTACGCCACAAATCTCGGCGGCCCATTCTGGCGACTTAACAATCTTATCTTTCGTTTCGCCTTGAACGTACTGAATAAAAGGTTCAAATCCTAAGCAATAGGTTTTGATGAACGCCTTGTCATACAGATCTTCGTTATACAACACATGTGCCACCGCCAACATAAACGCCACATCGGTCTGTGGGTTAATGTACCAATGGTCACTGTTTAAGAAGCGCTGGGTTTTATTCTTGACTGGATCAACCGAAATAACGTTAATCTCTCCTTTCGCCACTTTTTCTTTCAACTGATCAAGATAAGGAAAGGATTGGTGCGTTTCACAGTTCCAGCCAACTTGCAGGTTTTTTACCGGGTCGGTCGCCCACAAAACAATGTTGTCTGAATGCTCAAGAATTTCAGACCAAGAGGTTCCTTGGGCATACACTTCTGTCGAACCTAACACGTAAGGAAGAATGGTTTGGCCTGCACCTGTTGAGTAATCGCCCACTTTGGTGATGAAGTTACCGTGCATACCTACAGCGCGTTGCATCATCGCTGTACAGTTGTGAAATGACCCCGTTTGGTTCCAACCCGTTTGTCCTGCATGCAGCGCCCAAGGGCCGTACTCTTTTTGTACGCGCTCAAGTTCACGATAAAACAGATCCAACGCTTCATCCCAAGTGACGCGGATAAAACGGTTGTTGCCACGTGTTTCGCCGCTGTATTTATGTTTTTTGAGCCAATCAAGGCGAACCATTGGGTAACGCACTCGTGATGGGCTATAGATAATGCCTTTGATTCCGTTGAGCATATCAGTGGGGTGCGTGTCTGACTCTAGCGGCTTGACCGATTGTACTTTTCCGCCATACACATGTGCGCGAAATGCACCCCAATGAGAGCCTGATACTTTCCAACTGCCTGTTGTTTCTGCCGCGTTAGCCGATGTCGAGACCAATAAACTTGGCCCAATAACCGACGCCGCACTGGTGGTTGCTACACCTTTAAGAAAACTTCTTCGTGTAATCGCCATATTTAAAACTCCGTTTGACGTGGATTAATGGTGACCTTCAGCAAAATCTGAAGAGTGTTTTTGTAGATACTTCAAGACTAACGCTTCGCTGTCTGTGTCGAAGTTGACGAATGCCATCATGCCGTTAAACATGCCCGGCCAAGTATTCGCATCAAAATGCGCTTCATCCGGTTGGCTATGACAGACAGAGCAGTTCGTTTTATAGGCCTCACCCGCTTTTTCCCAAATTGGATCCACGCTATCGAGCATGGCTTGTTTTTTCATCCACACTTTCGCGTTTACTTTTTCCCAAGGTAGACCGGTGAGATCATCGACACGCTTTTCACCAACAGTGACGATTGCATCATTTTGTGCCGCTTCTTTCATCAAGGAGCCCACAGCGATGTTCATACCAAAATCTTCTTGGATCACACGACCAAAGCCTTTTGCTTTACGCCAACCATCAATTTCGATTTGAATCATCTCGCCTTTCTCATCCAATACCGTGACTGCCGATGCTGGGTTCAGAAGGCCTGCTTCGACTTTGGCTTGCGCATCTTCATAAATAGGTAAGAAGCGAACGCTCACCACTTGCTTGCCGACCGAGTAATCGGTTTTAGATGCCAACTGCTCTAGCTCGCCAATCAGTCCACCTGAGCTATCCATATTTTTAGGCAGGTTGTGGGCGATCCCTTTATGGCAATCTAGGCAACTTTGATCTTTTTCCGCTGCTTGTTTCATCTGAATACGCGCGGTTGCCGACATCTGTTCGAAATCCATCGAATCGTAATTGTGGCAATTTTTACATTCCAATGAGTTGTTGGCTGAAAAGCGCTCCCACTCATGCTTGGCCAATTCAATACGGCGCTCTTCGAATTTTTCAGGGGTACCTAAATCACCAAAAACTTGCGCAAATACCTCCTTAGAGGCTTGCATCTTACGCGCAATTTTAGCGGTCCATTCGTGTGGTACGTGGCAGTCTGGGCAAGTGGCACGTACGCCTGAATGGTTTTTCCAGTGCACGGTTTCTTGCAGCTCAACATAAACGTTGTCGCGCATTGTGTGGCAGCTGATACAGAATGCTTCTGTGTTGGTGGCTTCCAGTGCAGTATTAAAACCGCCCCAGAAAATCACACCGGCGATAAAACCGCCCATCGTGAGCACACCAAGGCTGATGTGCACGGCTGGACGAGTCATAGTGCGCCAAATTTTGACTAACAATGATTTCATGATTCGCTCTCTTAAATTTTCGATCAAAAGGATTACGGGTGAACCGTGGAATTAACCGTGCGCACCAGGAGGACCAAAGAGGAACACTTGCAGCATCCAAACAATAAATCCATAACCGCCGACAAAGGCGATACTTAAGATCGGAAAGAGAACCACTGTGATTAAGAGGAAAGACTTCCACTCAAGCGAACGTTTCTCATTACTCTCTATTTTATTAACATCACTCATACATTTGCCTGTTTTGTATTTCAGTCATTTTGAGCAGCTCGACGACAGAGCTCAGCTTATTACCATTTCTGATACGAAATGTTAGACCATACTCTTTGTAGGGTTCAATCGATTCCTACCTTATATAGCAAGGAATCCACTACTTTTTTGAGCTCACACGGAGTTGTGTTTGATTAAGAATTTATGTATAGAAATGTGAGTAGTTGTGTCAGTTTAATTTCTTTTCACAAACGTTAAACAAGAAACAAAAAAGAAACAAAATGAATTGCAAGATAGGATTGAGGTACGAATTCCTTCCCGCTAAACGCTCAAATGACAACCGAAATGTAACGCCATTGTTAATAAGATGAGGTATGGTTAGATGTCGATCACCGCTCAGGAATCGGTGTTATATTCGCCCCACTTCAGTGCATGATGCACTGCCCACTGCTGGGTTTTTGTGCACTTCTTGATAGAATTGATCTTACACACTGGCTTTAAAACAGCTTATCCACAGAAAATGTGGATAAGCTGTTTTAAAGGTATAAATAGTGAATAAACACTAGCAGAAGCAGTCAACATCACCTAAGGTGATGGTTTAGGGATGACAACAAAAAGCGGCCCTTAAAGCCGCTTCTAAGATCATCTCTTCAATCAGGAGTTATTCGTGAGAGCCATCTCGAAGGTAAATTAACCAGTACCAAATGCCAACAAAAACACCCCCACCGATGATATTGCCAATCGTCACGGGTAATAGGTTATTGATCAAAAAACCCATTAAGTTAAGGTCTGCGTAGTCGGCGATATTGGCACCCGTCATCTGCCAAAACTCAGCGGGTGCAAAATATTTGATACCAATTGCCATTGGAACTTGGAACATATTAGCGATGCAGTGCTCAAAACCCGCGGCGACAAACATGGCGACAGGTAAAATCATCACCATAATTTTGTCAGTCAAGGTGCGACCACTGAAAGTCATCCAGACCGCCACGCACACCAACACGTTACACATAATGCCAAGCGCTACTGCCTGCATAAACTCGTGATGCAACTTATGCTGAGAAATGGCCATCGCATTGAGGCCAACTTGTCCACCATCAAACATATATTGTTTGGAAACAAGCATACAAGCGACAAGCATCAGCGCACCAGCAAGGTTGCCAAAATAGACGATGACCCAGTTTTTAATCAGCATGCTCCAAGAAATTTTGCCACTCGCACGTGCAACCAACGTTAGCACTGAACTAGTGAATAACTCACCACCGGTGACCACCACCAAAATAAGACCTAAGCTAAACGCAAAGCCGCCGATAAAACGACTCAGACCCCAAGCCATATCGCCCGTTCCTGTCGTCACTGTAGTGTAAAAAACGAAAGCAATACCGATATGAATGCCAGCAGAAATGGCAAGAAGGAAAGACTTCATCGGATCTTTCGTCGCTTTTCCAACGCCAGTTTCTGCGGCGCGCTCTGCCATTTGCGGTGGCAATAGGGAATCAAATTGGTTTAAGTTCATGGCAAGTAACATTTTGAAACAAGTTATATAAGGCGCGGATAATCGCTCCATTCCTATGACAATTCAAGAGCTATTTTCTATGTTTACAAAAAATGTGTTTAGCGTGATGAAAATCATAAAAATTTATTGGTAGCCCATATCCAGCATCTATAGATAGCCACTCTCTTGCAAACCAATGATGAATATAACTGTGTGAAATATCCCCAATTTGGTTGCAGATAACATTTCTTACAACAACTGATTGCAGCCAACAGCGCTGCCATCTATGGTGACAAAAAATCATTCACTATATAGGTGTCGAGATGAAATTTACTCAACAAAATATCGCCGAGCTCAATCTACTCCTCCAATTTGATTTAAGCAGCGCTGCGACTGGTATTAAAGTCCGTAATGATGCGTCTGACGACATGCAATCCGCCGTTCAACGTCTTTACGAAAAAGGTCTATGTACATTACCTGATGGTGGCTATTTGACGGATGAAGGCATCGAAGTGGCCGAGCATGCAGAGCGCGTGCTGCGCGTTTTGAACTCTTAATCTAGCCTGCAAAGGCAGCCGAGACTCTGCTGGCTGCCTTGCCCCTTTAAAAAACCGCCCTTCTTTATTTGGCCATTCGCTCAATCCAACGTTGATAGGGCTGAATTCGATCATATCCCCAGTTAAACAGTGTGGTGTAGATAAAGAAAAAGGTCAGAAACCCAGCTTCCAAAATCAATGCATCCCACATCGATACGTCTAAAACCCAAGCGATCACCGGAATAGAAATAAAGACGAGCCCACCTTCAAAACCGGTCGTGTGTAACAAACGTAAGCTAACCGTACGCGCTAATCGGTTGGTACCAAACACTCGGTCGAACAAAACGTTGTATAGATAGTTCCACGCTACGGCAAATAGGCTCAAACCAATACCTATCATGGCTAAATCCCCCGTTCCCTGCCCTGTCACCAATGCGGAGATTGGAATAATTAACGCTAATGCGGTCACTTCAAACGTTATTGCATGGAAAAGGCGCTCTTTCATCGACAGCTCTCTCATTGACATCATTTTTCTCCTCTTTATTCTTCGTCTGAGGTGTGAATGGACTCATTTTCATCTATATTGAAGATACTAAAAAGTTAGATAGTATCGGTAAATGAGATATGTTGAGTATTGATCAATTGCAAGCCTTCACCGCAACCGTTGAGAGTGGCTCTTTCTCCGGCGCGGCAAGACAGTTGGGCAAAGTTCAATCGGCCGTTAGCCAACACATCATCAATTTAGAAATTGATTGCGGTGTAGAACTGTTTGATCGCTCCGGCCGTTATCCACGATTAACCGCGCAAGGCGAACGACTTCTACCGTATGCGCAAGCGACGTTGCAGCAACATCAACGCTTAGCGCAACAAGCACAACTGCTTGCTTCATCACCCAATCAACAGCTTTCGCTCGCGATGGATGAAGGGATCCCGTTACAAGGGTTAACCCATTTATTCAAACAGTTAGCCACACAGTTTCCACACATTGAAATTGAATGTTTAAGTGCATCAAGTACCGATGTGATTGAGATGGTGGAACAAGGTCGCGCTAGCTGTGGGATCATCTTCAGTGAATTGGCCTTACCGAATAACCTTGATTTTGAAAATGTCGGTTCAATCCGTTTTGATGTTTATGTGGCCGCAGAGCATGAATTGGCTCAGCATCAAGCGCCCCATATCGATATGCTAAGATTGCATCGCCAACTCGTTATCCGCTCACGCAGCCATAAAACCAGCAGTTTCCATCAAGCCTTTAGCCCAGAGATATGGTACGCCGATAACTACTATCTATTATTAGAGATGGCGTTAAGCGGTTTAGGATGGTGTTTGCTGCCAAGCTATTTAGCCGAAAGTGAACAAGCGATGGGGAAATTAGTGCGTGTCCCTGTTGAGTTTGAACAGCTGGCTTGGTATACCAACATTGATGTCATTCAGCACCAGCGCATGAGCGCCGATCCTATCCATAAAATGGTCAGGCAGTTGTTGCGCCAGCTTAGTCCACTCACCGATGCCTGATCGGCATACAATCAATACAGGATGTACATTTTATGAACACCATTACCCTCATTGGCGCAGGTTGGCTAGGCCTTCCTCTAGCGCAAGCTCTTACCGAAAACCACCAAGTCTACGCCAGCCGCACCCAAACGGCAGGAATGCTTGAGTTAACGCAACATGGCATCACAGGCTTTGTATGCGATCTTTCTCTACGCGACCAAAGCTTATCGCAGCATTTTATTGCTCAAAAAAGTGAGATTGTGATAGGCAGCTTTCCACCCGGTTTTCGCAATGGAAGAGGGCAAGAGTATGCGCAGCAGTGGCAGCATTTAGTCGCACAAGCAAAGCTGGCTAATGTGCGTAAAATCGTCATGGTCAGCTCAACCAGCGTCTATCCTGACATTGCACAGCCAATGAGTGAACAGCATGCCTCCTTGTCACTGGCGCAAAATGACTCACACTTCAGTGAAGGAGCACGAATCATGTTGCAAGCCGAGCAACACGTTATCGATTCAGGGCTGGATTATGTCATTGTACGCTGTAGTGGCTTGATCGGACCAAAACGTCATCCCTCACGATTTGCAGCGCGTTTGGCGCAAGTCAGCAAGCTTGCACCAGCTAATATGTTGCATCAAAAAGACGCCATTGGTGCACTGATTTTTGCCAGCGAAAAACTCTCCAAACAGGTCGTTAACGCCACCACACCACAAACCGTGAGTAAAGCTGAGTTTTATCAAGCCGCGTTGGCGGCCGCCGAGCTAGACTCACCATTGCCGCCAATTGTCGATATTGCAGACAAACGTATCTTAAGCGACAAGCTGAGCCAATTGGGCTATCAATTTCATTATTCACACACGTTAGAGGCACTGGCACTGAATGAGTAAACATCTCTACCAACACATTGAAACCTTGTGGCAGTACATGCAGATGAAGCATGAGCTCGTCGCGGCCGATATCATTATGGTGTTTTGCAGCAATGATTTGCGCGTGGCTGAGTATGCTGCTCATTTGTACCAACAAAATCTGGCTCCCTACCTTCTTTTCTCTGGCGGACAAGGGCGTTTTACTGAGGGTAAATTTGCTAAAAGCGAAGCAGAAACCTTTGCTGACATAGCCAAAGATTGTGGCGTACCAACCCACGCGATTTTACTGGAAAAAGAGGCGACTCACTCTGGAGAAAATGTACGATTTAGTCACCATCTATTGGTAGAAAAATCGATCACTGCGCAACGATTTATTGTGGTTCAGAAACCCTTCATGGAACGTCGTGCCTACGCCACATTTGTTCAGCAGTGGCCCGCCCCATTTGAGTCATTGATGGTGACCTCTAGCGGAGAAACATTTTTCGATTATCTTGATGAGGATTTCACCGTTGATGTTGTACTGAGTGCGCTATTAGACGATTTTGTGCGAGTCCGCGACTACCCAGCACAAGGATTTCAGATTGAGCAACCGATCCCAGACGATGTGACACTTGCTTACCAAGTTCTGAGTCAATTTGAGTGGTAACACAAGTTGTGGGGCATACAAAGTTGTGGAGCATACAAAATAGATAGGGAGGCTTAAACCTCCCTATCGAATAATTTGTTCAAGGCGCAGAAGTAATGAATTTACTTACCCAAGGCTTCTTTATAGTGCTGACGACATACCGACACGTATTTATCGTTACCACCAATAGAGACTTGATCACCTTCGGCAATCGCCACTCCATGTTCATCGGTGCGAATGACCATGTTCGCTTTACGACCACAATGACAAATTGTTTTCAATTCCACCAGCTTATCGGCCCAAGAAAGTAGATATTTACTCCCTTCAAATAGCTCACCTAAGAAATCGGTACGCAAGCCATAGCACAGTACCGGAATGCCGATTTTATCGACCACTTCAGTCAATTGATAGACTTGATCTTTGGTTAAGAATTGGCACTCATCAACCAAAATGCAGTGACGCTTTTGTTGCTCGTGCAGTGCGTTGATCTCATCATACAAATTCGTTTCAGCGGTAAAAAGCTGGGCGTCTGATTCCAATCCTATTCTTGAGCTTACTTTACCAACACCATAGCGGTCGTCGATGGCAGCGGTATAGATCACGGGCGTCATACCACGCTCTTGGTAGTTGAAAGAAGATTGTAGAAGAGTGGTTGATTTACCTGCATTCATCGCAGAGTAATAGAAATACATTTGAGCCAAAAGAGAGATTCCTGTCACTAAGTCAATTGGCGAGAGAACAAGGTTCACTCAAATAAAAAAGGATAACCCTACGCGGGGGCAAAAAAGAGGGTGACTTTCGCCACCCTGTTACCGTTGCGTTTATTGCGCTTTTTCTTTTGCGACCGTCACCGCAATCGCCAACTCTTCGAGCGACGCTGGGTTAGCCAGACTCGGTGCATCCGTTAGCAAACAAGCGGCTGCGGTTGTTTTAGGGAAGGCAATCACATCGCGAATATTTTCCGTACCACACAACAGCATCACCAAACGGTCAAGACCAAATGCAAGACCTGCGTGTGGTGGCGTACCAAATTTCAGCGCATCCAATAGGAAGCCGAATTTCAGTTGTTGCTCTTGCGCATCAATACCTAAAATATCAAACACCACAGATTGCATTTCAGCATTGTGAATACGCACCGAGCCACCGCCCACTTCATAGCCGTTTAATACCATGTCGTAAGCATTTGAATTTGCAACCGCTGGGTTGGCTTGCAGCTCTTGCGCGGTTAAATTAAGTGGCGCGGTAAATGGGTGATGCATAGCATGCAAGTTACCTTCGTCATCTTCCTCAAACATTGGGAAATCAACAACCCATAGTGGAGCCCATGAATTTTCATTGGTGATCGCAAGATCTTTACCCAATTTCAAACGCAGCGCACCTAAGGCTTCAGTCACCACTTTTATTTTATCGGCACCAAACAAAATGATGTCGCCAGACTCAGCGTGAGTGCGTTGTAAAATACCTTCCACAATGTCAGCCGAAAGGAATTTCGCGACCGGAGATTGAACACCCTCTAAGCCAGCAGCGCGGTCATTGACTTTCATCCACGCCAAACCTTTCGCGCCATAAATACCAACAAACTCAGCGTAGCTATCAATTTGCTTACGAGTTAATGCCGCGCCACCCGGTACACGAATAACCGCAACGCGTCCTTTAGCATCATTAGCTGGGCCAGAGAAAACATTGAAATCCACATCTTTTACAAGGTCTGCAACATCAACCAATTCCAGTGGGTTACGCAGATCCGGCTTGTCGCTACCATAGCGACGCATCGCTTCGCTGTATGGCATCACAGGGAAATCGCCTAGATCAACGTTTAGTAGTTCTAGCCACATGTTGCGAACCATTTTTTCGGTCACTTCACGCACTTGATCTGCCGTCATAAATGACGTTTCAATATCGATTTGAGTAAATTCTGGTTGACGGTCAGCACGTAAATCTTCATCACGGAAACATTTTACGATTTGATAGTAACGGTCAAAACCTGACATCATCAGCAACTGTTTAAACAGTTGTGGCGATTGAGGAAGTGCATAGAAACTGCCTTTGTGCACACGACTTGGTACTAAGTAATCACGCGCACCTTCTGGCGTTGCTTTCGTCAAAACTGGCGTTTCAATATCGAGGAAACCGTGTTCATCAAGGAAGCGGCGTACAAAGCTAGACGCCTTAGCGCGCAGCTTAATACGATCACTCATTTCTGGACGGCGTAGATCTAAGTAACGATATTTTAGACGTTGCTCTTCTGAGTTCTTTTGGTTGAAATCCAGTGGTAAAACATCACTGCGGTTGATAATCGAAATCCCACTCGCGAGAATTTCTACTTCGCCAGTCGCCATCTCTTTATTTATTTGACTTTCTGGACGCGCGCGTACTTCACCAGTTAACTTAATGCAGAATTCATTACGCAGTTGGTTAGCTACTGCAAATACATCCGCCATATCTGGATCAACCACCACCTGAACGATGCCTTCACGATCTCGCATATCAATAAAGATAAGACCGCCTAAATCACGACGGCGATTAACCCAGCCGCACAACTCCACAGTTTGTCCTGCGAGGGACTTGTTCAGGTGACCACAATAATGGCTACGCATAATGAATTTCCCAATCTCTAATTAGTTATCAATTCTAAGCCGCTCAGCGTCATTATCTGAGCAGCGCAAAGTTCCATTTATACGCTGAAAGATGTGCAAAATCGACCTTCCAGAATACAATTTGTTGTGTTTTATCAAGGGTTGCTGCTTTTTAAATCAATAATCAACCAAAATAGCAACACCGCTGAGAAATTGCGGCTGATTATAGCGTTAAAATACCAAAATCATCAAAACTCTCGTAGAGTATTTATTTTTAGTAATGGATAAAAGGTCAGTATGATGAATTTACCACTGCGACTCGGCCTTACCATGTGGTCACACGCGGGCTGGCAAAGTACGTTTTACGGCGCGGGAACGCCTGCTGCGCAGCGTCTTGAAAAGTATGCGAGGGTTTTTCATACCGTAGAAGGCAACACTACTTTCTATGCGTCACCTTCCATGAACACAGTGCAGAACTGGCGCGCCGCCACTCATGATGATTTTCGGTTTACGTTCAAACTGCCCAAAGCTATTACCCACGAACATAAGCTCACTGGCTGCCAAGATCAGTTAAAAGATTTTATGATGCTGATGGAGCCTCTGCACTCTCGTGTTGGATTATGGACCATCCAACTGCCAGCTACTTTTGGCCCACAGCACTTAGAGCAGCTGAAAAAATTCTGCGCCTATTTTCCCGCGGGTTTTCCACTAAGCGTTGAAGTACGGCACCTTGAGTTTTTTGCTAAAGGCGAAGCTGAAAAAGCGCTCAATCAATGGTTAGTTGAATCGTCGATTGATCGAATCATTATGGACAGTCGTCCTATCTTTTCGGCCAAACCGACAACTGACGTCATCATTGATGCTCAGAAAAAGAAACCTAAAGTCCCTGTTCACGCCATTGCCACGGCACAAACGCCGATGATCCGTTTTATCGGCCACCCAGAATTAGAGGCCAATTACCCCTTTTTTGAAGCGTGGATGACCAAACTGCCACATTGGATCGAACAAGGAAAACAACCTTATCTTATGGTCCACACGCCAGACAATATTGAAGCCCCATTATTAGCCGCCGAGCTATACCAACAGCTGCAACAACGACTCACATTACCTACATTGACAACATTTCCAGCCCAAGATGACCAACACCAAATCACCCTATTTTGATGATCGCGTGCGAGGTTAATGACACGCGCACACTTTTCTCTTAGAATGTGCGCCTTTTTTAAGGTAGTGCAGCCGTCAGCACTACTTGTTGCGCGCCGCTATGAGGTACACCATGAGCCATCATAAAGACATCATTTTTTCTGCTCCAATCGATAGAATTGGTGATTTCACCTTTGATGAACGAGTTGCTGAAGTCTTCCCTGATATGATTCAGCGCTCTGTGCCGGGGTACAGCAATATTATCTCTGCAATCGGCATGTTAGCTGAGCGCTTTGTTAAGCCACACTCTACCATTTACGATTTGGGTTGCTCTTTAGGCGCGGCTACGCTTTCGATGCGTCGTCATATTCGCCAAGAAGGTTGTAAAATTGTAGCGGTTGATAATTCGCCTGCTATGGTTGAGCGTTGTAAACTGCACATTAACGCCTATCGTTCGGATACGCCTGTCGAGGTAATTGAAGCCGACATCCGTGAGATTGAAATTCATGATGCCTCAGTAGTGGTGCTCAATTTTACGCTGCAATTTCTATCGCCAGAAGATAGGCTAGCACTGCTTGAAAAAATCTACGTGGGTCTTCGCCCCGGTGGCATACTGATTTTATCTGAAAAGTACATTTTTGAAGATGAAACGGCGCATGATCTGCTAATTGACCTTCATCATGATTTCAAGCGAGCCAATGGTTACAGCGAATTAGAAATCAGTCAAAAACGCAGTGCGATTGAAAATGTGATGCGCCCAGACTCCATCACAACACATAAAGCTCGCTTTAAACACATTGGCTTTTCAAGTTATGAAGTGTGGTTCCAGTGTTTCAACTTTGGCTCGATGTTCGCTATTAAATAATAGTTCGCTATCAAATAATAGAATGACATTTTAGCTCTTTTCCCTAGAAGGGCCAAAACCTGACCAGCCATTTATCTAGGATCTTTTTACCTAATCTAGGAATACGCTTTGCATGTTTAACTTTGCCAATTTTTATCAACTGATCGCTCAAGATACCCGTCTTCAACCTTGGCTAAACGTTTTGCCACAGCAGTTGACGGACTGGCAAAATGCAGAGCATGGCGACTTTGACCGCTGGGTTCGTGCGTTAAATAAAATCCCCTCGGGTACACCTGAGCTGATCGAGCTCAAACAGTCAGTCACTCTCTCAAATAGCACACCGCTGACGTTAGGCGAACAGAAGAAATTAGAAAGTTTGCTTAAAACTTTTCATCCTTGGCGCAAAGGCCCTTATCACTTACATGGTATCCATATCGACACTGAGTGGCGATCCGATTGGAAATGGGACCGCGTATTGCCCCACATTTCACCGCTGAAAGACCGTTCCGTGCTGGATGTCGGCTGTGGTAATGGTTATCACATGTGGCGTATGCTTGGCGAAGGTGCTCGCCTGTGTGTGGGTATCGACCCTTCGCACCTGTTTTTAGTGCAGTTTGAAGCGGTGCGTAAACTATTGGGTGATGACCAACGTGCTCATCTTCTGCCACTAGGCATTGAACAGTTACCCGAATTGAACGCCTTTGATACCGTATTTAGCATGGGTGTCCTATACCATCGCCGCTCACCGCTAGATCATCTGATCCAATTGAAAAATCAGTTGGTCACAGGGGGCGAATTGATTCTTGAGACGCTGGTGATTGAAGGCGATGAAAATGCGGTGTTGGTCCCTGTCGACCGCTACGCACAAATGCGTAACGTCTATTTTTTCCCTTCCGCCAAAGCGCTCAAAGTGTGGCTTGAGAAATGTGGTTTTGGTGACGTGCGTATCGTTGATGAAAGCGTCACCTCTGTTGATGAACAACGAACAACTCAATGGATGACGCACAACTCATTGCCCGACTATCTTGACCCAAACGACCCAAGCAAAACCGTAGAAGGGTATCCCGCACCACGACGCGCTATTTTGGTAGCAAAAAAACTATAATTGACACAGTTTTAACGCTTGGCTATGCGTATAATACTACCCTTGTCAAAGGATGCCGTACGCATCCTTTTTTATCAGCTAAATTTTGTTAGCTAAACTTCGGTTTATCCGTATTCATTACAAACACATAAGGTCGCAAATGTTTAAGTCTGTAGCCCCCGTCATTGCCATTGCCTTACTGTCAGGTTGCACTCTAACCAATGGTGAACAATACCACCAAGCTACCCTCGCAGCGATTCAAGCTTCCGAATCGAACCTCAGCAACACAATGACCAACCTTGAGCTTCAGCTAAGTAACCAGAATGATTACATTGAAAGCCTTGAAAACCAAATATCAAAACTCGATCGAAAACTAACAAAACTTAAGCAGATCACGACCAATACCCAACAAAAACGTGTAGAAGCAACCAGTAATGATGATGTGATAATTCCAGTCGCTACACCCTCTATTCAAAAATCACGCTATGACGTCATTTTAGGTGAAGTCGAAAAAGTCACGATTGATTCGATCAAACAAACCTTTGATGCTCGAGTTGATACAGGGGCCGCCACCTCTTCACTCAATGCGATTGATATTGAAGAGTTTGAACGTAATGGGAAAAACTGGGTGCGCTTTCATCTTTCCGATGGTGATAGAGCAACAGACGAGAGTAACTGGATTGAATCACCCATTATTCGCTACGTTAAAATTCGCCAATCGACCAACGATGAGATGGAACGCAGAGCCGTTGTTGAGCTGTGGGTAAAATTAGGCAGTATTCACGAAAAAGCACAGTTCACCTTGGCTGATCGCTCTCAAATGAGCCATCCTATTCTTCTAGGCCGCGAGTTTATTCGTGATATCGCGTTAGTCGATGTCAGTCGCAAGTATATCCAAACCGAAACTAAATAGTAGTAAGGACATTTATGACGTCACGAGTTCCATTTTATCTATCCGTTTTATTGCTGATAGTGGCAGGAATTACACTGAGTGTAGTTCGCCACCAAACTTACGGGGTGCCATGGACACCCGGGGAAACTCGCCAAATTTGGGATATTGAAGCACGTGTTGAATTCAATGCGTTAGGCAAAGAAGCCAAAGTCTCTTTAGCTGCGCCTCATACTCAAGATGGATATACTTTGATCAATGAATCGTCATCATCACCAGGTTATGGCGTAGCTTACGTTACTACTGACACGGGCAAACGTGTTGAGTGGTCAATCCGCAAAGCAACTGGCCCACAAACTATTTACTACAAAAGCCAATTTTTAGTCGATCCTCAAGCGAAAGCGGCCCCTATCCCCCCCATCGGTGATGTGGTCAAGCCAACCTTTGACGGCCCAGAAGAAGCCGCGGCTATCGCATTAATTGAACGAGCGAATCAACGCTCGGCGGATAACATCACTTTTACCCGCGAACTGATTAAAAACCTCAATGACGCCGATAGCCAAAACGCCTCTTTGCTGCTTAATAAAATGAGCAAAGTGGACGCCACACAAAAACTGCTGTCATACTCTCAAATTCCCAATAAAGTCGTTGGTGTTATTCAGCTCGAAGATGGTCGCCGCCGTCAAACGATTCAACACATGAACGAAATATGGAATGGCGATCAGTGGGTACTTTTTAACCCTGAAACAGGTACGCAGCCCAACCACCCTAACCTACTGGTTTGGGATGAATCCAACGTTTCACTGCTGGATGTCACGGGTGGGCAAAACAGCCAAGTTCACTTCACTATGCTGTCTCAAGATGTTTCACCTCAAACGGCAACCAATAATAAAATTGAGGCCGACAAACTCTTAAACTTCTCTATTCACAGTTTGCCGCTTGAAGAGCAAGCGATGTTCAAGACCATCATGTTGATTCCTATCGGTGCATTAATTGTGGTGTTCTTGCGGGTGATTATTGGGCTAAAGACTTCGGGAACCTTCATGCCGGTACTGATCGCCGTGGCGTTTGTTCAAACTCAATTACTGACAGGTATCGTGGGCTTTCTGCTTATCGTCGGAACAGGTTTGATCATTCGTAGCTATTTATCGAAATTGAACCTGCTACTGGTAGCACGGATATCGGCGGTCATCATTGCGGTAATACTCATCATCTCTGTCTTTACCGTTGTTGCCTTTAAGATCGGGCTGACCGAAGGGTTATCCATTACCTTCTTCCCGATGATCATTCTATCTTGGACCATCGAACGTATGTCGATTCTATGGGAAGAAGAAGGAGCAAAAGAGGTGATTTTACAAGGTGGCGGCTCGCTCTTTACTTCCATCTTAATCTACTTAGCAATGACTAACTCTTATGTCCAACACCTAACCTTTAATTTTATTGGCTTACAGCTGATCGTATTAGCTGCCATTCTGCTATTGGGAACCTATACTGGATACCGTTTAACTGAACTTCGCCGTTTTAAACCGTTAGCCGAGGAGTAAAGATGTTTTCATTATCCGAATACACTTCTCCATTTAAGCTACGCCGTAAAGGCATTATGGGCATGAACAAGCGCAACCATAGCTACATTGGTCGCTATAACGATCGCTCAAAATACCCATTGGTTGATGATAAGTTACAAACCAAATTGATTGCGCAGCGTGCGGGTTGTACTGTGCCAAAACTGATTGGTGTGATCAGTAATCAAGCGGATGTGAAGTCGATCCATGCCATGGTTAAAGAGTGGCCGGGCTTTGTGATAAAACCTGCACGCGGAAGCGGTGGTAAAGGAATTTTAGTGATTATGTCGCACAAGGATGGTGTGTACACTAAACCTTCTGGTGCGACCATCAACCAGCAAGATGTTGAGCGCCACATCAGTAATGCCTTGGCCGGACTATTTTCACTAGGCGGTAAAAATGATGTGGCGGTGGTTGAAAACCTAATTAAGTTTGACGATTGTTTCGAAGGCTTTAGCTATGAAGGTGTGCCTGATGTACGCATTATTGTCTTCAAGGGCTACCCCGTCATGGCGATGATGCGCCTTTCGACTTCGGCTTCTGATGGTAAAGCCAACTTACATCAAGGCGCTGTTGGCGTAGGTCTTGATATTGCCACAGGAAAAGCAGTACGAGCCGTACAGTTTAATTTACCCATCACTGAGCACCCAGATACCGGCAAAGATCTCTCAACGTTGCAAGTACCACATTGGAAAAAGCTACTCACCTTAGCCTCTAGTGCTTGGGAAATGACCGGCCTTGGTTATATGGGAACCGACATGGTACTGGATAAAGAAGAAGGACCAATGGTACTTGAGCTTAACGCTCGCCCTGGACTTGCTATCCAGATAGCCAATGGCGCAGGGCTGCTGCCACGTTTGCAGCATATCGAAAGTTTAGGATCGCAACTTATCTACCCTAGCCCAGAAGAACGCGTGGCTTATGCCGCTAAGCAATTCGGCTCTGGTGAGGTAAGCGAGTAACTCTCACCAAATTTAATCACTAAAAAGCCCAATCTCTATCAGGAGTATTGGGCTTTTTTATTAGCGATGGAGGCGATGCTTACAGCATTTCGGCCATCTGCTGTGCTTCTGATTTTGGTTTTTCAGTTTGACCAAAACCCCGCAGACCGACCACATGAACGTGTTCGTGATCTTTAAACACTTTGCGCACTAATTTATAGGTCGTGCCTTTCTCAGGGCTAATGTTCTCTGGCGCAGCAATCAAGAGTTGCATGTCCAGACGCTCACACAGTTCAAACAAGGTTGAGATGGATTTGGCATCTAAACGCGCCGCTTCATCTAAAAACAGTAAACGACATGGGACGATGTCTTTACTGCGTAGACGACGAGATTCCTCTTCCCAACTTTGAATTACCATCAATAAAATAGACTGCCCAGTACCAATCGCTTCACCAGTCGATAATGCGCCAGATTCCGCTTGCAACCAGCCATCAGATCCGCGATTTACTTCAACACTCAGCTCTAAGTAGTTGCGGTAATCCAATAGCTCTTCACCCAATACTTGCGGTGAACGTTGCCCCATATCGATATGCGGGTTAACACGCTGGAACAATTTCGCCATCGCTTCGGAGAAGGTATAACGAGTACTCTCAAACAGATCTTTATGCTGACTCTGTTTTTCAGATAATCCCGCGAGTAGGATTTCATGGCTCTCGCGTACTTTCACGTTAAGGCGAACGCCTTTCACCTGACCAAAGTTAATGTTAGACAAACCTTGGTTGAGCATCCGAATACGATTTTGCTCACGTTGAATGGTTTTTTTGATGATGCTGGCCACCGATTCAGAGCTGATCGCTAAACGGTTTTCACGTTGAGTCAACTCTTCAGTTAAACGCGCAAGCTCCACTTCCATCTCTTCAATCGCTTCAACAGGATCATCAGTGCGAATGATGTCTTGGCGAATACGCTCACGCAGATGTTGATACACGGCGATGTAGAACAAAACTTTGCGTTCTGGATGTGCGTTATCTTCCGACAAACGCAGTGCATCACGCAGGCCGTCATTACTTGCGACCGCTAAACGCAGCGCGCCCAACGATTTATCCGACATGGAACGCAGTTCATCGGCCGATAAATACGCCAGCTCACGTTTATGCAAGCGGCGCTCAACATCGTGATCACGCGCCAAACGTAATACAGAGCACCACCCTGCTTTTGCATTCACCACAAATGTGCGCAGATCTTGATAATCTTTCTGCACCTTTTTCAACCGTTTAACTAACGCTTTCATTTCAAGATCGGTTGCGGTCAGTGTACGTTCATACTCGCTCTTACGGGTGCGTGAGGCATGCAGACGCTGTTGCAATTCATCACGACGACGTTCAGCACGCTCTTGCGCACCTTCATCGGCATGCACACCAAACTCTTGTAGCTCCTGCTTGAACTCTTGAACCGTTTCCAACTTAGCTTGATGTGAGCTTTTTAAGGCTGCTAGTACTTGGTTATATTGGTTCATTTGACTTTGAGCCTGTTTGAGCTCATCACGAGTACGAGTACGGGCGCTTTCTGCCTCGGCCAATTTGTTTTTGAGCTGCTCACTTAGCTCGCTGCTTTTACTGAGCAGATCAACCGAATCGGAATAGCTAAAATAGTGGCGGCGTTCAATCACGTCTGAGAGTGCAAAGATCTGCACTTTCAATGTCTGAAGAGCTTGATCCGCTTGCTGATATTGTGCAGTGAGTTCATCAAATTGCTGCGGGTCAACCTCAAGCGCTGAGGCAAGCTGTTCTAACTTCGCGATGGCTTTACCGTGCGAGTTTAAAAACGCTTTCGCTTCCGCCAGTTGATTAATGTTCTGCTCAGCTTCATCGAAACGTGCTTGCAATGCCTCATCTTCAATGAGCAACATGTTAGGAGCCAGCTTATCGAGCATCGTTAACGCGTGTTTGCTCAACTGTAACTGGTTGCGCTGCTGCTGCTCTTTTGCGTCCAATTCAGCCAATACACGGACCAGTTGATTGCGTTGCTCACGTGCAGCTTGCAACGCTTGTTCTGGATCGGCTTCAAAAGCGACTTGGATGTGTGAAGCAACAAATTGGTTAAAGCTGTGGTATAGACGTTGCAGTTTTTGTGAATCAAACGCCGCTTTTGCGTGCTCTTCCACCACTTCTTCGCGCTCGTTACGCAGTAACTCTAAACGTTGTTCGCGCGCAGCTCGGCCAAAGAGTGGGATCTCAGGTAAACGAGAATAACGCATTTGGCGGTTATTGAGCTGTACACATACTGCTCCTTCCAATTCGTCAGCATTGAACGAGCTGTCATCAAAGGCATCGACATCCCCTTCAATGATGTACAGATCTTCTGGGCAGTCATCAAGCTCGACCAGCTTCTCTTTGATGCCAGATAAATCCGAAACTACAATCGCATGGCGAGCTGGGCCGTACATGGCACTGAAATAAGGTGCATCGTCAATCGTGATGTCATCGTAAATTTCAGACAGTAAAACGCCGCCTAAGCTATCCGCTAATCCTTTCAAGCGAGGATCATTTGAACCACCAGGAGACGCCAAGCGCTCGATTTCATTTTCAAGCTGCGCGCGACGTTCTGCCAGTTTATCTTTAGCGATTGATTGTGCTTTTTCTTGCTCAAGCACTTGTTGCATCTGCGCCATCACAGCTTGGCTATTTTCTAATGTTGCACCACTTTGTTCGCGTAAGGTATGCAATGCATCGTTGGCAGCAATCCAAGTCGGAGCGATCGATTCCAGTCGTTGAATTTCAGCCTGTTTATCTTGCTCGGTACGGCGCTGCTCACTGCGCTGTTCACGTAGCGCTTCTTGTTCATATTCCAGCGATTCAATCAGAGCGGCGTGGCGCTCGCGCTCTTGCTCTAGTGCTAGCTCATCGTGCAAGTCAATATGGTGTTGCTTTTGGTATTCAGCCACGGACTGACGCGCCACTTGCTGCTGATTTAAGCGACGTTCCAGATCTCGCTGCTGCGCATACCACTGTGCTTCATTTTGGCTAATTTGCTGGGCGTTACGCGCTTGCTGCATGATGGCTTTTGCATACTGAGCGGCATCGTGACGAGACACTTCACCCACCACACTGCGCACCAGTTTCAGTGCCTGCTCAAACTGTTCGACCGCTGCCGAAGACATGTCCAATTTATGCTTTAACGCTAATAAGGTGGTGGTGTTAGCGTCTTGCTGATGCTTGAGATCAGAAACCTGCGCTTGGGCACGCTCTGGTGTTAACTGATCATCATCTAGCAACTGTTTGGCTTTATCAAGCGCCTGTACGGCTTGTTGATATTGCAATGCTCGCGTTTGTTGAACATCTAATGCTTGTTGGTAATCGGCCAATTGACTCTTTAAGCTATCGACCTCATCTTCAGAGATAATCGCTTGCTCTTCAGCCATCATGACGCGATCTTGCGCCTCTTCCACCACCATCATCTGCTCTTCAAGGCGAATAGTGAGCTCTTGCAAATCCTCTTGATAGCGTTCAATTTTCTCTTGCTGACGCAGTGCGTTTTGCACCAGTTGCAAGTGATCAGAAGCGGCTTGGTAATCTTGCTCTAAGGTAGATTCTTGCTCTAACAGCAGTTCAAGCTCTTCTTGAACTTGATTGAGTAATCGATTTTGCTCAATCAATGTATGGCGAGAGCCGAACAACTCGTTACGCAACGCGAGCGTTTGCTCTAGCTTATTGTGGCGATCGTTGGCGTGACGCATGTAATCCGCTGCCACGTAATTTGTCGATTCGGTAATCAGGTGCTTGAAGAGATCGCGATCCGCTTGCGTGGTTTTGATCGCTTCTAACGTCATGCGGTTTTCACGCAACGCCGATTCCATATCTTGAAATGCTTTCTTCACTCCGCCATTTTGTGGTAATAGATAATCACGCAACGAGCGAGTAATGGCACTAGAAATACCGCCGTATAAAGAAGCCTCAATCAAGCGATAGAATTTTGAACGGTCACTACTGTTACGCAGTTTTTTCGGCACCACGCCAAATTCAAACATCTGCGCGTGATAATCTACAATGGAGCTAAACGCTTTAAAATGCGCCCCTTCAATTTTCGCGACAATCTCTTTCACTTCATTGAGTTGACGCACGCGCGCGTGGTTGTCTGAGACGTTTTCAATCAGCACATCGGTTGGTTTGACATGGCTTGGCAAGCCTTGAATCACAAACGGTTTGATATCAACTTTTTTATCGCGCCCCGCCACCTGTTGTAGCTTAACGCCAAACAGTAAACGCTGTTTGCGTGAATTCACTACATCCAACGCGGCGTAACATGCGCCCGCTTGCAGTTTACCGTATAAGCCTTTATCTCGAGACGCTTGTGAGCTGCCCGCTTCGGTGGTGTTTCTAAAATGGAGCAAACTTTGATCTGGGATCAAGGTGGTGATAAATGCCGCCATGGTGGTCGATTTGCCCGCACCGTTACCGCCTGACAAGGTGGTAACTAATCCATCAATATCAAAAGTACGAGCAAAAAAGCCGTTCCAATTGATCATGGTTAGCGATTGATATTTACCTCTCTCAATCATGCTTCACCTTCCCATTCTGTTTGCTCGTTAACATTTTGTTCTTCAATCTCGTCTTCGTTATCCAGCAAGCTGCCTTGATTCGGCTCTTGGGCGTGGACAACCGCTTCACCATCGCGGATCAAACGCAGTTGTGCTTCACGCATGTCGTCACCAATACGCACATCGGCACCAAAACGAAATACGGCTTCGCTAATGCGGAATTTATTGGTATCACCTAAATGGATGATCATCCCCAAACGACGTAAACGACGCAATGAGGTACGCACTTTTTCAAACAGCTTTTCTTTGTCTAAGTCTGAACCGCTGGCTCGGTTGGTGACGAGCTTCATCAGTTTTTTTTCATCGGCCAGAGACAGTAGCTCTTCGTACAATTCTTGATTAGTAAAGATGCCTTCGTGCGCAAGGCGTTCCGGACTCAAATAAAGAAAACAGAGCACTTTGCCGACCAGCATATCCAACTCAGACAGCACGCTACGATTGATTAAAGCAGTAGAGCGAGGACGCAGGTAAAAAAAGCCTTCCGGCGCTTTGACTAATTCGGTGTTATAGCGTTGGTAAAACAGCGCTAAATCGGGCTCAAAATCCAATAAAAAGGTGTGATTATCCAAATCATCACTAGAAACATGACGCCCAGCTCGAAGCTGGCTATCTAGCGCAGGAAATAAAGGATTTGAAATCGCTTTAACCAGATTTTCTGGCATGTATTCATTAATATCTGTCGATGACATTTGCTTGTACCTTTGCACCAAAATCGTTGATCGCTTGCCAGTCAGGTTGGATGGCTTGGTAATCTTGCTCTGAGTAGCCAAGCCTCACCGCTTGATCAACAATAATTCGGGCTAAATCAAAATGATGTGTATGGGGATGAGTGGCGAGGTAGTCTCTCAGTACTCGTCCTAAATCAATTGGCATCCCTTGATCTTTATGACCTTTGAGCATGCTGCCGATACGCAAGGAGAGCTCATCATTGACTTGCTGGAACTCTTCGTACTCCACTTCTGGAGGCACTTGCCCCATCACCTCATCATCTCTTAACACGAGAGCTTCATCACGCAGGTCGGTTAAACGCTCAGCATCGGCATAAGTGAGATACCAAGGCGCGTCAAAATAGTCGCTGAGTGATTGACGTAAACGCTGGCTAAACGCTCGGTTTTGGTCCATATCAATGGCGGTACGAATGAATTTATGGACATGGCGGTCGTAGCCAATCCAGAGATCGATCGCCTGTTGTCCCCAACTGGTGATGCGATCAAGTTTCATCTGTAATCCAAACAGGATTTCTTCAATAAATTCGAGTTCGGCTTCGCCATAAACCAATTCTTGAATATCCAAAATTTGCGTTTGCAGCTCATCCCCCGCCGCTTGTAAAGTGTCTTGCAGTTCACGCAGCGTTGAAGAGGTTTCAGACAATAACGATTCACAGTTGTTGATCGCTTCACGCCAATCTTTATTCAGCAACTCTGCGATTTGCAGTTTGACCGATTGCTGCTGCTCGTCCATCACACGTTGGTTTAAATCGATACGATCAAAAATTTCCCCTACCGAGTATTTTAATACGCCGTAAACGTTCTTTTTCCAATGCCCGGGAGTACCACCTTTATTTGCGGCTTCAATCGCCTTGGCCATTTCATCAGCGACCATAGAAAGCTGAATTGAGAGCTTCAGCTTGGAAAATTCTCTATGGCGGACGTAATAGTCCGTAATACCAATAGCCAACGGTGACAAACGGTAAATACTAACGCCATCAGTCATCTCGCTGGTGAAGCGGCTCATTAAGCGCTGTTTTACCAACTCATTGATCGCATTATTGGCACGAAACGCCGAGGCTTCACCGGTTTCTTCAAATAAGCGAGTTACGATGGCAAACGCATCGTGTAACTCACCTTCACCTAATTCTTCATCAAACCTTTCGTTACTCAATACTGCGATGGCAATAAGGAACGCCAGTCGTTCTGTCGTCAGGTTCAATGAGAAATCATGCTGCTTTACCCAACTAACCAATTCATCAATAGGTTGCTGTGCAGCGTTCTGAGTCATCTCACTCATTGTTATTCCTGCTCTATTTTCTTTTTCGCCCATACATGAATGTATCGACCTAGTGAGAGGTACGGCTCTTGTCTACATAATTGTTGTTCGAGTGCCAGTACATCTTCATATTGGTAGTCACCCATATTTTTCACATTCCCAATATAGTCACTGAATGATCGGATGCCCGATTTTCCACAAATCTCAAATCCTGATTCTTCGATCCATTGATACACTTCTTCAGGTTTTAGCCCTTGCTGAGGCTGGAGCTTAAACCGCTTGCGATGCGGCATACCCTCCAATACATGGGGAATGTTGCCACAGACAACGTTTTTGTACACCAAGCCATGATGGTTATAGAACATGATTGATGCCATACCACCTGGCCTAACTTGCTCTAACAAATTCTGCAATGCGGGTTTTGGCTCGGCTAACCATTCCATCACCGCGTGAAACAACAACACATCCACTGGCGCAATAAGGTGCGATTGGATGGATTGCACGGGGGAATGTACCAACCGATACTGCTCAAGCAGACCATTTTTGCGGATCTCTTGTTCCGCAAGTTGAAGCATTTCAGAGGATAAATCACACAGCGTGATTTGGTGTCCAAGCTTGGCTATTTTTTGTGACATTTGTGCCAAACCGCCGCCAGCATCAAGCACTTGCAAAGGTTTTGGGTGGTTGCTCAACAAAGCGAGCAGTTGCTCAAGATCTTGCCAAACAATGACTTGACGAATTTCACCTTTGTCAGAGCCGTATATGTTTTTTGCAAATTTGTGGGCAATATCGTCGAAATTCCGGTCTTCAGTCACAGTGGCTTGAGTTATGATAGCGAATCGTGCTGCTATTCTGTCATAGGAATGGCAGGAATAAAGGGGCTTTGTTCCTTTTTATTATCAAGTGGTGTTTTTTCGGACTATTTTGTATATGTTTGAGCTGAAAAAAGTTGTTTCCTCATTATTAATGCCTCTTCCGGCAATGCTAATCCTCGGTTTTGTCGGATTAATGCTCATAATGTTCACCGTCAGACGTAAGACTGGCTGTATGTTTGTCCTCTTCTCTTTAGTGGGGATATTTCTTATCTCTTTCCAACCCTTTGCAACACGCATGTTAATGCCTTTGGAAAGACAATACTCGGCTTTTCTCCCCGTTGATGGCACCATCGATTATGTGATGGTTTTAGGCAGCGGCCACGTAGTGGATGACCAAATACCACCGACCTCGGAACTCAGCCGCACTGCGTTGGTACGCCTAAACGAAGGCATACGTGTCATGCGTATGTACCCCGGCTCAAAGTTGATTTTATCAGGCTACTCTGGCGGGTCGGAATTTAGCCATGCGCGCATGCTAGCCGTGGTGGCACTCGCGCTTGGAGTGAGTAAATCCGATATTATTTTGCTAGAAACAGCTAAAGATACTTGGGAAGAAGCACGACAAGCCGCCGCCTTTGTTCAACAGCGTAGGCTGGTTTTGGTAACGTCAGCCAGTCATATGGAAAGAGCGTTAAAAGAGTTTAATTCTGCAGGTATTGACCCAATACCTGCGCCAACCAATTTCTTAGCGCAAACGAATATTGAGCAACCTTGGGAAAAATACGCTCCTCGAGCACGTTATTTAGAACAAACTGAGCGTTACTGGTATGAAACGTTAGGGCTGCTGTGGCAAGACTTACGTGATTGGGCGTCCGGGCATGGCGATACAGAGTTAGACATCAATAGCAATTAGCTATTATATTCAACCCAAAACGGAGCCACTTATGTGCTCCGTTTTTCTTGGTAATCGCGGCTACAAAAAATCATGGGAATAAAAAGGCACGGCCCAACGCCAATTTTACACACGCGACCACTCAGCTAATCACCAGCGAACATATAACCTTCACCGTGCACAGTCACAAAGATTTGCGGATTCTTGGGATCAAACTCCATCTTCGCCCTCATGCGTCGAATCAGTACATCAATCGTTCGATCGTTAGGTGCATCCACACGATGGCTGATCATATTTAAAATACGTTCACGGCTAAGGACTTGATTCGGATATGACGACAAGGCAACTAATAGCTCATATTCCGCTTTGGTCAGTTTTACGGGCTCACCATTACGGCTCAGCGCTCGGCGCTGGATATCAAAGGTCCACTCGCTAAAGCGCACTAAATTCGCATTGTGAGATACACCGCTCTCTTCGTTCAGTTTGTTTTTTGCGGTCGAGATCCGCCACAGCAAGTTTTTCACTCTCACCAGCAACTCGCGCAATTCAAAAGGTTTCGTTACGTAATCATCGGCCCCCATTTCAAGACCAACAATCTTATCAATGCTATCCGTGCGCCCTGTCACTAATATGATGCCAATATCAGATTGGCTGCGTAGCTCACGCGTTAACATTAAACCATCTTCACCGGGTAAATTAATGTCTAGCATAATCAGATCTATCGCGCTGTTTTTCAAAGCATCTCTCATCTGAGTACCGCTTTCCGCTTGCGTTACCATATAACCTTCGCTTTGAAAGTATCCAGCTAGCTTGCTGCGAGTGACTGCATCATCTTCAACTACTAATACGTGATAGCTCATTTACACCACTTTACTCTATAGAAATGTTCAAACCTCGGCTCGAGATTCTGTACAAAGCCATTCTATTCATAAATAGTCATAATTCTAGTCGTATCACTTTTAAAATTAAGAAAGATGAGAGTTTATTGATTCAAAACAACCTTCCAGACATCCATTAACTTAATGAAAAAATCACTCATATTTTTTCATTTTCTTAGCGACTGCTATTCATTTTTATTAGTTACACTTAGATCAATTACTTTTTAAAAACGATTTTCGCAAAACCACCCCTTGGAGAGCCAATACCATGCAAGACATCAAAGCTTTTAATGAACAGCGTGCCGAGATTTATTGGTGGCTTTCGAGCTTATTTGTGAAAGAACTTTCGGAACATGAATTAGAGCAATACTATACGTCCGCTATTCGCACATTTCTTTCAGGATTAGCAGAAAACGCGACACTTAAACCTGCCATTGATAAATTAGTTGATGCACTGAACCGATTACAAGACAAAGAAGACGCACAGCTTGAGCTCGCAGCCGATTTCTGTGATCTTTTTTTAAAATCCAATAAGGAGTCCGCGCTACCCTATGCCTCAATTTACATTGGAAAATCAGGGTTGCTCAATGACGAACCAGCCAGAGCAATGTCGGATTTGATGGCAGCCCATCACATTGCAGTCAACGATACACTCAACGAACCCGCCGACCACATTGCGATTGAACTGGATTTCTTAGGTAACTTGATCATTCGCTCCAATGAGCTTGAACAAGAGACACACCTTGAACAAGCCTTTACACAGCAGTGTGATTTTATTGAACAACATTTGCTCTCTTGGATCCCACAATTCCATCTTCGCTGCCAACAAATTGATCAATTTGGTTTTTACGGTGCCGCAAGCGAATTGTTGGTCGCGTTTCTTCACTTAGACCGCGACTATTTATCAAACTAATGAGATAACCTAGTTAATACCTATTACTAAATCGGTCAATTGTGACTGTTGACCGATTTATTCGGTGGATTTTTCGTTGCTTGATGGACATTTGCGGACTAGAATCTTGACCGCAAACGATAAAAAATGAATTTAAGATGCAACCGCTGATTAGAGGCGGTTTTTGTGTTTTTACTACTTTTAGGCTTCAATATAGCACCGATAGGCCTAATACCGCTGAATTGCTCTTCGTGACTATCACTTTCAGCAGTTATCGACAGGACAGAGAATTTATGGCTACGATTAAAGACGTTGCACGCTTAGCGGGCGTATCAACCACCACGGTATCGCATGTAATCAATAAAACTCGCTTTGTGGCTGAAGCAACCCAAGAACGAGTGATGGAAGCGGTATCAGAGCTTAACTATGCACCAAGTGCAGTCGCTCGCAGCTTAAAATGCAACACCACCCGTACCATTGGTATGTTAGTGACCCAATCGACAAACTTATTTTTTTCTGAGGTTATCGATGGTGTTGAAAGCTACTGCTACCGCCAAGGCTACACACTTATTTTGTGCAATACCGGCGGTATTTACGAGAAGCAACGCGACTACATCCGCATGCTAGCGGAAAAACGTGTCGATGGTATGTTGGTCATGTGCTCGGACCTCACCCAAGAACTGCTTGAGATGCTTGATCGTCATTCAGACATTCCGAAAGTGATCATGGACTGGGGCCCTGAAAGTTCTCAAGCCGATAAAATTATTGATAACTCAGAGGAAGGCGGATATCTCGCCACCAAATACCTTATTGATCATGGCCATACTGACATTGCTTGCTTAAGTGGACACTTCGAAAAAGCGGCGTGCCAAGAGCGTATTCAAGGGTTTAAGCGTGCTCTTGCCGAAGCAAGCCTAACCGTTCATGAAGATTGGATTTTGGAAGGTAACTTCGAGTGTGATACTGCGGTGCTCGCCGCCGACAAGATCGCCGCCATGGACAAGCGCCCAACGGCTGTTTTTTGCTTTAACGATACAATGGCTCTCGGTTTAATGAGTCGCTTGCAACAAAAAGGCATCCGTATTCCTGATGACATGTCTGTTATTGGTTATGACAATATTGAACTTGCTGAGTATTTCTCGCCACCGTTAACCACAGTTCACCAGCCAAAACGACGAGTAGGGAAAAACGCCTTTGAAATCCTATTGGAACGCATTAAAGACAAAGAGCATGAACGTCGTGTGTTTGAGATGCATCCCGAGATTGTTGAACGCAACACAGTAAAAAACATAACGAAATAGTGTCATTATTTAAAGCAAGCGACAAATGTCAATTTTATGGACTTTCCTATATTCGAGACAGAACGCCGTATTAAATAATAGTAAATTTGGAATGAGCATCACGCAAATAATAAATAAACGTGATGCTCATCCAAAAATTTATATATTCTTACTATTAGAAGTCACGCACAGGGCAAACCATTTGAAAAGATGGGACGCAAAGCCTCCGGCCTAAACCGACTATTCGGTAGGTAGCGGGGTTGCCGATGGCAAATATGCAAACGTTAAGTTTACCCCTTACTGACACTCTTTCTGCATAAGTTTGCTAATCTCTCGGACCTGATTTTGGTGGCGTTTTTCCCATACACCGAGAATTTACAGCATGGATAAACCAGTACTTAAAGATTCAATGCGACTCTTCGAACAACTTGGACGCGTTAAGTCTCGTTCAATGTTTGGCGGCTTCGGCATTTTTGTCGATGACACCATGTTTGCTTTGGTCGTAAACGATAAACTTCATATTCGCGCAGACGATCTATCAACCTCTCGCTTTAAAGAGCAAGGCTATGAGCCCTATATCTATAAAAAACGTGGGTTCCCTGTCGTCACAAAATACTTCGCATTACCTGACAATTGTTGGGAAAACCCTTCGCTCATTTTACGAGATGCTGCTGTCGCACTCGAAATCGCCAAACAAGAACGAGAAGTTCAAGCCCAAACGAAGCCAGAACGCCTAAAAGATCTCCCGAACCTTCGACTCGCCACCGAACGTATGCTTAAGAAAGCAGGGATAGAATCTGTAACGGATTTGCATACAAAGGGGGCTCTGGAAGCCTATAAAGCGATTCAGCAAACCCATTCTTCTTCAATCAGTCTTGAATTGCTATGGGCCCTTGAAGGTGCTATTGAAGGCAAGCATTGGTCGGTTATCCCACAATCTCGACGCGATGAATTAGCTAAAAGCCTTTAACTTCCGAGTAAATAAATATCTCGATTAAATAATCAAATACGCTCGCATCACCATGCGGGCGTTTTTTTAATCCCGTTTTGAAATATAAATTCGACTTCCTCTGTCTTCTTCACTATATCTAGTAAAATATGTCGTTTTGAGGAATACCATGAATAAAAAACTTCTCTTAGGCTTGGCTTTATTTGCCTTTATTATCTTTTTGATTGTAAATTTTGGCCACTATCTAACGTTAGATAATGCCAAAGCACAGCAAATGCTATTAAACGAATACATTAGCCAAAACGTGATCAGCGCTGCTTTGATCTATTTCTCACTCTATATTGTGCTCACCGCTTTCTCTATCCCAGGAGCGGCGGTCGTCACGTTACTGGGCGCTGCGCTGTTTGGTTTTTGGACTAGCTTACTGCTTGTCTCCTTTGCCAGCACCATAGGCGCAACTATCGCCTTTTTGAGTAGCCGTTTCTTACTGCGTGAATGGATTCAAACAAAATTTGGTCAAAAGCTGCAAACGATTAATCAAGGCGTTGCAAAAGATGGGGCATTTTATCTATTCTCACTGCGCTTAATTCCGGTTTTCCCTTTTTTCTTGATTAATTTATTAATGGGCCTAACACCCATATCAACCGCTCGCTTTTACCTGATTAGCCAACTCGGTATGCTGCCCGGCACTGCCGTTTATCTGAATGCTGGTACTCAACTAGCTGAAATTGAAAGCTTATCCGGCATTGTATCTCCTTCGGTTTTGCTTTCATTTGCTCTATTAGGTCTTTTTCCTATTCTCACCAAGTGGATTATGGCCAGATTGAACAAAAACCCAACTTCCGCCTGAAGTGAATAATGATGAAAATTTGTGTTTCAAACCACCCGATAGAGGCATATATAGTTTGTCAGTATTTACAGCAATTCAATATTCGCTGTGAAGTGAGAGGCGATAACTTATACGGCTTAGGTGGAGAGCTCCCTTTTTCAGAAGAAACCTTGCCTTATATATGGCTGTTGGATGAAGCTCAAATCGCCGAGGCTCAAGCACAATTATTGGCCTATCAGATAGAAGAGATAAACGAAGAACCTAACTGGGTTTGTGGACAGTGCAACGAGGAAAATGGGCCGCAGTTTGCAGCCTGCTGGTACTGCGGTTGTTTAGATTCAGACTAACGAGTCTGATGCTGGCGGATGAACTCAATTGAATGGCGGTTAAACATCTCAGATTGTTCAACATTACACACGTGGCCGCAATCTGGGATTTCTAATAACACACTTTGTCTATGCATTGCCACCATGTCTTTAACAGGTTGAATGAACATATAGTCTCTCTCTCCCATAAGATAAAGAGTGGGAATGGGTAGCTCTTTCTCTTTGAAGCATTTCATCAGAGGATTGACTTCGGAAGTCAGCATAAACCAGCGTTTAAACTCTTTTTGGCACAGCTTCTTCGCTTCTCGAATAAAAAGATGGCGTGACTCTTTTTGGTTGCGTTGTGGCATTACAATGTAAGCAAACAGACGATAAAGCCACATGTAAGGAATGATGTGCTTACTCAAATTACCCAACTTTACGAGCACTTGAGAGCGCACATTCAAACGGGTTATCGCTCCCCCCAAAACCATAGAGCAAACTCGCCCAGTCGCCATTTCAGCAAGATTACGCACAATAATGGTGCCGAGTGACATTCCAACAAAATGAGCAGACTGAATTTTCAAATGATCGAGCACTTTGAGAATATCAAGAGTGACGGATTTAAACGTGTAACGATTTGCCATCAACTCTTTAAACAGTTGGTTTGACTTGCCATGACCTCGTAAATCAACTAATAACAGGTTGAAATGCTCACGGTACGCTTTGATTTGCTTAAACCAGATGGATGAACTTCCACCTGCACCATGCACAAAAACAACCCATTCATCACTGGTGGGATGCAGGTAGGTCTTATGGAAAAGTAGGCTATGAGACATACAAAACCGTTAATCAGCTTCAATTTGAGAAACGCAAGACTACCACAAAACGGGGGCTGAATAGCAAAAAATCATGCGGGCTCGTTCGGCTAAACAAGTAAGGCGCCAAAGCGCCTTACTTGTTATAAAAACATCAGTCATGAAACGCGAGATGATACATCTTGATGTACTCTTTCGCTGAATCCTGCCAGCTAAAATTTTGTCGCATCGCCCTCTGCTGAACCTCCAACATAGTTTCGGGATGTTGAAGATAAAACAGCATCGCTCGCTGCATTGCAATAAGCAGTGCTTCTGGAGAAGGATCATGAAAACCAAAGCCGGTCGCTTCTTCAGGAAACTTATCATAATCACGCACGGTGTCTTTTAAACCACCAACTTCACGAACGATGGGCAGCGTGCCATAAGCCATGCTGTAGATCTGATTCAAACCGCAAGCTTCAAATTCTGAAGGCATTAAGAAGAAATCAGAACCGGCTTCAACCAAATGTGCAAAACGATTGCTATAAGCTTCAACAAACGCAAATTTATCAGCATGCTTCGCCGCCATTTTATGTAGCTGAACAGCAACTTCAGGCTCTCCTGTGCCAACAATAATGAGCTGAGCATCATTGCGTAAGAACGACTCTAGTATAGGTAAAATGTAGTGGAAACCTTTTTGGTGGGTGAGTCGACAAACCATCCCAAACAAAGGCAAGTCACGCTGAGGTAATTGCAGCTCCTCTTGCAACATGCGCTTACTCGCCCGTTTGCCCGCTTGAAGTGATTCAGCTTCATCACAGTAGCCAAGAGGAAGAAATTCATCGTTTTGTGGATCCCACTCGCTATAATCACACCCATTAACGATACCGTGCAAATCTCTAGCTCGGTGAACAAAATCATCTACCAACCCATGAGAGCCAAGCGGTGTTAGCAGCTCGGAAGCATAATTAGGGCTAACGGCATTAATTTTGTCAGCAAAGGCAATCCCTGCTCTTAGCATACTGACGTGATCGTGTCCGTAGCGTAAAAATTCCATGCCAGATAAGTTCAATTCTGGGATGATCTCTAATTGATGATAAGAAAAAATACCTTTAAAAATCGCGTTGTGAACGGTCAATACGCTTTTCATATCAGAAAAATAAGCGTCATGCTGGTAACGCGTTTTCAACAAAAATGGAACCAACCCTGTATGCCAATCATTTGCATGGATAATCTGTGGTTTTTTACCGAGCTTAGGTAAAACATCTAGGCTAGCTGCTGAAAAGAAACCAAAACGCTCGCCATTATCAGCGTACGCCTGGTTATTCTCGCCATACATTTGTGCTCGGCCAAAATATTGTTCACATTCAATTAAGTACACGGCCACTCCATCTAGCTCCATCTGACGGACCAGATATGAAGTATGAGGCCAATGGGTAAGCTCAGTTTCTAGCACAACAGGAGCATCTGAAATGCCCAATATAGAACGATAAGCAGGTAGCACAATAGCTACCTGATGACCTAACTCTTGCAGTGCTTTAGGCAGTGCTTTGGCCACATCGGCCAAACCACCACTTTTGATCAAACCTTGAGCTTCTGAAACGGTAAACCAAACATCGATTTTTTCCATTCTAGAATCCAACTTTTGTTCCTTTTGCGATAACAACGATGCCCTCATCAGAAACATGGAAACGTTGTCTATCGAGTTCTAAATCTTCACCAATGATAGTACCTGGCGCTATTTCGACATTTTTATCAATAATCGTACGCTTAATTGTACATCCTTCGCCAATTTTAACATCACCGAGGATCACGGATTCACTCACTAAAGTGTTGGCTCCGATGTTACTGCGGTAGCCTAGTACCGATTTATAAATTTTCGCACCTTGAATGTAGCTTCCGCCGGAGATCAAGCTGTCGGTGATCTGTACTTTACGATCGTGTGAATCAACAAAGGTTGCAGGTGGTAACGGTGGATAATAAGTGTGGAGAGGCCAGCTACGGTTATACAACGAAAAATCGGCATCATGCTCTAATAGATCCATGTGCGCTGCCCAGTAGGCCTCAATCGTACCAACATCACGCCAGTAAGTTGTGTCTTTTTCGCCTTTGATTTTATTGGTTGAAAAATCATAGACATAAACCTCTCCTTCTGGGAAAAGTTTAGGAATAATATCTTTGCCAAAATCATGGCTGGAGTGATTATCTTCAGCATCACGACGCAGTTCTGCACAGAGCTTATCTGTATCGAATATGTAGTTACCCATAGAAACAAGTGCAAGGTCTGGGTGCCCAGGGATCGCTTTAGGGTTGCAAGGTTTTTCTTCAAAACCGACCATTTTTCCGGCTTCATCAACTTCAATCACACCAAACTGAGACGCTTCTTTCAGCGGCATTCTCAGCGCAGAAACGGTCAGTTTTGCGTCTACACGTTTATGGAAATCGAGCATCTGGCGGATATCCATTTTATAGATATGATCAGAGCCAAAAATACATACTTGGTCGGGGGTAGAGAGTTCAATAAAACGAATGTTCTGGTAGATAGCATCCGCAGTACCTTCGTACCAGCGCTTGCCATCACGCATCTGTGCGGGGATTGAATCGATAAACCGATCAGTGATGCCCGAAAGGTTCCAGCCTTTCTTCATATGTAAATACAACGATTGTGATTTAAATTGTGTAAGCACGTAGATACGCATCAAATCCGCGTTTACAAAATTATTCAAAGCAAAATCGATTAAACGATAACTGCCACCAAATGGCACTGCAGGTTTACTACGAGATTCCGTTAAAGGCATCAAGCGCGAGCCTTCGCCACCAGCAAGGATCATTCCTAAAACACCAGCCATTTTAATTCTCCTTATTTCATTCTTATATTTGCATTCCATACCTTAATTTACAGGGGATGTATGGATGCTATCCTTATTGACCACTTGCAGTGGGCTGTATGAAACTCCCTCACCACCCTAAATGCAATCGGTTGTTTATACGTTATCGAATTAAAGAAATAATACAATTTTAAATACGCTGTTCTGACTTGTCTGAACCCTTTAGTTTGCTAACTCCTAACCTAGCTCACATTTACAGCTCGGTGTAACATATAAACATAACAATGTATTAACTAATCATTTTTATTCACTTTATTGATGCATTCTTAATTTTATATACACTCTCTTTTTATTAAAAATACAACGAATTTATGACGCTATGTTTACTAGGTTAAAGACATAAATATTAATTACACCAAATAGCTCCATTTTAGTTGTTGAACCGACTGAACAATTCACAACATGCTGGTGCAATAAGGCTATCTCCTGTGCACAAGACTCTGAACATCCGACACCCCGCCCGCTCACGGATAGTTAATCAATACTGCCTTACACATGGAATGTCAAAATATTGGCGACACATTCTCCATGAATAGTATGAATAGTTGAACTTGCTCAAACTCCAGCCAAAAAAAAGGTAGCCCGAAGGCTACCTTTTCGCATTGATCACATTAAAGGCTATTTTTTAGCGTTTTTACGCTTATCGGTAATTTCCCACCGCCCATTATCGTACAACGCCGTCCAACCTGAGGGTTTACCCTCTATCTCAGTGCGTACATAGTGTTCTTTTGACTTACGACTAAAGCGTACAACCGCCGCCACACCATCAGGATCATGTACAGGCGCATCCGCTAAGTATTGATACTTTGGTGCTAGGCGCTCTTTGAAACGAGCCAATTCTTCAACCAATGGCGCACGTGTCTCACGAGATTTCGGGAAATTGCTCGCTGCAAGAAACAGACCTGAAGCGCCATCACGCAGTACAAAATACGCATCCGAGTTTTCACAAGGCAATTCTGGGAAATGGATAGGATCTTCTTTTGGTGGAGCAACTTCGCCGCTTCTTAAGATCTTACGCGTATTTTTACAGTCATCGCTGGTGCAATCCATGTACTTACCAAAACGGCCATTTTTCAGCACCATGTTTGACCCACACTTGTCACACTCGACAACTGGGCCATCATAGCCTTTAACTTTAAACTCACCGAATTCTACAACGTAACCTTCGCAGTTCGGATTGTTCCCGCACACATGCATTTTACGTGTGTCATCGATTAGGTACGCATCCATCGCCGTTTCACAGATAGGACAACGTTTTTTAGCGCGCAGTGCAGCCGTTTCAACATCTTCTTCCAAGACATTGATGACGCCTTCTTCGTCACCTAGGTTAATGGTGGTTTTACAACGCTCTTTAGGCGGCAGTGCATAACCAGAACAGCCGAGGAACACCCCTGTAGAGGCTGTACGAATTCCCATTGGACGTGAACATGTCGGACATTGAATGTCGGTCATCACGATGTGGTTGGGTTTCATACCACCTTGTTCTTCATCCAGTTCAGCCGTTTCTAAATCTGCAGTGAAATCTTTAAAGAAATCGTCCAAGACTCCTTTCCAATTTGCAGATCCTGCTGCAATTTGGTCCAGCTTTTCTTCCATTCGCGCGGTGAAGTCATAGTTCATCAAGTCATTGAAACTGTCATCCAGACGATCGGTGACGATTTCACCCATTTTCTCAGCATAAAAACGTCGCTGATCCACTTTCACATAGCCGCGATCTTGAATGGTAGAGATGATAGAAGCATACGTCGATGGTCGGCCTATACCACGCTTTTCAAGCTCTTTTACCAGCGCAGCTTCCGTATAACGTGCCGGTGGCTTAGTGAAATGTTGTTTTGGATCTAACGTTTGCAATAACAACGTTTCGCCCACTTTCACTGGAGGTAAAATTTGGTCTTCATTCTTACCCATTGGACGTTGAACTCGTGTCCAACCATCAAATTTAAGGATGCGACCTTTCGCCTTAAGGGTAAATTCTGCCGCTTTCACGCTCACAGTGGTCGAATCGTATTGAGCTGGCGTCATTTGGCAAGCAACAAACTGATTCCAGATTAGCGCGTATAGCTTATGAGCATCCGCTTCCATACCTTGTAAATCATCGGCTTTAACATCCACACTGGATGGACGAATCGCTTCGTGCGCTTCTTGAGCGCCCTGCTTACTTCCATAAGCTAACGGATTCTCAGGTAAGTAGGCTTGTCCAAACTCACTACCAATATAGCTGCGAACCGCTTCAACCGCTTCAGCACTTAAGTTGGTTGAATCGGTACGCATATAAGTGATGTAACCTGCCTCATACAAGCGCTGAGCTAGCATCATCGTTTTCTTCACTCCGTAACCCAAGCGAGTACTGGCTGCTTGCTGTAACGTCGAGGTGATAAAAGGAGCGGAAGGTTTACTGCTGGTTGGGCGGTCTTCACGTTTACACACTTCGTAAGAAGCTTTTTCTAAAATCGAAACCGCTGATTTAGCTTCCGCTTCGTTGACAGGTTTAAACGCTACATCATTTTTTTGCGCAACCAACAGACGGAAATCCGTTTTATCTTGCGTTTTCGTATCAGCATGGATATCCCAGAACTCTTCAGGGACAAACGCGTTAATTTCACGCTCACGCTCAACAAGTAATTTCACCGCCACCGATTGGACGCGACCCGCAGACAAGCCACGCGCCACTTTTTTCCAAAGTAATGGAGAGACCATAAAACCCACCACACGGTCCATGAAACGACGCGCTTGTTGGGCGTTTACACCGTCGATATTCAATTCACCCGGTGTTTGGAAGGCTTGTTGGATTGCATTTTTAGTAATTTCGTTAAATACAACTCGTTTGTATCGCTGTTCATCGCCACCGATGATCTCACGAAGGTGCCAAGCGATGGCCTCTCCTTCGCGGTCCAAATCGGTTGCGAGATAAATGCAGTCGGCATCTTTAGCAAGCTTTTGCAATTCCGCCACTACTTTTTCTTTACCCGGCAAAATTTGGTAATTCGCTTCCCAGCCGTGATAAGGGTCGATGCCCATCTTCTTAATTAACGAACTGCGGTCTTTCTCGCTTTTCAAGCGTGCTTTCTCTTCAGCGCTAAGGTTCTTTGAAGAAGAACTAGGCGTTGCTTTTTTAGCGGTACTTTGACCTGCGGTTGGAAGATCACGAACATGCCCTACGCTCGACTTAACAATAAAATCTTTACCAAGATATTTATTGATCGTTTTAGCCTTGGCTGGCGATTCCACTATAACGAGTGATTTACCCATAATTGACTCAAATGCCCTTAATCATTACGCGAAAGTAAATCGCATGACGTTCTAAATTATTGCTTCTTTTTTTACTATCGAGCCAGTTAACAAGAAGATCAACATGTTTTTTAAAAATAAAATTCAACCACTCAATAATTGGTCAAAATGCAACCAGAGCTCAGTGGTCTATTCTCCGCCAGCCTTCCAACCTAAATTGAGAAGTTTAAAATCGAATCCTGTGGTACTTGTGAGCTTGACTTTCATTGCTGCAGCACTCTACTAAACGTGCTTTGGCGCTCATACTAAAGTGAGTATTATCAGTTCGCGAAATAAATCCAATGAAATATGCCGTAAGTCACACATTCTCATTGCATAAAAAATCGGCTTTCTTGATTAAGCTTAGACGTGACTTCTCTCTTTGGTCAAAGCTTGAGAATCCACTCCATCGAATTTTGCGCCGAATTCTATTTGAAATCATTGAAATTACCTACCCTTTTACGGCACTATCCTCGCACATCTACTCATAGGACCGTAAAAGATGAGCGAAAAACAATCTATTACTGAATTTGATTTGTTACTTATTGCAAACCAAATCATTCAAGAACATGACGCTTATATCGTTGGCATGCGCGCCGATAGCGTTGAAGAAAAAGAGGATGTATTAGTTTTTAAAGGCAACTACTTTTTAGACGACAAGGGGCTGCCAACACCTAATACCACTGCGGTATTTAACATGTTCAAGTACCTTGCCTTGCATTTATCAAAGCAATTTACTCTCGTTCAATCGTAATTCTTGATGAAAAAAAGCCTCATTCGAGGCTTTTCATTCTTGGGTTTAAACACTCAATGCCTAGTGGCTTAGTTGCGCAAGCTGTTCAAAATAATCAGGAAACGTTTTCGAAGTACATTTAGGATCATTAATCGTCACTGCGGTATCGCTCAGTGCAACCAGCGAAAAACACATCGCCATTCGATGATCGTCATAAGTGTCGATTGCCGCATGCTGTAATGACGTTGGTGGTGTGATGATAATGTAATCATCCCCTTCCTCAACCTCTGCACCCACTTTACGCAGCTCCGTCGCCATTGCGGCTAAACGATCAGTTTCTTTAACACGCCAATTATATACGTTGCGAATGGCTGTGGTGCCTTTGGCAAATAATGCGGTCGTCGCAATGGTCATAGCCGCATCAGGAATGTGATTAAAATCGAGATCAACCGCATTAAGCTCTCCACGACGAGCGATGACATAATCATTCCCCCATTCGATGAGTGCGCCCATTTTTTCTAGCGCATCGGCAAATTGAATATCTCCTTGGATACTGTTTTTACCAATACCAGTAACTTTTACTTCGCCACCTTTGATAGCCGCCGCCGCGAGGAAGTAAGAAGCAGAGGATGCATCTCCTTCCACCAAAAACTGCCCAGGAGAAACATACGATTGCCCAGCTGGGATCACAAATTGAGTGTAGTTATGGTTGATCACTTTTACACCAAACTGCGCCATGATGTGTAACGTGATATCAATGTAAGGCTTTGAGACCAAGTCACCAACGATGTTTATCGTCATTTCACCATCAGACAGTGGCGCAGCCATTAAAAAGGCGGTCAAAAATTGACTCGAGATTGAACCGTCAATCGCCACGGTTCCAGCTTTAAGGCCGGTTGCCGTAATTTTTAACGGCGGGAAGTCTTCGTTTTCAAGGTACTCAATATCAGCGCCCGCTTCACGTAACGCTGTAACGAGATGACCGATTGGACGTTCTTTCATCCTCGGCTCACCAGTCAAAATGAACTCACCCTGTCCAAGGACTAATGCTGCCGCAAGTGGACGCATTGCCGTCCCTGCATTACCTAAAAACAGCTCAACGGATTGCTCGATGCTAAAAGGCCGACCCAAACCTTTTATCTCACACACCGTTTTGTCGTCTGACAAACGATACTCCACGCCAAGTTTTGCTAGTGCGTTGAGCATGTGGCGAATATCGTCACTGTCTAACAAGTTCGTTAGCTTAGTCGTACCACTTGCCAGAGCGGCAAGCAGTAGCGCTCGGTTTGAGACACTTTTGGAACCGGGTAAATTGACTTGCCCATTAATTTTTTTTATTGGTTGTAACGTGAGGCTTTCCATTCGAGTTGTGTTTCCTTGCATCTTCCAAAGAGCTCCTGTTTGCTCTGGGAAAATGAAAATTCTTCGTACTTGCAGCCTATCTAAAAATAAAAGCGAACTCCAGTACAAATATGGCCTGATAGTAATGATTGGCAAACTATTGAAAAATCCCTACTATCCTCATTCCGTGGCCTTATCTTGATGGTTAACCCAGATCGGATCGAACATGACTATTTACCTTCCTCAACTTGCGCTTGATGATTTCTCTTTTCCTTCCGCTGATGAGGCGCTAGAAGAGCCAAATGGACTGCTCGCGTTTGGTGGAGATTTACAACCAGAACGTATTTATAATGCTTATCGACACGGAATTTTTCCTTGGTATGGCCCACAAGAGCCTATTCTTTGGTGGAGCCCCGCTCCACGAGCTGTGTTTAACCCACAAACTTTTTCTCCAGCTAAAAGCGTTAAAAAATTCCAGCGAAAACATCAATATAAAATAAGCCTTAACCATGCAACTAAAGAGGTAATTACAAGTTGCGCCAACGTAAGACCCGCAGATCAAACTTGGCTAAATGAAGAGATGCGCAGCGCCTACCTCGCCCTTGCGGCTTCTGGCCGTTGTCATTCGGTTGAGGTGTGGCAGGAAGATAAATTGATCGGCGGGCTCTATGGCATACAAATGGGCCAAATGTTTTGCGGTGAGTCGATGTTTAGTATCAAAGCCAATGCATCAAAAATTGCGCTTTGGTATTTTTGCCAGCATTTTCAATCACACGGTGGACAGTTGATTGATTGTCAGGTGATGAATCCGCATCTGGCATCATTGGGAGCTTTCGAATTAGAGCGCGACGATTTTCTCAAATCCTTGCTATCTTTTAGAGATAGCTCTGTCGATGAGCGCTGCTTTACACCCCAGTGGATCACCTTGCCTAATGAAGGATAACCATGAGCTCAGATTTACAGCAAATACGCATCGGTTTAACCAATAACCACCCTTGTAGCTATTTAAAAGATAGGCAAGAACGTGTCGCTGTGACTTTAGACTCCGCCATGCAATCGCCTGAGAATTATGAAATTCTACTCGCAAATGGTTTTCGACGCAGTGGGGATACCATTTACAAACCTCACTGTGACAATTGCAACGCCTGCCAAGCATTGCGTGTTTTTGTTGACCAAGTCAAGCTATCAACCAGCCAAAAGCGGTTACTCAAAAAGGCACACGCTTTTCAGTGGCAGCTGAAACCGACCATGGATTCGGGTTGGTTTGCACTCTATGCCCGCTATATTGAAGCGCGACATAAAGAGGGCAGCATGTACCCTCCCAACGAGCAGGAGTTTGAAACCTTTTCCGCTTGTCGTTGGCTAGATACTCAATACCTGCATATTTATCAAAATGGACAGCTGGTCGCGATTGCGGTGACGGATATTTTACAAAACAGTGCCAGCGCCTTTTATACCTTTTATGATCCAGAGTCAGATCTGTCACTCGGGACACTTGGCGTTTTATTTCAACTGCAATATTGCCAAGCCACACAGAAACAATGGTTATATTTGGGTTATCAAATTGATGAATGCCCAGCAATGAACTACAAAGTACGCTTTGAGCGCCATCAAAAGCTAGTAAATCAACGTTGGCAAGGGTAGAATACGCCCCAACTTTACATATTTATCTTTTAGCGGCAGAATGCGTCCGTTAAAAATCGCCAAGTTTCTAAAGAGGATTAAATGGCTAAAGAAGACGTAATTGAGATGCAAGGCACTGTCCTTGATACTCTTCCAAACACAATGTTCCGTGTTGAGCTAGAAAACGGCCACGTAGTAACAGCTCACATCTCTGGTAAAATGCGTAAGAACTACATTCGTATTCTTACTGGTGACAAAGTAACTGTAGAGATGACTCCATACGACCTAACTAAAGGCCGCATCGTCTTCCGTGCTCGTTAATCTCTGATTTTCGAACGCAACAAAAAACGGAGCTAAATGCTCCGTTTTTTGTTACTTATAGAACTGGATTAAATGCAATGCATAGAAGAAAGCACGCCTCAGCGTGCTTTTGTTATTAGGTGATAAGCATCGGGATTACCGATTAGTGAACCGCTTCTTCACGAGAACCAATGTACTTAAGCTTAAGCTCTTCGCCATCTAAATCCACTTTCACTGTGCCACCATCGACCAACGAGCCAAACAACAACTCATTCGCTAATGGCTTTTTCAGCTTATCCTGAATCACGCGGCCCATCGGACGAGCGCCCATCTCAATATCGTAGCCTTTCACAGCAAGCCAATGACGAGCATCCTCAGAAACCTCTAACGATACACCTCTCGCATCGAGTTGAGCTTGTAGTTCAACAATAAACTTATCAACCACTTGATGGATTACACGCTCATCCAAACGATTAAACCAGATGATGTTATCTAAACGGTTACGAAATTCGGGTGTGAATACTTTCTTAATCTCTGACATCGCATCAAAACTATTGTCTTGTTGGATAAGACCAATCGATTTTTTCACTGTCTCTGCAACACCTGCGTTGGTTGTCATCACCAAAATGATGTTACGGAAATCCGCTTTTCGTCCATTGTTATCCGTTAAAGTGCCGTTATCCATGACTTGAAGTAACAAGTTAAAAATATCAGGGTGCGCTTTCTCAATCTCATCAAGTAGCACCACTGAATGTGGATGTTTAATCACAGCATCAGTTAGCAAGCCACCTTGGTCATACCCAACATAACCAGGAGGAGCACCAATTAAACGACTCACTGAGTGGCGTTCACCATACTCAGACATATCAAAACGCAGCAGCTCAATGCCAAGTAGCTTCGATAACTGCACTGTCACTTCCGTTTTACCCACGCCTGTTGGACCAGCAAACAAGAATGAACCCACCGGCTTATTGTCGGCACCTAAGCCAGCGCGTGAGAGTTTGATCGCCTCACTCAATACATCGATAGCGTCATCTTGTCCAAATACCAACATTTTCATTTTTCTATCAAGGTGCTGCAAAATGTCTTTATCGGAAGAAGAGACCGATTTTTCTGGAATACGCGCCATTTTAGCAACCATCGCTTCAATATCGGCCACTCCAACGGTTTTCTTGCGGCGACTTGCAGGTGCCAATCTTGAACGTGCTCCCGCTTCATCAATCACATCAATCGCTTTATCTGGCAAATGACGTTCATTGATGTATTTTGCAGAAAGCTCTACGGCCGCACGTAACGCTTTATTGGTGTAACGTACATCATGGTGCGCCTCGTATTTTGTTTTCAGGCCCATAAGTATTTTAGTGGTGTCATCCAACGATGGCTCGACCACATCGATTTTTTGAAAACGGCGAGCCAGCGCGCGCTCTTTTTCAAAGATGTTGTTGTACTCTTGATAAGTCGTTGAGCCGATGCAGCGCAATTTACCGCTGCTAAGCAGAGGTTTGATTAAGTTAGCCGCATCCACCTGACCACCAGAAGCGGCACCCGCACCGATGATGGTATGAATTTCATCAATAAATAGAATCGCGTCCTGCTCTTTTTCAAGCTGTTTCAAAATGGTTTTAAAACGCTTTTCAAAATCGCCACGATACTTAGTTCCAGCGAGTAATGAGCCAATATCCAGTGAATAAATAACGCTATTTTGAATGATTTCAGGCACTTGGCCTTCCACAATACGCCACGCCAGCCCTTCCGCAATCGCCGTTTTACCGACTCCCGCTTCTCCCACTAACAGCGGATTATTTTTACGGCGACGACACAACACTTGAATGGTTCGTTCTAGCTCTTTATCACGCCCAATTAGCGGGTCAATCAACCCTTGCTTTGCCAATTGGTTGAGGTTGCTGGCAAAGCTTTCCAAACGTTCATCAGAACTGACTTCATCAGCTGATTCGCTGCTAAAAGAGTCGGAAGAGGCTGAATTATCACTTGCGCTGGAAGCTTTAGTGATGCCGTGCGAAATGTAGTTGACGATATCTAAGCGACTGATGTCATTTTTTTTCAGTAGGTAAGCCGCATGTGACTCCTGCTCACTAAAGATTGCAACCAGTACATTCGCTCCTGTGACTTCATTGCGGCCAGAGGATTGCACATGAAATACAGCACGTTGCAGCACACGTTGAAAACTCAATGTAGGTTGCGTTTCACGTGTTTCGTCACTTTCAGGAATAAGAGGTGTGGTTTGATCAATAAAAATATCAAGCTCTTGGCGTAAGGCATCTAAATCCGCTTGGCAGGCTAATAAGGCCTCTCTGGCTGCATCATTTTCTAATAACGCAAGTAGGAGGTGCTCGACGGTCATGAATTCATGTCTTTTGTCTCGCGCTCGAGCGAACGCGCCGTTTAGACTCGACTCTAGTTCTTTATTAAGCATAAGTACCTCCTTAAGGAACCACTTTGTTGCTCCAGCAAGCGACTACGCTTGCTCCATAGTACAAAGCAGTGGATGCTCATTTTCCCTTGAGTACAAAGTAACTTGAGCTACTTTGGTCTCTGCAATCTCGGCACTGAACGTGCCACAAATTGCTTTCCCTTCATAATGCACCTTGAGCATTATCTGTGTTGCTTTGTCGATATCCATCGAGAAAAATCGCTCAAGGATTTCAATCACAAACTCCATCGGCGTGTAGTCATCGTTATTGAGAACTACGTTGTACATCGCTGGTGGTTTAATTGCTGTCTTCTCTTTCTCCAGAAGATCTGAGTCTGGAGTCACCCATTCAAAATGTTTACTCATGATGACCGTATTTAGAGTGCTTCTCTACCTAGTGGAACCGTGTGCCTCTCAGTAACCATTGTGTCGTTGGAATCTATTAATGTTATTAGTGCTACCGACACAGTTGAAAAACAACCCTTACTTAGAGACTAATGCAGCAATTGTATCGCTGCAAATAAAACATTGCTATTCCGAACTATCAACGGCGTAGTTGATTAAAAAGAAAACAAAAGCAACTGCTTTCTTTAACTATTTCATTCTTAACGCCCTATTTAATCGTTACAACAATGTAAACCTGAAAAGTGATTTATTTGCAAATATGTCGAGTATCATACCTTTTGCCTATTGACTGCGCCGAATCATTGACTACATTGGTCAATTAGTGACTAAAAATTTGGCAGCGGCTGAATTGATATTCACATTCGGGTAACGTTTTTAGGATAAGTTTCTCGATAACAACATCAGTAACTAAAATGCAATGAGGGATGTAAAGCATGGCTACAGGTACAGTAAAATGGTTTAACAACGCCAAAGGATTTGGGTTTATTTGTCCAGAAGGTGAGGATACCGATATTTTTGCTCACTATTCAACCATTCAAATGGAAGGCTACCGCACACTCAAAGCGGGCCAACAAGTTTCCTACGAGATTGAACAGGGGCCGAAAGGTTATCACGCTAGCGCTGTTGTTCCAATCGAAGGTCAACTTGCAAAATAATCGCTGCCAAACGTGTATTTGATGAAAAACCCGCCGAACTGGCGGGTTTTTTTATTGCTTAGAGGTGAATAACTGAAGGTTAAGCGCCAATGATCGCGTTCAAGGTTTGGCTTGGACGCATTAGTGCTGATGCTTTTTCAAACACTGGCGCATAGTAACCACCCAAATCACCCGGAGTACCTTGTGCCTGATTCAGCTCAGAGACGATAACCTGTTCATTTTCTTGTAGCTGCTTCGCAATCGGTGCGAATTCCGCCGCTAAATCAGCATCCGCCGTCTGCTCTGCTAAGGCCTCAGCCCAATAGGTTGCAAGATAGTAGTGACTGCCACGGTTATCAAGCTCACCAACTCTGCGCGATGGTGATTTATTGAGATCAAGGAACTTACCAGTGGCTTTATCAAGCGCATCGGCTAGTACTTTCGCTTTCGCATTTCCAGTGACAACACTCAAATGTTCCAAAGACGCCGCCAGCGCTAAAAACTCGCCTAACGAATCCCAACGCAAGTGGTTTTCTTTCTCAACCTGCTGAACGTGTTTTGGCGCAGAGCCACCAGCACCTGTTTCAAACAAACCACCGCCATTCATCAAGGGAACAATCGACAACATTTTAGCCGAAGTACCGAGCTCAAGAATGGGGAATAGATCCGTGAGGTAATCACGCAGTACGTTACCCGTAACTGAGATGGTATCTTTACCCGCTTTGAGACGCTCAAGTGTGAACAGAGTCGCTTCAACGGGTGATAGGATCTGAATATCTAAGCCAGCCGTATCATGATCAGCAAGGTAGACGTTGACTTTTTTGATCAATTCACGGTCATGCGCACGCTGATCGTCTAACCAGAAAATCGCAGGAACGCCAGTAGCTCTGGCGCGAGTCACGGCCAGTTTCACCCAGTCTTGGATCGGTGCATCTTTCACTTGGCACATGCGGAAAATATCACCAGCTTCAACAGCTTGCTCTAGCAATACTTTGCCGGAGGTATCCACAACACGTACCGAACCCGCTGCATCGAGGATAAAGGTTTTATCGTGCGATCCATATTCTTCAGCTTTTTGCGCCATAAGGCCCACGTTTGGCACACTGCCCATCGTGGTGGGATCAAATGCGCCGTGCTTTTTACAAAAATCAATCACCGCTTGATAAACGCCAGCGTAGCAGCGATCGGGGATCAGTGCTTTGGTGTCTTGTTGCTTGCCATCTGGCCCCCACATTTGACCAGAAGCGCGCAGCATTGCTGGCATTGACGCATCAACAATGATATCGCTTGGGACATGTAGGTTAGTAATACCTCGGTCAGAATCGACCATAGCAAGCGGTGGCTGCGTGTTATAAACCGCTTGAATCGCGGCTTCAATTTCTTCTTTCTGTGCTTGTGGCAATGCTCGTATTTTCGCGTAAACATCGCCTAGGCCATTGTTGACATCAACACCTAATGAGTCAAACAACGCGCCATACTTCGCAAATACGTCCTTGTAGTACACTTTAACGGCATGGCCGAAAATGACTGGGTCAGACACTTTCATCATGGTTGCTTTCATGTGCAAGGAAAGCAGCACATCTTGCTGTTTCGCTGCTGCGATTTGTTGCTCGAAAAACTCAACTAACGCTTTTTTGCTTAGAACTGAAGCATCGATAATTTCTTTATCAAGCAGCGCAAACTCTTTCTTTAAGACTTTAGTCGAGCCATCATGGCCGACAAACTCAATTTTGACCTTAGTGTCACCTTCAATGGTGACTGACTTTTCTGTTCCATAGAAATCTTTGTCTTGCATGCTGGCAACATGTGAACGGGATTGCGGTGACCATGCGCCCATTGAATGTGGGTTTTTCTTCGCATAATTCTTGACTGATAGTGGTGCGCGGCGATCGGAGTTTCCTTCACGCAACACAGGGTTAACCGCACTACCTTTGATTTTATCGTAAGTCGCTTTAATCGCTTCTTCTTCGTAGGTACTTGGTTCTTCAGGATAATTTGGTAGGTCGTAACCTTTTTCCTGCAACTCTTTAATCGCGGCTTTCAATTGTGGGACCGATGCCGAAACGTTAGGCAGTTTAATAATATTCGCTTCTGGTTTGGTCGCCAGTTCACCTAATTCGGCAAGCGCATCACTTACACGTTGATTTTCTTTTAAATGTTCTGGGAAGCTGGCAAGGATACGCGCAGCCAGTGAAATATCGCGGGTTTCAACGCTAATACCTGACGAGGCGGTAAAGGATTGGATAATCGGCAATAAAGAATAAGTGGCCAGTGCTGGTGCTTCGTCTGTGATGGTATAAATAATTGTAGGTTTTTCTGTAGGCATGAAAAATTTCCCTATTTGTTCTAGCAGCACCATTGGATGAAACAGCGCTGTGTGATTGTCCGTGTCAAGTGGGTTAGCATCCTCGCGACTTGAACACGATAGCGTCACTCTTTCAAAAACTGAATCGAATGTCGTTGAGCGTTATCCGATTTTAGTCATTGAGTGAAAATACGTATACACCCAAACCCTTTATTGATACTGAATCCAAATAGCATGGGTTGAGTATAATTAAACAAAACTAGGATAATAGTCTATTATCTTGTGCGTCAATCCTGTTTCTGGGCGCGCAAATCATAGCTTAAATCCAAAGTTCAGAAAACTTTCAAACACACTTCATTTACATTTTTGCAAGGTAGTTAACATGTCATCCCGCTTGCGTCGTGATTCTTCATCAGTATCAAAACCCTCTGGCTCTTCTCATTTTAAACGGCGCGATCCACATCAGCGCTCAACCGCCCGCTCCTCTTCATCTGCAGAAGAGGTAAAAAAACGAATATCACTTGCTGATCGAAAAGTCATCATCTTTAATAAGCCTTTTGATACACTAAGCCAGTTTACTGATGGTGATGGGCGCAAAACTCTCGCTGATTTTATTCCCGTAAAAGAGGTGTATGCCGCAGGTCGCTTGGACAGAGACAGCGAAGGTTTGATGGTGCTCACCAATGACGGCATCTTGCAAGCAAGACTAACGCAGCCGCAGTCAAAATTACCAAAAACGTATTGGGTTCAAGTAGAAGGAGAACCCGCTCAAAACGATTTAGATAAATTGCGCCAAGGTGTAGAGCTAAAAGATGGCATGACGCTGCCTGCCAAGGTTGAGATTTTGCAACCGCCTACCTTGTGGGAACGTAATCCACCGGTTCGTTTTCGCGCACAAATCCCAACCACATGGCTTGCGATTACCATTACTGAAGGTAAAAACCGGCAAGTACGACGTATGACAGCGCATATTGGCTTTCCAACACTGCGCTTAGTGCGCTACGCGATGGGCGACATTGTTTTAGGCGATCTACAACCCGGTGAGTGGAAAGAAATTACCCTCTAACACCGCTCTCAAAAAACGGAAGCCTCTTTATTTAAGAGGCTTCACTGTGTTTATTTATGGCGTTCTTTAAGCTTATCAATCACATCACTCAACGCTAATCCTTGGTCTTGCAATAGCACCAATAAGTGATAAATCAAATCAGCAGACTCACACACTAACTCCGCCTTATCGCCCGACGTCGCCGCAAGTGCAACTTCAACGCCCTCTTCGCCCACTTTCTGCGAAATACGCTTTGTTCCACGGGCATAAAGGCTAGCGGTGTAAGAGGAATCAGGGTCGGCACTCTTGCGGGCAGCCAATAGTTGCTCAAGCTGATGAAGCCACACCATTTGAGACTCTTCTTGTGCATCGTTATCCCAACAGGTTGTGGTTCCAGTATGGCACGTTGGCCCAATGGGATTCACTTTGACCAATAAAGTGTCATTATCACAATCGAGCGCCATGTTTTTCAACTGTAACACATGACCAGAGGTCTCTCCTTTGGTCCAAAGGCGCTGTTTGCTGCGAGAAAAGAACGTCACTTGGCCTGTTTGCGCGGTTTTTTGCAACGCATCTTGGTTCATGTAACCCATCATAAGCACTTGACTTGATTGAAAATCTTGCACTATCGCCGGAACAAGGCCATCAACTTTGTTCCAATCAATACGCTCAGAAAGTGCAACCGCACTCGATACTTGAAAACTCATCGTCTTACCTCTACACCTTCTGCTTGTAAATATTGTTTTAATTCGCCGATATTGATGATCTGCTTGTGAAAAACCGATGCCGCCAACGCGCCATCGACATGAGCTTGTTGGTAAGCTTGCGCAAAGTGCTCCATCGTTCCCGCCCCACCAGAAGCGATAAGTGGCACGCGACACACAGCACGTACCTTCTGGAGTTGCTGTAGATCATAACCATTACGCACGCCGTCTTGGTTCATCATATTCAATACGATTTCACCCGCACCACGTTTTTGTACCTCTTGTACCCAATCGCAAGTTTGCCACTGTGTTGCTTTGGTGCGCGTCTCATCGCCAGTAAATTGATAGACCTGATACTGACCCGTTTCTTGATCGAAGTAAGAGTCGATGCCGACTACAATACATTGCACGCCAAATTTATCCGCCAAGTCAGTAATCAACTGTGGGTTAGCGAGTGCTGGAGAGTTAATGGAGACTTTATCTGCTCCAAATTCTAAAATTCGCGCAGCATCTTCGGCAGATTTAATACCGCCCGCGACGCAAAATGGAATATCAATCACTGCCGCGACACGCGCAACCCAACTTTTATCCACCACTCGGCCATCACTCGACGCGGTAATGTCGTAAAACACCAACTCATCCGCACCCTCTTCGGCGTAGCGTTTTGCAAGCGGTACGATATCACCAATGATTTCGTGGTTGCGAAACTGCACCCCTTTCACGACTTGTCCATCGCGGACATCCAAACAAGGAATTATGCGTTTTGCCAACATTCGAATGCCTCCTGAGCGGTGAACTTACCATCTAATAAGGCACGACCGACAATCACGCCTGCGACGCCACTGCCTGTTAAGGCTTTGATGTCCGCTAAGCTACCGATACCACCTGAGGATTGAAACTGTACTTGTGGGTACTGTTTGCATAAATCGATATACAACTCAACGTTAGAACCGGCTAGTGTGCCATCGCGGGAAATATCAGTGCACAATACGTGTGTCAAACCGACCGTTAGGTAATCATCAATCAAGGCTTCTATCGTTACACCTGAATCTTCTTGCCAACCTGAAATGGCCACTTTACGTGTGCCGTCTTGATCAATGTTGATGTCGAGCGCTAGCACAATTTTTTCTGCGCCATACTTTTCCATCCATCCTTTGACTAATTCAGGCTGTTTTACGGCCGTAGAACCGACAACCACGCGCTGCGCACCCGCATTTAATAAATCCACCACATCTTGCTCACTACGCACACCCCCACCAATTTGAATATTGGCAGGGGTACTGGCAAGCAGTTTGGCAATCAGATCAAGCTGTCGGGCGGAGGTATCTTTTGCACCCGTTAAATCGACAAGGTGCAACCAGTTAGCTCCAGCCTGATGATAGAGGCGAAACTGCTCTGCAGGGTCCACTTTGTATTCGGTAACTTGACCATAATCGCCTTGAAATAAGCGAACCACTTGGCCATCAATTAAATCTAATGCTGGAATAATCATTGCTAATTCCCTTTTATAATTCCAAGAAGTTCTTGATCAGTGCTGAGCCTGCTTTGGATGAGCGCTCTGGGTGAAATTGGACACCATAGTAATTACCGCTTTGCAGCGCCGCGGTGAAAGGCTTACCGTATTCACATTCGGCAATCGTGTATTCACCGACGGGCATGGCGTAGCTATGGACAAAATAGAAATATTCGCCTTGCTCAATGCCTTTAAACAGAGGATGGCCTCTTTCGGCATTGACCGTGTTCCAACCCATATGTGGCAGTGGTAAATCGCCTGTATCCATCAGGCGAACCTCGCCGTCACATAACCCCAAGCATTCAACAATGTCATTAGCTTGATCGTTAGCTTGCTGTCCTTTTTCTTCTGACAGCTGACCTAACAGTTGCATGCCTAAGCAGATGCCGAGCAGTGGCTTTTCAACCTGTTTCACCAAGGTGATTAAATCGCGCTGTTGCAGATTTTTCATCGCCTCACTTGCCGTACCGACACCGGGTAAAAACAGCTTATCTGCCGTCAACACCACATCAGGATCTTTTGAAATAGTGACTGGGTAACCCAAGCGTTCGATGGCAAATTTCACGGAAGAAACATTAGCGCAGCCTGTATCAATGATGACGACCTTTTGCGGCTGGCTGCTGTGATCACTCATCGCTTCGCGGACTGACGACATTACAGTACTCCTTTGCTGCTAGGTAGTTCATTGCCTTCCACTTTAATGGCTTGGCGCAATGTGCGGCCAAAAGCCTTAAACAAACTTTCAATAATATGGTGATCATTCTCACCACTGGATGAGAGATGCAGCGTACAGGCCAAAGTGTCGGTTAATGAACGGAAGAAGTGATATACCATTTCAGTGGAGAGATCGCCCACTTGCTCACGTGTAAAGGTGGCCTCAAATTTCAGATAAGGGCGACCCGATAGATCGAGCGCGCATTGTGCTAAACACTCATCCATCGGCAACGAAAAACCAAAACGACCAATGCCACGCTTATCGCCTAATGCCTCTTTTAAGGCTTGCCCGAGTGCTAATGCGGTATCTTCAATGGTGTGGTGATCATCAATGTGCAGATCACCATTGACGCTCAACTTCAATTGAAAACCACCATGGGTTGCGATTTGGTCAAGCATATGGTCAAAAAAACCTAACCCCGTTGTAATTTGATTACCACCAGTTTCATCCAAATTGACCGCAACTTTAATGTCGGTCTCTTTAGTGGTTCTTACCACTTCGGCGCTGCGCGCTTTCACGGTTAAGTCTTTAACTATTTCACGCCATCCCATACTTTTCGGATGATATTGAATACCACGGATCGCCATATTTTCAGCCAGTTGCAGGTCGGTCATTCGATCGCCAATCACCACTGATTGCTGAAAATCGACTTTGCCTCCTTGCAGATACTCTTTAACCATCCCCAGTTTGGGTTTGCGGCAAGAGCAATTATCTTTTTCAAAGTGCGGGCAAATCAGCACATCATCAAAGATCACTCCTTGGGACTGAAAAATGTCTATCATCATCGCATGAGGGGCATCGAAATCCGCTTGAGGATAGCTATCCGTCCCCAGTCCATCTTGGTTGGTGACCATCACCAGCCGATAACCCGCAGCCTGCAAAGCCAGTAGGCTTGGGATCACATACGGCTCTAGTTTCAGTTTGTCTAAACGATCAACTTGGAAATCGACCGGAGGCTCAACAATTAAGGTTCCGTCACGATCAATAAAGAGAATTTTTTGCTGTTTGCTCACTGGAATATCCTTTTCTATTGGCCAGTAACGTCACTTAAACGACTGGCTCTTATTCATTTTGGGCTATTTATGGTGCTCGATTACTGATAATAATTGCGAATAAAAGCGAGTGTTTTTTCACACTCTTCACGATTACCGATACTGATCCTCACGCAATTTTCAATCGGAGAATTGCGTAAAATAATGCCGTGATCCCAAGCGGCTTTAAACAGCGCATCACCATCGGGAAATTTCACTAATAGGTAGTTTCCCCACCCTTCAAACACAGTTAAATTGGGCACCATATACAACCCTGCTTGTAAGTAAGCACGGTTTGCATTGAGATCCAACACTTGGAATTTGGTACGAGCCAGCCCAGCTTCCGATAACGCTTGCACGGCAATGTCTGCTACCGGAATTGGCACGGGATAAGGTGCAATTACCTTCTGCAGCACATCAATCAGCTCTTTATTGGCCAAGGTAAAACCGCAGCGCAAACCTGCAAGCGCAAACGCTTTAGATAAGGTGCGTAAAATCGCCAAATTCGGGTATTGCGCTAATAAATCAACGGTTGAGGCTTCTGGACAAAAATCAATGTAGGCTTCATCCATCACGACAATAGCGCGGTCTTTAGTCATTTCCAGCAAAGCAATAATATCTTGGCGCTTAACCAAATTGCCGGTTGGATTATTAGGACTACAAACGAAGATCAACTTCACGCGGTCCAAATTGGCACGAATGGCTGACAGGTCGAGCTGCCAATCCGCTGTTAATGGCACAACTTTACGCTCGACACCGAACGTTTCAGCGCTAATCGCGTACATACCATAAGTCGGCGGACAGTATAAAATAGCGTCTTGATTGGGCTCACAAAATGCGCGGATCAAAAGTTCAATCCCTTCATCGGCACCACGTGAGGTCAACACCTGCTCTGGTTGTACCTTGGCATAAGCCGCATACGCATCGATCATAGCTTTAGGTTGGCAATCACTGTAACGGTTCAAACGTACAAAATCGGTTTTGTACTCATTATTGAATGGCGATTCGTTGGCATTGAGCCACACATCACCACTGCCGCCAATACGGCGAGCCGATAAGTAAGGTTTTAGTGCTTGAATTTGCTTACGAGCCAGTTTTTCCATTATTTTTTCGCCTTTTGCAATTTTTCGACTCGAATGGTGACCGCACGTTTGTGTGCATCCAATCCTTCAGCTTCTGCCATTGTGACCACAGTTGGCGCTAACCCTTGTAAGCCCTCTGCGCTGAGTTCTTGCACCGTCATGCGCTTACTAAAATCAGCTAAACCAAGGCTAGAATAAGTACGCGTGTAGCCGTATGTTGGCAAAACGTGGTTGGTACCCGAAGCGTAGTCACCGGCTGATTCTGGTGACCACTCACCTAAGAAAATTGAGCCAGCGTTATCAAGTAACGGCAACAGCTCACGAGGGTTCCGCGTTTGCACAATTAAGTGCTCAGGACCGTAGTAGTTCGAGATAGAAACAGCTTGGGTCAAAGACTCAGCGATGATAATCAAACTAGAAGCCAAGGCTTTTTCTGCAATGGCGGCGCGAGATAAGCTTTTTAGCTGCTTTTGCACTGCATCTGTTACTTGATCGGCAATCACCGCTGAAGGGGTCACTAACACAACTTGTGAATCAGGTCCGTGCTCAGCTTGGCTAAGCAGATCAGCCGCGATGAAATCGGCATCAGCCGTATCATCAGCAATCACCAACACTTCCGAAGGACCCGCTGGCATATCAATCGCTGCACCGCGAAAATCATTACTCACTTGACGTTTTGCTTCTGTCACGTAGGCATTGCCGGGGCCGAAGATTTTGTCTACTTTAGCAACGGATTTAGTCCCATAAGCCATTGCTGCAACCGCTTGACCACCACCAATGTTGTACACCTCATCAATGTTACACAGCTTGGCCACGTAGAGGATTTCGTCCGCAATCGGTGGCGGTGAGCAGAGCACCACTTTACGACACCTTGCAATTTGTGCAGGAACACCCAACATTAATACGGTAGAAGGTAAAGGCGCACTGCCTCCGGGAATGTACAAACCCACCGTATTAATTGGACGCGTGACTTGTTCACACACCACTCCCGGCTGCGTTTCCACTTTGATCGGTTGCAGCTTTTGTGCTTTATGGAACTTAGTAATGTTCTCATAAGCTTGTTGAAGCGCTTGTTTCATCTTGTCAGAAAGACGCTCGCACGCCGCATCAATCTCACCACTTGAAACGCGAATTGAATCCGGTTTCACGCGGTCAAATTTTTCAGTTAACTCAATTAAAGCTTGGTCACCTTGCGCTTTCACCTGCGCAATCACGGCGCTCACGGCAGCAGTGACATTGGCTCCTTCAGTAATGGCCGGGCGTTCTAAAATTGAATCTTGCTGAGTTTCACTCAACGATTGCCAAACGACAGTTCTCATCGCCGTTACTCCATCATTTTATCGATAGGTAAAACCAAAATAGAACTCGCCCCTAATGCTTTTAGGCGCTCCATGGTTTCCCAAAATAGGTTCTCGGTACTGACCACATGTACTGCAACGCGATTTTTCTCCGCCGATAAAGGCAGCACTGTTGGGTCTTCCGCTCCCGGAAGTAAGTCTTTAATCGCTTCTAATTGATCAACCGGGGCATGCAGCATGATGTATTTGGACTCTTTGGCTTGAATCACGCCTTGCATACGCGTCAATAAACGAGCAATCAATGCTTGCTTATCTTCACTGAATTCACCTTGACGCTGAATGAGTGTTGCTTTGGATTGGAAGATAACTTCAGCCTCTTTGAGACCATTCGCTTCTAATGTTGCGCCGGTAGAAACAAGGTCAGCAATCGCATCAGCTAAGCCAGCTCGTGGCGCAACCTCAACAGAGCCTGTGAGCACACAAGTGCTAAAATCAATGCCCTTTTCATCCATGTACGCTTTGAGTAGCTGCGGATAAGTTGTGGCGATGCGTTTACCCGCCAAATCTTGAGGACCGTTGTATTGCTGATCTTTATTGATCGCGATGGATAAGCGGCAACCACCAAAATCAAGACGGCGCAGTGAAACAAACTCACTTTTCTTATTTTGCGACAAGCGTTCTAAACGCACCTCTTCCAGTTCATTCTCACCAATGAAACCGAGATCAACCACACCGTCCATCACCAGCCCGGGTATGTCGTCATCACGCACTAGCAGTAGGTCGATCGGCATATTGAGAGAGTGAACGACAAGACGCTCACCCATGATATTGAATTTCACTCCGCATTTTTTAAGTAAGTCTTGGCACTCTGAGCTCAAGCGGCCTTTCTTCTGGATGGCAATTCTTAGGCGTTGTGTTTGCATGACAATTTCCCTGTGCAATGTATTGAATGTATTTGGAATTGAGTTAAAGCAAAATGAAAAAACCCTCGGGAGATTTGCGTTCTCCCGAGGGTTTTAATCTAAATGCTTTGACTTAACCACCGGGAGTTTCCTGCCTCCCGGGTATGCGTACATCTCCCCGAAAGATTATTTAGGGTGATGGTGATGATGAATGTTCATTACAAAATTACGCATACTTATCAGCTCTTATTGGTTTGCTGTCTTGACTCCACACTAACCAAGCTGATGTTCTTTTTCAACTAAAAATTTTGCTTTTTTAAAATCTTTTTTCGCCGTCGTGCACCAGTAATAAAAAAGGGAAACTTTCGTTTCCCTTTTATCAACTCTATTTAACCAAAATACGGCTACAACGTCTCGCAATGTGTCATTTTTGATTTCGCCATAGCGGCCATAATCATGCACACAATGATAAATGCAACAGAAGCACAAGCCAACGAGATCAGCACTGACGCTGTCATTCCTAAAACAACAAAACCGACACTCGAAACCAAGGCCGTAGCCAGTGCATACGGCAATTGTGTCGCAACGTGATCGATATGGTTACAACGCGCGCCTGTCGACGATAAAATGGTGGTGTCAGAAATAGGAGAACAGTGGTCACCAAAAACGGAACCAGCGAGCACCGCGCTCAGCATAGGGAGTATTAGAGCGATATCGGTCGCCGCAGCCATATCTCCAGCAATGGGCAACATGATGCCAAACGTTCCCCAAGAAGTGCCGGTTGAAAACGCCATCACGCCCGATAGTAAGAATAAGATGACCGGTAGCCAATGCGGATCAATATTACCTTGAACCAAAGATGACATGTACGCACCGGTTTTCATGTCCCCAATAACAGAGCCAATTGTCCACGCAAAAATCAGGATCAAAATCGCACCAAACATCGATTTAGCACCGATCCACAATGTATTACTGATGTCATTCATTGGCAGCTTTTGCTTAAATACAGTAAACAGAGCCATCGCCAAGCCAACTAGCCCGCCGTAAATCAATGAAGCGCCGACATTGGTGTTTTCAAACGCACCCAGTAGATCAAATGCTTTACCGTCTGCGGCTAAAGATTGACCACCCGTAAATAACATGGCTGAAACCGTTGCAATGATGAGTAATACGATAGGCAGAACCAGATCCAACACTTTGCCATGTTCGCTCTCTTTGATATCAAGCTCTTCATTTAACTCATGTGCGTCTTGGCTATCGTTTTCATTTGCGTCGTCAAATCCACGGCCTTGGGAGGCATTAATTTCATGCTGGCGCATTTGACCAATATCTAATTGGAACCACACCACCGCAAACACCATCAGTAATGCAAAAATGGCATAAAAATTCATTGGTACTAAACGCATGTACGCGCCCAATGCCGAATATTCGGTAATCCCGTGAGAAACGAGAATACCGCCAATAATCGTCATAATGTACGCGCCCCAGCTAGAAGCTGGCATCACAACGCACATTGGTGCTGCAGTTGAATCAAGGATATAGGCAAGTTTAGCGCGAGATACATAAAAGCGGTCAGTCACAGGACGAGAAATAGAACCTACGGCTAAACTGTTAAAATAATCATCAACGAAAATAAACACACCCAAAAATGCCGCCAGCAGTTTTGAGCCACGTTTACTTTTTACGCGGACTTGTGCCCATTCGGCAAAAGCACGAGTACCGCCAGACAAAGTTAATAGCGCGGTCATCATACCTAATAAAAGCAAAAATCCGACGATACTCATATTCCAAGTATTAATGCCGCCATCAGCAACAAAGACGCTTGATACCTTAGTAGCAACATAACTGAATGCACTACCAAAAGAATAATCCGCGAGTAATACCGCGCCTAATACAATACCGACACCTAATGAAACAAGTACTCTGCGTGTAAGAACAGCCAAACTTAATGCTACCAGAGGCGGTAACAGCGACAGAGGAGATGATGCAAAATCGATTAAATTCATGATCTTCAAAAACCAGTAAGTAAATGGTTAGAGATCTACTGCAGACAAATTACGAGCTAAGATAACCACGTAATTCATGTTGAACTAAGCGAAAGGGAAGCGAACACTTCACCCAACCCTACAGTAGCGCTCCATAGTTTAAAAAAAGAATAGACTATGGCAGTGTTGTTCCTATTCGAATACAACCCCAGCAAGCTGCTTTAATGTGCATACTTACTTCGGCGATAAAACCTTTCACTTTTGTTCATTGGCATTACCCCAACAAAAGTTACTATTTTTTACCGCACCTCTACGTCAAAGAAAGTACAATAAATCACCGTTATTAAGTCATTTTAACAATGATAAATGTCTTACTTCGCTTTAGGTAAATGACATTGTACTTAACAACGAATGCATTGCAACCGATCATGTCATCAAAGTGCATCAATTATTGGTCACATTCATTAAGAAACATTGAGACTTCTTTCATAATGTGGTGCAATGAATATCACGAAGATTATAATAAAAAACATTAATTATAAGTCTATCTAAAAATCATTGATGATCTTCTTGATACTACTACTTATGTATGAAATTAGCTCATCACTAACAAGTTCATATTTTTTTGATTTTTATTTATCTATAAAATTTTCATTAATATTTGAATCTAATATTGTAAGTACCAATTCAGCAGTTTATTATTGCTGTGTCGACTAAATTAAATCAAATAGGAATAGTCATGTCTGAATTAACAAAAACTCTACTTAATATTCGTAGCCTACGCGCTTTTTCCCGTGAACTCACTCTAGAGCAGCTTGAAGAAGCACTAGATAAATTAACGATCGTTGTTCAAGAACGCAGAGAAGCGGAAGAAGAAGAACGCTCTGCTCGCGCAGAACAAGAAGCGAAGCTGGCTGCGATTGCAGAACAGATTGCCAAAGACGGTATTGATGTAAGCGCATTAATTTCTGCACTTTCTGGTGAAACTAAGAACAAAGTTAAAGTTCAAGGCAAACGCGCACCTCGTCCAGCAAAATACAAATATCTTGATGCCAATGGCCAAGAAAAAACATGGACAGGTCAAGGTCGCACACCTTCTGCAATTCAAGAGCAACTTGATGCAGGTAAATCTCTAGAAGAATTCGAGATTTAATAACTCTTTAGCAAATAAAAAGGCTCCTAACGGAGCCTTTTTATTATTTTAATCTTTTATCTTTCCCAATACGCTTCTTCTAAGCTGTCTTCACGTTCAGGTAAACCACGTGACAGACGAGGTGAATGCTGGGCTAGCACCTCATAACTGGCACGGTTGGAATATTTGCAAACTTGCGAGAAGGATGAATAGGTTAAAAAGTTATTCTGATGCTTGCTCGAATTAGGGACGTTCTCTTTATGATATTTATTGGCTGCCATATCATGCAGCAATGCCGACAACGCCGCATCTCCCGCACCATTAGTATTTTTAATTTTCTCAGGCCCACCCATATACGGTGAAATATGAGAATAAACACGTATCGGATTTTCACAACTTATTTTTGATGCTGGGCGACTAAATTCATAACGATTGAATTCAGCAATAGAACCAGGTAATAGTGGCAACGATGTTTCACGTTTCGCTGCATCTTCAGTATATCCTGCCATAAATAAACCGACTGGTCCTGCGGTGCATAATACAAGATCGACCCAATCTAAAGCTTTATTTGACGCTGCAAGAGGATCACTTTCCCCGGTTAATGCTTCGGCTTCATCTTCATTCATGGCAACAACAGTGACATGATCACGCAAAAAATTTTGCCAAAATTGAGGGTCATCTTGAATAACAAATTTAGTACCTAAGGTTAAAACAACAGGTACATCATATTTCTTAGCATATTCAATCGCTCTCATTGTTGCCTCTGGCATTGGATCACCAGTTTTGCAGCGAATTAAATAAGCAGTCAATACTAAGGCTGAAGCACTTTTAAATATTTTTTCTGGAACACTTTCTGCGCGAAGTTGGTTCATTTGCCCTTCACTAATAGCAAAGGTTCTTTCTCCATCCTCTGTGATCAAGGCAAAGCAGCGCCCAATCGCTCCATCGACCGCTTGTAAATAATTCAGATCCATCCGACTTGATGTATTACATAAATAACGATAACCGTAGCTACCAATTTTGATATCTTGGCTCATCACGCCTAACAACGTTGAGCGATCATCTGCCAGCACCGAATAATTGTGTAATGTGTTGCCAATCGTTCCCCCAGCATATTCGTTAGTAATCAGACCATTTTGTTTGAGCTCAGTGTACAAAGCTTCGGCCTTCTGATCGTCAATCACTAACGAATGGCCTTTACTAAGCTCATATTTTTCGATGAGGTCAGTATTTACTTTCGCTTCTATATCCACCAAGGTCTGGTCAATACCAATAATATGTGTACGTGACATTTTTTTATTTTCTTGTGCTTGGATAACAAGTGGGTCACGTGCATGAACAGGAAAGTAATGCTTTGATTTGCGTTGGCCAGGAAATTTCATAACGTCAGTCTGAGTAGAGGAGAAAAAGATGCGCGATTCTACCGCGCACCCATTAGCGCGGCAACTAAGGCAATTATAGCAAACGTTTGCTCTTAATTATTTTTATTCACCTTCCATAAAGCTGAGATCAGGTAACCTATCTAAATGCTCTGAATAGCGTTTTAGGTCAAATTGCCCTTCGTTTTTCATCACATCAAAAATCTCAATTGCAAGCGCACAAGCAATAGAGGCAACAGCATCCTCCCTTGAGTGACCTGTCATCATCAAGCGCATCAAGGTTTCTTTGACCTTTAACGGATTTCCGTCCGCGAGTTGATTCTCTACTGTTTCGATGAGGAACGCGTCATCCATAATCTGATTGTCATCTTGCATTTTGTGGCCTTTTGTTACGCTTTAAAATGGCACGCACTATGCCATAAGCCATTGTAGAATTCTAAAACTAATTTCTGCTGACATTGACAGATACGACGCCAATTAAACCAGATAGAAGTGTGATTGCTGTCTCGGATCTGTCGCGACGAAAATCTTTCTGCTAGAATCTGCGACCAAGTCAATTGAGTGGTATTAAGTAATGTCAGACAACCGCAGCGCAAACAGCCAAAAGAAAGTCATCGTCGGCATGTCCGGTGGTGTTGACTCCTCCGTTTCGGCGTATCTTCTCAAAGAGCAAGGTTATCAAGTCGAAGGCCTGTTCATGAAGAACTGGGAAGAAGATGATAACGAGGAATATTGTACAGCGGCGGAAGATTTAGCCGATGCACAAGCCGTGTGCGATAAGTTAGACATCCCTCTTCATACCATTAATTTTGCCGCCGAATATTGGGACAACGTATTTGAATATTTCCTTGAGGAATATAAAGCAGGGCGAACTCCCAACCCAGACATTCTTTGTAACAAAGAAATCAAGTTTAAAGCCTTTTTAGAGTTTGCAGATGAAGTGCTAGATGCCGATTATATCGCCATGGGCCACTATGTTCGACGCACCTTCCCTGAAGGTAATGACAAACCAAAAATGCTGCGCGGCTTGGACAACAACAAAGACCAAAGCTACTTCCTCTATACACTAAGCCATGAACAAGTGGCTCGTAGCTTATTTCCTGTCGGTGATTTAGAAAAACCCGAAGTTCGACGCATTGCGGAAGAACAAGGTTTGGTGACGGCGAAGAAAAAAGATTCAACTGGTATCTGTTTCATCGGCGAGCGCAAATTTACCGACTTCTTGTCTCGCTATTTACCAGCACAACCGGGTAAAATTGAAACACCAGAAGGTCTCGTTATTGGTGAACATCAAGGCCTGATGTACCACACTTTAGGTCAACGCAAAGGGTTACACATTGGTGGCCAAAAAGGCGGTGGCGGTAACGAAGACCCATGGTATGTCGCTGATAAAGATCTTAAACGTAACGTTTTGATTGCAGTCCAAGGCGCTGATCACCCATTATTGAAATCTCATGGCTTGATCGCTTCCCAATTACACTGGGTTGATCGTACACCAATCCAAGCAACGCTAAGCTGCACGGTAAAAACGCGTTACCGTCAAACGGATATAGCGTGTACCATCATCCCTATTGATGATGAAAACATTAAAGTCATTTTTGATGAGCCACAAGTGGCCGTCACGCCTGGTCAATCCGCGGTTTTCTATCAAGGCGATGTGTGTCTTGGCGGTGGAATTATTGAGCAGCGAATTTAAACAACTTAGGAGTAATAAACGTGGCTAACACCCTTTATGACCGTACCATCGCTTTTGCGGGTATCTGCCAAGCTGTCGCTTTAGTGCAACACGTAGCAAAAAATGGTCACTGTGATTCAGACGCGTTTGAAACTTCTCTAACGGCTATCTTAAGTACTAATCCAAACAATACACTTGATGTCTTCGGCTCTGAGGCCAACTTAAAAATTGGCCTCGAATGTTTGGTGAAAGGTATTGATAGCACGCCATCAGGGAGTGAAATCACTCGCTATATCATTAGCCTGATGGCATTAGAGCGTAAATTAAGCGCTCGTCGTGATGCGATGTCACAGCTGGGCGATCGTATTCAAACGATTGAACGTCAAGTCAACCACTTTGACTTGCTTGATGATCAAATGATCAGCAACCTTGCCAGTATCTACTTGGATGTTATCAGCCCTATTGGCCCGAGAATCCAAGTCACTGGAACCCCTACCATACTTCAACAAACTTCAACCCAGCACAAAGTGCGCGCCTTACTCCTTTCAGGAATTCGTTGCGCTGTCTTGTGGCGTCAGGTTGGAGGAAAGCGTCGCCATCTGATCTTCGGTCGTAAGAAAATGATCGAACAAGCTCAGATTTTATTAGCTCGAGTCTAATATTGACGCAAAGAATTCACTCTCACACTTAACCTCAAAATTCAGGAGAAAAACATGGAACTGTCAGCCTTGACTGCTGTTTCACCGGTAGACGGCCGCTACGGAAGTAAAACGATTGCGTTACGCAGTATCTTTAGTGAGTTTGGTCTCCTCAAGTATCGGACCATTGTTGAAATTCGTTGGTTACAGAAGCTTTCAGCCACTGCTGGAATTTCCGAAGTTCCAGCATTCAGTGATGAAGCCAATCAATTTCTTAATGCGATAGCAGACAATTTTAGCGAAGAAGATGCCGCTCGTATTAAAGAAATTGAACGCACAACGAACCATGATGTTAAGGCTGTAGAGTATTTCTTAAAAGAAAAAGTAGCGGGTGTTCCTGAGCTGCACGCCGTTAATGAATTCATTCACTTTGCTTGTACTTCAGAAGATATCAACAACACATCTCACGCGCTAATGCTCAAAGAAGCGCGCGATACCGTGCTTCTTCCTGAAATGCGCAACATTATTGATGCGATTCGTCACTTAGCAGAAGAGTATCGCGATATTCCGTTATTGTCTCGTACCCACGGACAGCCAGCATCACCAAGTACTATGGGTAAAGAGATGGCTAACGTAGCGTACCGTATGGAACGCCAATATAAGCAGATTGCCAATATCGAGATTCTCGCAAAAGTAAACGGCGCAGTAGGTAACTACAACGCTCACCTTTCAGCCTATCCAGAACTCGACTGGCATACCTTTAGCGAAGAGTTTATCACTGAATCGCTAGGTGTGGCATGGAACCCTTATACCACACAAATTGAGCCACATGATTACATCGCAGAGCTATTTGATGCCGTTGCCCGCTTCAATACTATTCTGATCGACTTCGATCGTGACATTTGGGGCTATATCGCTTTGGGCCACTTCAGACAAAGAACCATTGCGGGTGAAATTGGTTCATCGACAATGCCACATAAAGTCAACCCGATCGATTTTGAAAACTCAGAAGGCAACCTAGGCCTTGCTAATGCCGTGTTCAATCACCTAGCACAAAAGCTGCCTATCTCTCGCTGGCAACGTGACTTAACAGATTCAACCGTGCTGCGTAACCTTGGTGTGGGTGTTGGTTATGCGATCATCGCCTACACTTCGACGCTAAAAGGTATCAGTAAACTGGAAGTGAACCGTGATGCGCTGCTTGCTGAGCTCGATAAAAACTGGGAAGTCCTTGCTGAACCAGTGCAAACGGTTATGCGCCGTTACGGCATCGAAAAACCGTACGAAAAATTGAAAGAACTCACGCGCGGTAAGCGAGTCGATGGTGAAGCGATGCGCCACTTTATTGATGGCCTTGCGCTACCTGAAGCTGAAAAAGCACGCTTGAAAGAGATGACACCAGCCAATTATATTGGCCAAGCGATTGAGTTAACCGACAAATTGTAATGCTCTTCAATCTAGCCGATTAATGACAAAGCCCACTTAGTGGGCTTTGTTTTTTAAGGTCGTATTTTATGTTATATCGTTTTTGATACCATAAAAAACGTTAGGCGTACTGCTGTTCAAACTCTTGCATAAAATCAACTAAGGCTTGAACGCCTTCCAGTGTCATCGCATTATAAATCGAGGCACGCATACCACCCGCGACTCGGTGACCTTGCAACGAGACTAAACCACGTGCTTCAGCCAACTCTAAAAACGTACTATCCAACTCTGGTTTCACTAATTGGAAAGGCACATTCATCAGTGAACGGTTGTCTGGGTGAATGCTATTGCGATAGAAAGGTGACTCATCAATTGCGTTATAAAGCAGCGCTGCTTTCTCGCGGTTGATTTTCTCAATCGCCGCGACACCACCCTGCCCTTTTAGCCACTTGAACACGAGACCCGACAAATACCACGCAAACGTAGGCGGCGTGTTGAACATAGAATCTTGTTCAGCTTGCACTTTATAATTCAATATAGTCGGTAGCACATCACTGGCTAAATCAAGCAAATCATCACGAACAATCGCAATACAGATCCCCGCTGGCCCAATGTTTTTCTGCGCTCCCGCATAAATGACCCCGTACTTTGAGACGTCTATTTGGCGCGACAAAATCGTAGATGACATATCAGCTACAATCGGTTTGTCTGTATCTGGTAAATCATTAATCTCAATACCATCTATCGTTTCATTCGGACAAAAATGCACGTAAGCCGACTCAGGATCGATTTTCCATTCGCTGGCTGGTAATACCGCTGTTTTGCCCTCTTTGGTCACTTTGGCGTTGAAAACATCGATTTCACAATATTTCTTCGCTTCTTTGACCGCACTTTCAGCCCAGTAACCCGCATCAATATAGGTCGCTTTAGTCGCATCGCCTAATAAGTTTAAAGGCACCGCCGCAAACTGAGCGCGCGCTCCACCCTGACAAAATAATACTTTGTAATTACTCGGGATATTAAGCAAATCTCGCAGATCTTGCTCCGCTTCTTGAGCAACATGAATAAAAGGTTTACTGCGATGACTAATTTCCATAACGGACGTGCCAAGCTCGTTCCAGTTAATAAACTCGGCTTGCGCTTTTTCCATCACGGCTTTAGGTAAGGCTGCTGGGCCTGCGCTGAAATTATAGACTGGGCCCGCTTGATTTGATTCCATGAGTTCCTTGCTCCTGCTATCGACAATTAATGTGATTAATACCACTTTTTGATGTGGATAAAAAGCGAGAAAAGAGCTTCTATCGGCTCTTTTCTCTTACTGATTGCTAAAACTCGCGAAATCGTTTGCTTGAGCGCCGTTCGCTATCGCATCAATGCCGGAAGTAATAGTGTCAATAGCGGCATTTGATTGCCATTTTCAAATTCCAAGTTGCCCTGTTTCAGTTCAGCTTGGAGTCGATATCCTTGATCGGTTTGCTGCATAATTTCCATCACAACAAGCTCATCAATACCTTGCTGGATAAAAGGAAAATCTTCAACCAGCTGGTTAGAAATGAAGGTATCAATGTGGCCGGTTAAGGCTGGTAAAATGGTACTCGGATCTTGCACCACATTATTTGTCCCTTCAGGAACCGCTATCTTCCAGTTTGATTCAAACTCACCTTGGCCCACTTTTAGCGCCATTTTATTCATCGATAGATAAAAACCTTTCTCGAATAATGATTGCACATAAGGTAGTGCTTGCTGAATGTCCTCATCAGAAAGTTCTGGGCTGTTTTGGTAAAGCGTTGAGAGCTTCTCAAAAGCGTCACCATCTAAATCACCCAAGGTAAAATCAAGATTGAGGTCCTTCACCTCGCCTTCGCTATAAGTTAATTTATCCATCTCAATCAAGTGATTACTATCAAAACGAGAAGGCTCTCCTTTTAATACCGAATCAAAGGAATAACGCATGTTGTCCATACTCAGCGTATTTTCACCTAGGCCATCGACAAGATTAATTTTTGCTAACGCCAATGACTGTTGTCCTAGCCAGAAGCCTTTATCTTGTTTACCTATACCTTGACCAGTTAGCTGTGAAAGCATCATTTTTTCACCACTGGTAAAATCCAACTCAACAGAAGGAACATTCAGTTGATAAGTGATTTCACCTAGCACCGAAATATCACCTTTCAATGTGGCGGGCGTTGTCGAGAACGTCATCTCGCCATCTTCACTTTGGTAGTGCCAACTGTCTAGCGCCACAGTGTATTGAGTATTGCCATTCAACTGCGTGATACTGGTCATCGTCAATGGTAGATTTTCTTGATCAGCAATAACGGATGTTGCTGTTAAACTCAACAGGCCATGCTTAACCTCGCTATTGACTAGAACTTGGGTCGGTAAACCATCGGCAACAAACTGTTGTTTGAGCGTTTTATCTGCAATCTGATAGCGGGTTTGCACGGTTGATGAAAGGTAACCGCGCTTATAACTGACAATATCCGCCTCGATTGAACCTGAAGAGATATTTGCAATACCGTTAGTGATCACCTTTTCACCGATTTGCCCGACAGCCAACGGCCAGCATGCCGCTAAGACGATAGCACCACCAACCGCACCAATAATTTTTAACTGTTTCATAGTGTTCAATTCCTGAAGATTTTATCCAGTCTACCGTAAACAATTGAAAACCAAAACATGGAGTTAGGTCAGAGTATTGCTAAGATGTGATGAGAAATTCTAAAACCTAGCTCTCAAACCCACTGCGTAATACTTGCTACAGTAGTCAAAACAGCGATGACAGTAGAGGCTTGTGTGAACCATTACGCACTACTTTGTTTAGACAATAACCCAATCAGCACAGAACAGTTGCGAGCTGAGTTAGCTCCGTTCGCCGCTAAATTTGATCTTCATACAGCGGACACCATAGATGAAGCTGAGCAAGCCCTAGAATATTTGCACGAACAGCAACAAACGATTGCATTGGTCATTGCCAGTCACCATGAGCAGTTTGATGGTGCGGATTTTTTGACTCAACTCGATAAATCAATCCACACGCGTTCAGCGCGGAAAGTGCTGATAAGCTGCGGACAAGATATTCAAGCCATTCTCACCGCCGTCAATGAGGGCCGATTAGATCACTGCCTCACTAAGCCACTACAAAATAACGTGCTCTATAAAACCGTCCAAAAAGAGCTCACGACCTACATCTTAGATCACGATAAAGACAACATTCTCAACTACAGCACCGTACTTGATCAACAGCGCATCTTACGCGCGCACATCGATAATAAAATGCGCAGTTATCGAGATGGTTTTATCTCCGATTACCACAAGCTTTCTGATACAGAACTGGCTGAACAAGTAATTGGTGCTTTACACCAATTTTTTGAAAATGAAGATGAAACTCGCGCCTGCCGAACCTACTCCACTAATCACTTTCTTACCAAAGAGGGAGAAGAGAACCGCTTTCTTTGGTTCATCACTGAAGGTGAAGTGGCCCTGTATAAAAAAGATGATTTAGGGCAACAAAGAGAAGTGGTTCGCCACAAAAAAGGCAACATTGTCGGTGGTATGTCTTTTGTGACTGGTGAGAAATCTTTTTCTACTGCCGTCACCCTGACTAAAACCGATGTGATTAAACTAGACCGAGATGTGTTTGCAAAAGTCATGCATTCGGATACTCGGCTATTACCCCTATTTACTAACTTGCTGCTCCGCCATTTTAACCGCCGCTTACAACGCAGTATTAACACTAAATTGCAACTACAAAAAACGCTCGAATCACTTGAGTCAGCTCATCAGCAATTAATCGAGCGGGAAAAAATGGCCATGCTCGGTCAGCTTGTTGCAGGCGTCGCTCATGAACTAAACAATCCTGTCGCCGCAATTTTACGTGGAACCGAAACATTGTCAGACAAGATTGAGCACTTAGTCCAAGAGACTGAACATAAAAATCTGCAACATAAAGGCAGCCAACTATTAAGGAATGCACTTTCAGCCAAACCTACTTCTACATCAGAAGAGCGGGCACGCGCTAAAGCCATAGAAAATGAAATTCATCATCGTTTGATCGCAAAAAAATTGGTCAAACTCAATCTAGATGATGATCTTGCGCTCCGACAATCGGCTAAGCACGATCCCGAAAAAACGTTAGAAACACTGGAACAATTAGAAAACTATTTCCTAACTGGTAGTACACTTCGTTCTATCAATGTTTGTGCACAACGCATCGCCGATATGGTACGAAGCCTTAAAGGGTATGCTCGCCCTGATGATGAAGCGCTGCACAAGGTCAATATTCATGAAGGTATTGAAGACACTCTGGTTATTTTCGAAAATCGTCTTAAGCGCCACAAAGTCGAGAAAGAGTATGCCGACTTACCTTTGATTACCTGTCAGCCGATTGCATTACAACAAGTATGGACAAACCTCATTTCCAACGCTATTGATGCCTTCCCAGCCAATGGCGTACTGCACATTGCAACCACATTAGCAAAACAGGGTAATCAATCTTTTGTGACCATCAGTTTCACGGATAATGGTTGTGGGATCCCGTACGAGCAGAAAGAGCGTATCTTCACATTAAATTACACGACGAAAAAAGAAGGTAACTTTGGACTCGGTATTGGGCTTTCTGTCTGCCAACAAATAGTCCACCAGCATCAAGGTTGGATCGATGTTCAATCTGAACAGGATAAATACACGACAATGACGGTATGGCTGCCAGTTAGTCGATAACTTGTCGTGCTGATGATTAAGGAGAATATCATGAACAAATTTTTGATCTTATGCGTGGACGATGAACGTGAAGTATTGGACAGCGTCATACAAGACCTCGACGAATTTGAAGAGTTTTTTATCTTAGAAGCCGCAGAATCTGTTGCAGAGGCAAAAGAAGTGATTGCCGATCACCAAGCTCAAAATATCAAGCTGGCTTTAATTTTGTGCGATCACATTATGCCCGAACAAACAGGCATTAGTTTCTTAATTGAATTAAGCCACAATGAAGAGACGCAACATACACGCAAAGTACTACTAACAGGCCAAGCAGGGCTAGAAGACACCGTAGAAGCGGTGAATCATGCCAGCCTACATTTTTATGTAGCCAAACCTTGGGATGGGAACAAACTTCGCGATGTTATCAAAGATCAATTAACACAATATATGATTGAAAACGAATCAGATTTAATGCCTTGGGCTAGAGTCTTGGATGCCGAGAAAATCTTCAATGCGATCGCACAAAACCGCATCAGTTTTGGTGAATAAAATATCCTAACGAAGAAATGGCACTGTCTTTGCTTATTTTTTGCGAAGACAACAAAAGAATGACACTTTTTAATGGCGACAATGTCAATCTATGCACTATGATGTCTAAATTCTTTAATGTCACCGCGGGCATTCCGCGACTGACCATGGAAATAAACTAAAAATATAGGTTTATAGTGACTATGCGTAAAACAATCATTGCAGCCGCTTTGCTGCTAGCCTCAGGCCAAACACTGGCAGAAATAGACCGAAATAGCCCATCCGTCATGAGCAATTTTAGTTACGACTATATCGAAGCTCGTATTGGAGCAAGTCCAGTCACCTTTGGTGCTGCGATGAGCAAATCAATTCACCCAAATGCACATGTTATTGGTCGTATAGACTCTGAGTTTGAAGGTGATTTTGACGCAGCCGCAGGTTTTGGCTTTCATGCTCCTATTAACAACTGGGCTGACTTCACGGGTGAAATGCTATTACGCGTCGTAGATACCCGCGATAATAAAAGCACCGATACCGGAATGGAATTAAACCTTGGCGTACGTCAATGGCTTGGACCACAGTTAGAAGTTGGTGGCAAAGGTGGCTTTGTTTCTATCGATGACAATGATGACTGGATTGCGTCTGTTTATGCCCGTTTTCATTCTACAGAACTTTTCTCTCTCGGTGCCGAGGCTCGCATCAATGATGCTTACGGCGATCAACTGATGTTTACGACTCGTTTTAAGTTCTAGGTGTAAGCTAAATACAATAAAAAGCCGAGACGTAAGACTCGGCTTTTTATTTGATAACTATTTATTTGATAACTGTGCTACAAAACTGTCAGCGTAATGAGCAGCTTTCTAATAATTGACGCTTGCGAGGCTCTTGCAGCAATTTCCAATGAATACCTTCGATCGCACCAGCAAACTTCCACAGTAGTTTTACATCGACGTCACTACCGTACGTTTTTCTCACTTTAGAAAATATCGTAGGAGCACCTAAGCGCATGAACGTTTCCACATCATTAATGCCCGCTTTTTTAACCATACGCTCTAACGTTAACTGCATGTTTGGTAAGTCACGTAGTCGACGGCTTGCAGAGGATTTTTGAAAGCTACGTTGCTCAACAGAATAGCGAATGGAACGTTCAATGATCGTATCTAGGCTCTCATGATTGCTCACAAAAAGCTCAGTAATATCATAATAATTAACGGTTGCTGTGGTCTGCTTTTTAACGTGTTTGTATTTTTCGCAGCCTAATTTTGTGAGTGCATCATCGAGCTCTTCACCTCCACGAATAAAAACAGACTCTTCACTAATCAGTGAATACATCGCTTCTTTTTGGAAAAGCCCAACACCGCCAAACATTGAACGCTTTTGAAATGCGCCAAATTTAATAACGTAATTGAAAAATGCATGCTCAATCATATCCATTGATCCTTAATCAAGTTCCCCGATTAATAGTGATCACCAGATAGCAGCGTATTTTTGCGAATAAAAAGAGTAAGTTAGCAACAAGCTTGTAGTAGTTTAGTATTAGCTTGCTTAATATGGGTACTATCATAGTTAACGATACAAAATAAGTCTGGGCATACATCACATCAATAGACATATCTGCGCAGAGTTATGAGATAGAAATCACATCATTGTGTTTATGAATAAATTTTTTTGACACATACGCTTTCCATTAACGTATTAAGATTAATGCATCAAGAAAACAAATTAATGCGATTGATGGTGAATTGATTGCTTATTTGGGTTAGCAGACGGTAAAATGCCTTCAGTACAGATTGAGCACAAATTTATGAATCATCTATCTTTTTACTGGCTTCCAGATCATCATCAAATGCTCATCCAAGGGTTAGAAAGTGAATTTTCTCAATTGGTTGAACACTCACTCAGCACAGGAAAAATTTCACTTCCTCCTATTCCTGATGTTGTTCTAAAAATACAGCGCTTATGCACATTAGAATCTACAGAAATTTCAGATGTCGCCGATTGTCTACTTGAAGATCCCGGACTGACTGCAATTGTAGTACGCGTAGCAAACTCTGTTGTCTTTAATCGTCGAAATATTACCTGTACGGATTTAGTCACGGCTGTATCACGCTTAGGCATACTACGAGTACGCGACATTGTAACAGCCCAAGCGATTGAGCAGTTAAAGCACTCTGTAAACTTAAGCAAAGAATGCAATAAAATATTGGTTAATAGCGCCACCATATCGCGGGAGCTTGGCGCAACCATGGTGATGGTAACTCACGCATTTAAACAACTTGAACCAAGCCGATATCAACATTTAGAGCAGGAAAAAGCCTTACTTGTCGGTCTACTTGCGGATATTGGCTTGTTTTGTCTGGTACACGAATATCATTTATATCTTGAGAAAGGCAACTATCTCGATCAAGACATCGCCCTACAGATTTTTCAGTCGCGATGTTCAAAAACCAGTCAGCTTGTGTTAAGAAGTTGGGGGTTCGACTCAGATTTCCTTGAAGTAGCAGGAAATCAATCTTTAGTCGCATCTTCTCACGAAGTCAGTTACCTTGATGTGGCACGTATTGCTCACCATCTTTTACTGTTTCGTCGTCAAGATGAAGAGATTGAAGAGCATGACGTCGAAATAAATGCGACCGGAGCTGAGGTGCTATACAACTTAAGTAACCTTAGTGAGCTTGAATTCAAATCAAAACTCAATGATGTGATCAACGCAAGCGGCTTCTAAACCCAAAATAATCAGAGGATGAGATGTTCTCAGGGATGTTATTTATTTTTGCCCCACTAATAGTGGGGTATCTATTTTCTATTGCCAATCAACAGTGGCTAGCAGCATTAAATAAAGCCACGTCTTGGTTAGTTTACGTCATTCTGTTTCTGATGGGTTTAAGCTTGGCAGCCCTCGATAACTTGGGCAGTAACCTACAGTTGATACTCAAATTTACCACCGTATTTTTCTTGATGATCGGTGCTTGCAACTTGTTGGTCTTGCCTTTTATTGACAAATTCCTACCCATAAAAACCGATGCGAACCATTCAAAACTGCCACTATCTAGCATGGCGTTAGAATCCGTAAAGCTGATTGTGGTTGTCGGTGGAGGATTGGCGCTTGGGGTTGTATTAGGATTCGATTTAAGTTGGGTGAGCACTGCCAGTGAATGGATCTTGTTCGTATTACTTTTCTTTATTGGTATTCAGTTGAGAAATAGTGGTTTAACTCTACGACAAATTTTGCTCAATAAATACGGAATGGTCATCGCATTAGTCATTATATTGACCTCTTGGATTGGGGGGATCATTGCGGCCATGATTCTTGATATCCCAATTTATCGAGGACTAGCCATGGCTTCCGGTTTTGGATGGTATTCACTTGCCGGGATTTTAATGGGTGATGCTTTCGGCCCAGTCTATGGTGGTGCCTCTTTCATGATAGAGCTACTTAGAGAACTGGTTGCTTTAGTGATGATCCCCATGCTAATCCGAACCAAACCTTGCTCTGCCATCGGCTATGCTGGGGCAACTGCGATGGATTTCACCTTGCCCGTGATCCAGACAACTGGCGGGGTTCGTTGCGTACCGATCGCAATTGTCAGTGGGTTTATTCTCAGCCTACTGGTGCCTATTCTTATGCTGTTCTTTGTATCACTTGCAGGCTAGATCTCAGGAATCACTCTAGCCTTCATTTAAACTAACAATAGGGAGTAGAAAACTCCCACACAATAACAAAGCCCAAAGGAAGATTTATGAAACGTGTTCTCGTTGCCCTACTGCTCTCAACTTCAGCGAATGTTGCTCTCGCTGCTGATAACCAATGCTTATCCGAAAAATATGACGCTTATGTCGACGCGTCTCTCCATTGGTATAGTGATCTCGCAGACTTAACGACTGCGCAATATCCTGAACTTACTGAAGTCAGCCAATGGTTTCTGCAAGGACGCCAGCATCACTTTGAATTAAGCCGTGCGGCAGTCCACTATTACCTAAGCAACGATCCTTCGAAAGTTGCCACCTCGCAACCTGTAGAAGCTTGGTTAAAACTAGAACAGCACGACATTAAAGTATTGGCCTCACGCAGTGATGATCTCGGCCACATTGCTAAAATCACCTATGAAGATCGCCAAGCAAAGCCTAACGAAAAAAACTATGAATTACGTTCAGCTTTAGCCGAATTGCTCAGTCATCCGAAGCAGATCGAAGCTGCGTTGAATAAATATAACGATGCCATCGCCTTGATCGAAAAGAAAGTCTGTAACTAGTCGCCGCCTCTACTCTAGCCGAATTAAGACGGGACAACTGTCCCGTTTTCGTTTAGATTGTGCCGCTCGCATTCCATAAAATCAAAATAACGAAGCTGTATGGTATCAGAACAAAAAACTGCAAATGTGAGTTTCGAGAGCTTGTTACGGATCTTCACTGTGCCCGAAGGCCCCGATTCAACACTGACAAAAATAGACCAAGAGCTATCGCGCAATTTGAACCTCTTCTTGCGTGAACATATTGTCGCTGAAGAAAAACCACTCAAAGAGATCGAAAAAGATTTCTCTAATCCGCAAATTCCAGAGTCACCGGAGTTCGTTTCAGAACATACTCAGCATTTGTTGGATAATTTAGTCGCTCATTCAGTGCATACCTCGGCTCCTAGCTTTATTGGTCATATGACATCTGCACTGCCATATTTCTTGATGCCGTTATCAAAGATCATGATTGCGCTGAATCAAAACTTAGTCAAAATTGAAACGTCAAAAGCGTTTACACCGCTAGAACGGCAGGTTTTGGGTATGTTGCATCGTTTGATCTATCAAAAAAACGACGCTTTTTACAGCCAATGGATGCATAGCGCTAATCATTCGCTCGGTGCATTTTGCTCTGGCGGAACAATTGCCAATATCACGGCATTGTGGGTGGCTCGTAATAATGCTTTGAAAGCCGATGGTGATTTCCAAGGCGTCGAAAAAGAGGGGCTGTTTAAAGCCATGCGTCATTATGGTTACCACGGGTTAGCCATTTTAGTGTCTGATCGTGGCCATTACTCTTTAAAGAAAGCCGCTGACGTATTGGGTATCGGCCAAGAAGGCTTGGTTTGTGTAAAAACCGACCACAACAACCGCTTATGCCCACAAGATTTGAAAGCCCAAATGGCACACCTAAAAAGCCAGAAAATTAAACCTTTTGCGGTTGTTGGCGTCGCCGGAACGACAGAAACAGGCAACATTGATCCCTTAAGAGATATCGCCAATATTTGTCAGCAAGAAGGTTGTCATTTTCACGTAGACGCCGCCTGGGGCGGTGCAACATTAATGTCGAATAATCACCGACACTTACTCAATGGTATTGAGTTGGCTGACTCCGTCACAATTGATGCACATAAACAGCTCTACATCCCTATGGGTGCAGGCATGGTACTATTCAAAAAGCCTGATGCTATGCATTCAATTGAGCACCATGCGCAGTATATTTTGCGGAAAGGTTCAAAAGATCTAGGCAGCCATACGTTAGAAGGTTCTCGTTCAGGTATGGCCATGTTGGTGTACGCTAGCATGCACATTATTAGTCGCCCTGGCTACGAATTATTGATTGACCAAAGCCTAGCTAAAGCTCGCTATTTCGCCGATCTAATTAAAGAACAAGACGATTTTGAGCTGATTTCTGAACCCGAACTGTGTCTTTTAACCTATCGCTATATTCCTGCTTTTGTTCGCCAAGCACTGCAACAAGCCTTGCCCAATCAAAAAGCAGAACTGAACGCGTTGCTAAATGAAATCACCCAGTTTGTGCAGAAAAAACAAAGGGAAACGGGGCGTTCATTTGTCTCTCGAACCCGTTTAAACCCAGAACGCTGGGACAAGCTTGATACCATCGTATTCCGCGTGGTACTAGCCAACCCGCTAACGACACATGCTATCTTGCACTCGATATTAGATGAGCAGCGACATATTGCCACGCTAGCCCCTAATTTGATGGCCAAAATTGAGCGGCTTGCTCAAAGAATCATCAGCTAGAATCCCTGTAAGTTACAGCGAATTGAAAATTTATTTCTTTTTGCTGTAACTAATACATCATTAATGAGCTGGAAATTTCCATTAATCATCGATTTAAATCTAAATTCTGTAGTTTTCATGAAATTTTGTTTGAGGCTTGTCATGTTCTCATCAATTGTTAACTTGAATTGTTACGGAAATCTACATCCTAGGTTTATACTCATTGCATGGCGTTGGTTTAACTTACCTTTTTGGAAATGTGTTATTTCCAATCCCCCCAAAGGGCGACCGGGTAAAACCAACGAGTTGTTCTCTTCGCCCGCGTGAACACTATGAATACATTAGAAAAAATTCAAAAAAATCTGGAAAACTTTAGTAAGTCGGAACGTAAAGTCGCCGAAGTAATTATGGCTTCGCCCCAAACCGCGATTCACTCAAGTATTGCGACGCTCGCCAAAATGGCCGATGTCAGTGAACCAACGGTAAACCGCTTTTGTCGACGACTCGACACCAAAGGCTTTCCCGACTTTAAGCTTCATTTAGCGCAAAGCCTTGCTAACGGGACTCCGTATGTAAACCGAAATGTTGAAGAAGATGATGGCCCAGACGCCTACACCCATAAGATTTTCGAATCGACTATGGCGTGTTTGGATGTGGCTAAAAACAGCTTGGATCCAATGCAAATTAACCGTGCAGTTGACTTACTCACACAAGCAAAACGGATCTCTTTCTTCGGTTTAGGAGCCTCTTCTGCTGTAGCAAAAGATGCCCAAAACAAATTTATTCGCTTTAACATTCCGATCACTTGCTTTGAAGATATCGTGATGCAACGCATGAGTTGTATCAACTGTACCGACAATGACGTAATTGTTTTGATTTCGCATACAGGTCGTACTAAAAGCCAAGTGGAAATCGCCAATCTTGCGCGCGAAAATGGTGCGACTGTCATTGCGATTACGGCAAAAGATTCACCGCTGGACAAAGCAAGCTCGTTGTCGATCTCTCTTGACGTACCTGAAGATACTGACGTCTATATGCCCATGGCAAGCCGTGTGGTGCAAATGACGGTAATTGATGTACTGGCTACTGGTTTCACCCTGCGCCGTGGCTCTGGTTTTCGTGAAAATCTTAAACGCGTCAAGGATGTACTAAAAGACTCGCGCTACGATAAGCTGTCACAGTTCTAAGATAATCGCGATCCTAAAATAATCGTTAGAACGGAGCTCGATTGCTCCGTTTTTTTATCAACTTTGCTTGCTACTTTCAGGCGCGACTGGATCATGCCTAACTTCTACCTGATTGGATGAATTCGGTTGCCACTCCTCACACTCACCTTGGCACTCGCAAACTTGATTTAATATATGGATTAACCTTTCTTGTGTTAAAGGCAAAGGGTTACCTTTAATCGCGACCGACTTTAAAGCATCTAACGCCACGCGCTCAAACGACGTATTGCACACACCAAACTGGTTGAGTTTAGGCAGTTGCAACTTATCTAACATCATTTTCACCCACAGCACGCCATCTTCAACGTGAACATTTGTTCTGCCAGTCACAATTTGAGCGATTTTTTTATAACGTGTAAGTACATCATTTCGCCCTGCTTTTTGCGCTGCTCGAATGTTTTCTCGCATAACATGAGGGGCCAAACGCGCCGTGATCACGCTGTGTGGAGCATCAAGTTTCCCTCCCAATGCCGATGCCAAGCCATGTGCAGCACCAAGCTTTGCATTGGTAATTGCCATTCCTCCAAGCATTGCTGCAAAAGAGAGATCCGCTCGCGCTTTATGATCATCTTTTCGGCACGCTGGCAATATAGAACGACTGAGTTTGCGCAGCCCCTCTTCACACACCATATCGGTGAGTGGATTGGGTTCACCACACACATAGGCTTCCATTAAATGCGTAAAAGCATCCATTGCGCCTCTGCCAGATGTGTAACTGTCGGTACCATAGGTCAACGTGGGGTCAACAATCGCAACATCTGCCAGCATATCTGGGCTGCGCAAGCTTACTTTTACTTTGTCTTGTCCCGATTTCAACACAGCATTACGCGTGACTTCGGATCCCGTACTGGCGGTGGTTGGAATAGCAATAAATGGCAGCGGTTTTGTCTTTAACGGCACATTTCGGCCAACCACTTCCACATAATCATAAACGTTACCTTGGTTAGGAATGATTGCCGCGAGTGCCTTGCCCATATCAATCACACTACCGCCACCAATAGCAACGACCATGTCCGGTTGAAAACGTCGGCCTAAAATGGCCGTTTCCTCCACCATGGTAATATTAGGTTCACCAACAATAGCTACATGCTGATAGCGCATATTCTGCATTTTCAGGTATTGAACAATAGGGGCAGCTCGTTGTTGTTCTTTTCCCGAAACCAGCAGTACGCTATAACCATATTGGTTAAGAACAGAAAGTGAATTCAATAACGCTCCTTCTCCAAAAATGATCCGCGTCGCCGTCATAAATTGGAACATGAATAACTCCCTTTTCTCTCATCTAGATTAGCTCTGTTTAGAGTGCACCTATCGTTAAAAAAATTTTTTGATGCAGTGCAATGTGGAGCAAATAACCACATAAAAAACACAAGTTTATGCGGCATGTCACAGCCAAGCCATTATTGATCTATTCCCAACACCATCGAGAGGTAAGCTTGCTTTGATTAAGGAATAAGCAATAGCTTTTACCTATTGAAGTAACTGGTGAATGCCACTTTATTTCCGACCTTGAATCGGGCATAGTTGCATGCAACAAGAATGAAGGAGAAAGCTATGTTCGTTGTTATTTTTGGCCGCCCTGGTTGCCCCTACTGTGTTCGCGCAAAAGAACACGCCGAAACATTGAAATTAAAACGCGATGATTTTAACTACCGTTATGTCGATATTCACGCGGAAGGCATCAGCAAAGCTGATTTAGAAAAGACAGTGGGTAAACCCGTTGAGACTGTGCCACAAATCTTTATTGATCAAGAACACATCGGTGGCTGTACTGATTTCGAAGCTTATGCGAAAGAGCATTTAGGCTTATTCGACGAATAAAACCAAGAAACATAAAAACCCGCTGATTTTTAGCGGGTTTTTGCTATTTATAAATAAATGGCTCTTTCTCTCAAATTAGGTCAATGAAATGTCAATTGTCACAAATTTCACTTATCTTTTTGCAATATTCAGATACAATTCCCACACTTTACCTACCCCACTTGGCACACATAACGAGTTGAGCCGTGAATATCGACGTCGTACTTTTGCTTGATCAGAACCCTATTCTTCTTATTTTTGTTGTCTTAGCGATTGGCCTTGGTTTTGGCAAAATTCGTTTTGGTAGCTTACAACTGGGCAACTCTATTGGGGTGTTAATTACATCTCTCATCATGGGGCACCTTGGTTTTTCCTTCAATGCTGAAGCCTTAACCATCGGTTTCATGCTGTTCATCTATTGTGTCGGCATTGAAGCTGGCCCTAACTTTTTTGGCATATTTTTCCGTGACGGAAAACATTATCTCATCTTAAGTTTAGTGGTGCTCATTACCGCCACTTGGATTACCTATTTTGGCAGTTATTATCTCGGCCTCGATTTTGGCTTAGCTGCTGGTATGATGGCAGGTGCATTAACCTCCACCCCCGTATTAGTAGGCGCACAAGATGCGTTAAACTCCGGGCTAGCCACCATTCCAAGAAATATGGATTTATCCCTTATTTTAGATAATGTTTCGGTGGGTTATGCGATGGCTTATCTAATTGGCCTTATCAGTATGATCATGTTTGCCAAGTTACTGCCTAAGTTGCAAAAACAAAACCTCTCTGATTCTGCTCAACAGATTGCTCAAGAGCGTGGTTTGGGTGGCAGCGGTCAACGCAAAGTCTATTTACCCATCATCCGTGCCTATCGCGTTGGTCAAGAGTTGATCAACTGGATTGATGGGCGCAATTTACGTGAGCTTGGTATTTATCGTCAAACGGGTTGTTATATTGAACGCATCCGACGTAATGGCATTCTTGCCCATCCTGACGGTGACGCCATCTTGCAAGAAGGGGATGAAATTGCACTGGTTGGCTTCCCTGACAGCCATGCAAGGCTAGACCCTAGCTTTCGAAATGGCAAAGAGGTGTTTGATCGCAACCTACTTGATTTGCGCATCTCTGAAGAGGAAATTGTCGTAAAAAGTGACAGTATTGCCGGTAAACGCCTATCGGATCTGAATTTATCCGAATATGGCTGTTTCCTGAACCGAGTGATACGCGCACAAATTGAAATGCCAATGGACTTAGACATTGTGCTTGCCAAAGGTGATGTGCTGCAAGTCAGTGGTGAAAAAAGCCGTGTTCAAGGCTTGGCCGATAAAATCGGTTTCATCTCTATCCATAGTCAAATGGCCGATTTACTCGCCTTTTGTAGCTTCTTTATTCTCGGCATTTTGTTTGGTTTGATCACCATGACCTTTGGACAAGTCTCCTTCGGTTTAGGCAACGCGGTTGGGCTACTGCTTTCTGGCATTATGCTTGGTTTTTTACGAGCCAACCACCCCACTTTCGGCTATGTACCGCAAGGGGCATTAAATATGGTCAAAGACCTAGGTTTGATGTTCTTTATGGTAGGCATTGGCTTAAGTGCTGGCGGGAAAATGTTCCAGCACCTCTCAGAAGTGGGCGTACAAGTGATCGGCCTTGCATTTTTAGTCAGCGTGGTGCCCGTCGTCTTTGCCTATTTGGTCGGTGCGTACATTTTGAAAATGAACCGCGCGCTTCTATTTGGTGCGATTATCGGTGCACGAACTTGCGCACCAGCGATGGATATCGTTAACGACTACGCAAAATCGACCATTCCCGCATTGGGTTATGCCGGCACCTATGCTATCGCCAATATACTGATGACACTGACAGGAACTATTTTAATTTTACTCAGCTAAACCTAATAATCCTCAGTGCTACTCGCCCAAAGTCACATGTGTGGCTTTTGGCGAGCCATCGCCCCTCTATTTACTTCGCTTTTATCTCAATGTTTGCCGCTTTATCGACTCAGAACTGCATCTTTTCTCCTGAATTCAACTCACCACTGCTTAATTTTTCAAACAAAAGGCAATCGTTTGCTTTTTATCTGGCAGCAGAAAATAGTTCTGGTATGATGCGCACAGTTTATCGATATCCTTACTAGCGTTGAGCTAAGCGATATCTTCTCTGTATGACGTTTGAAAAAGATAGGAATGTCTAAATGAGCCTTGCTGATCAAATCCTTGCCGTCAATGACGACCTCCCAATTCGCACTCACCAACCTGTTCATAGCGGCAAAGTTCGCTCTGTTTATTGGCTAACTCCAGAAGATAGCCAGCGTTTGATCAAAGAAAAAGGTTACAACGTTGCTCCTGATGCACCTTTAGCCATTATGGTAATCAGTGACCGTATTTCCGCTTTTGATTGTATCTGGCATGCCGAAGGTGGCATCAAAGGTGTACCGGGTAAGGGCGCGGCATTGAACGCGATTTCAAACCACTGGTTTAAGCTATTTCAAGAGAGCGGGTTAGCCGATAGCCATATTTTAGATATTCCCCATCCTTTTGTATGGATTGTGCAAAAAGCCAAGCCAATCAAAATTGAAGCGATTTGTCGCCAGTATATTACCGGTTCAATGTGGCGTGCTTACGAAAAAGGTGAACGAGATTTTTGTGGTATTCAATTACCAGAAAGCTTGCAGAAAGATAAAAAACTGCCAGAACTGCTCATTACACCATCAACCAAAGGCATCTTAAAAGGCATTCCCGGTGTTCCAGAAGCCGATGATGTCAATATCTCACGTCATAATATTGAAGAGAATTTTGCCGCTTTTAACTTCAGTCGTGTCGAAGATATTGCCTTGTATGAAAAGTTATTAAAAGAAGGCTTCGGCGTCATTAGCCATGCACTCTGCCAAGTAGAGCAAATTTTCGTCGATACCAAGTTTGAGTTTGGTTATGTCACCGATGCCAACGGCGTTGAGAAACTCATTTATATGGATGAAGTAGGTACGCCGGACTCTTCTCGCATCTGGGACAGCGCTTCCTATCAGCAAGGACGTATTGTGGAAAATTCGAAAGAAGGTTTTCGTCAATTCTTGCTCAACTACTTCCCTGACCCAGATATTTTACTCAACAAAGAACGGATGGCTGAGCGAGAAGCGCTTGCACGTGATAATGCGCTGCCTTTGGCTGCATTAATGGATATTTCCAACACCTATCTTGCGATTGCAGAGAAAATTGTTGGCCAACCGATCGTATTAAGCCAAAACCCAAAGCAAGAGATCATTACGATCCTGCGTTCTCAATATGGCTTGATTGACTAGTACTCAAAACAATAACGGGACATTAAATATGCCCCGTTATCTGTTTATCCCCTTACAGGGTGATAATAAATTCGTCTGGTTTTGTATTTTTTATCAAAGATTGGCTTTTATTTTGAATCAATTGGATCTGTTCAGAATCCAATGCATACGGCATTACTAATTTTAGCTCTTCAATCCCCTCTAATTTCGCCAATCTCACCAGTGAAATTAAATTCGCTTCATCACTACGGCGTGTTGATAACGACTTCAACGCCATTTCCCATAGGCGATCCTCTGGGCTTGATAATTCTTTAATGCTGTCTTTCCATACCGTACCAAAAATCGGTGCAAATGACGTCATGGCTTCGAGGAATGTCCATTTCTTATTACATGACGCGCCAAGAAATGTAGTGTAATCAAACACCACCCGTGTCCTTTCTTGTGTATTCATTTTGTCCCCCGACAAATTGGCAGCACACTGTACTCAATATCATCCATGATTGTTCATATAGCAATAGGATATAAAAAAACAGTCTTTTATTCCTTAAAATCAAATGGATTGGCTATATCAAAACCAGGTTTGTAACAAGGCATAAACAGACTTACTGACATATGTGTCTGATTGATTAATATTTCAAACCGTGAACAAAAAGTCGCTTTATCACTTAAAGTGATCATCGCTCAACACTACTTTTGAAATCTCTGCTTAAGGAGACCAATAGACAAAAATGTGTACATTGATGCCCTCAGCAATTAACACGAAGAATTCTACCGTTTTTATCTGCATTCTTCAGTATTCTGTGCCATGTGTCGCCGCTCGTCTATTTACAATCTCATGAGTAAACCGTTATCATTTTTGAGTTCCCTTCTACCCTAAAATAGGCCGACAATGAATAATGATAAACGCCCTCTTTATATTCCCTATGCGGGCCCCGCTCTACTCAGCACGCCTTTGCTCAATAAAGGCAGTGCATTTTGTGCTGAAGAGCGCAGTTCCTTCAACTTAGAAGGCCTGCTTCCTGAAACGACGGAAACGATACAAGAACAAGTTGTTCGCGCATACCAACAATACTGCAGCTTTGAAAGTGATATGGATAAGCATATCTATCTGCGTAATATTCAAGATACTAACGAAACCTTATTCTATCGTTTAGTACAAAACCACATCACTGAGATGATGCCCATCATCTACACACCAACGGTGGGTGCCGCGTGTGAAAACTTTTCAAATATTTATCGTCGCGGCCGCGGTCTGTTCATTTCCTTTCCGAATCGAGATCGCATCGATGACTTACTCAATAATGCAGCGAACCATAACGTAAAAGTTATCGTAGTGACCGATGGTGAACGCATTCTCGGCTTGGGTGACCAAGGAATTGGCGGAATGGGTATTCCTATCGGCAAACTGGCACTTTATACCGCATGTGGTGGTATTAGCCCTGCTTATACTTTACCGGTCGTGCTCGATGTTGGAACCAATAACCCACAGCGCTTGGCTGACCCGATGTACATGGGCTGGCGTCACCCTCGGATTACCGGGGCCGAATATGATGCATTTGTAGAAGAGTTCATCCAAGCGGTGCAACGTCGCTGGCCTGATGCACTGATCCAATTTGAAGATTTTGCACAAAAGAACGCAATGCCACTATTAGAGCGTTATAAAAACCGTATTTGTTGTTTTAACGATGACATTCAAGGCACTGCGGCGGTGACTGTAGGTTCGCTATTGGCCGCATGCAAAGCCGCGGGCAGTCAACTCTCCGAGCAACGTATCGCTTTTCTTGGTGCGGGCTCTGCAGGCTGTGGTATTGCCGAAGCAATCATCGCGCAAATGGTGTCAGAAGGTATTTCAGATGCTCAAGCTCGTTCTCAAGTCTATATGGTTGACCGCTGGGGCCTGCTGCAAGAAGGAATGCCTAACCTACTTGATTTCCAACAGCGCCTCGTGCAAAAAAACAAAGACACACATGATTGGAACACAGGAGGTAATGGTTTCTCATTATTGGAAGTAATGAAAAATGGCAAACCAACGGTGTTGGTCGGTGTTTCTGGGGCTCCGGGATTATTCAGTGAAGAGATTATCACTGAGATGCACAAACACTGCCCACGCCCGATTATTTTCCCACTATCGAACCCAACCAGCCGTGTTGAAGCGACCCCCAATGACATTATCCGTTGGACCAACGGTGAAGCACTCGTCGCCACAGGCAGCCCGTTCGATCCCGTGTTGCATAACGGTAAAACCTACCCAATTGCACAATGCAACAATAGCTATATTTTCCCTGGTATCGGCTTAGGCGTACTGGCGGTCAATGCGCGTCGAGTTACTGATGAGATGCTGATGGAATCAAGCCGCGCACTCGCCAACTGTTCACCTCTGGCGCTTAATGGGCATGGTGCGTTACTTCCACCACTGGAAGCCATTCACTCCGTTTCCAAGAAAATTGCGTTTGCGGTAGCGAAAAAAGCAATTGAGCAAGGCGTTGCACTGGAGATCCCAGATGATGTGTTAGAAACCGCCATTGAGCAGCATTTTTGGCAGCCAGTATACCGCCGCTACAAACGCACTGCTTTCTAAGCTACTACTCTGCTGTCCCCTAAGCTTCGGCTGATGTTTAGGGGCTTTTCTGTGAGTCAATATGATGAACTTTTTAGCGCCCGCAGGGCATTACTTATCACCGTATTTAACGGAGATATCAACTGCATTTATCGCTTGTTTGCTCGTGATGCTCGGTGGAGAGATTAACGCCGCGATGCGCAAGCTAATGCGCAACCAACACTTTGTCGTTCGCACATTTACGTTTATATTGATTAACGCTTTCGGCTACGGTTTGGTGATCATCAAAGCGAGCCCTTACCTTGCTCGGACACTTTCGCAGTTAGAATCAGGCATGATGTTTAGCATTATTATGCTCTGCTTTATTGCTATCGGGATCTGGGCACAAAGGAACCGTCAAATTTAGTGTTAAAATTTTCATCTTCAAATCACTCTCGCCCTGTTTGGAAAAAGCGGGTTCACACGCTGCTTCGCTACGTGTCTGTACTGTTGTTCATTTCAAGCCTTTTTGTGCTTGGCATTGATCGCTGGGTCAGTTGGCAAGCCGAAAAACAAATCGTCACCGAGCAAAATCAAGTCGGTCAATTCCAAGTCGCTGTTGTACTTGGAACCAGTAAGTACTTGGGTAAAACGCTCAATGACTACTATACCCACCGAATTGAAGCCGCGATCGCTTTGTATGAGCAAGGCAAAGTAAAAGGGTTTTTACTCAGTGGTGATAATGCTCACCGTTCGTACAATGAACCGTGGACGATGAAACGCGATCTGCTGCGCGCTGGGATCCCGAGCGAACATATTTACTTAGATTATGCAGGGTTTCGTACTTTGGACTCCATTGTTCGCGCAAAACGCATCTTCGAAACCGACAATTTTTTGATCATTTCTCAACAATTTCATTGTGAGCGAGCACTCTTTATTGCCAACTACCATAACATTAATGCTCAGTGTTTAGCGGTTGCAGGGCCAACAACTCGTTCTGGTTTTAAAGTGAGGCTGCGTGAGGTCTTTGCTCGTACGAAAGCATTTTTAGATCTCTATATCACGAATACTCAACCTAAATTTTTAGGTCCCAAAGAGCCAATTGTGATCGAAGAGTTACCCTTAGAGCCAACCGAAGATGAAAGCTAAAAGAGGCACTGCGCCCCAGAAACCTTTCCTTCGACAGATTTCCGGGCCACTTTGGTTACGCTAATGTGGATAAGACATCAAACAAAGCGTCAATTTCATTGCGCGTGTTGTAGTGCATAAAACCGATACGGACAACTCCACCGCTGTTTTCAAGATCTAACTGACGCACTAAACCAAGCGCATAGAAATGCCCATTCCACACACAAATATTATGCTCGCCCAATGTTTTGGCCACAAATTCTGGGTGGTGATTAGCTAAGCGAATGGCAAAGGTCGGTGTACGTAGCTCACTGTTAGCCTTGGTCAGGCCATAGAGCTTAGCCGAACTCAATCCTTTAAGTTTATACAGAAAATACTCACTTAATTGGCGTTCATGCTGGTTGTATTGAATGAAACTATCGATCAAACGCTCTCTTAACGAGCCACTCGCGTCTCCCCATTGCGCCAAATATTCCACTGCAGCAATCACGCCTGCCAAACCTTCAAAACTCTGCGTACCCGTTTCAAAACGTCCCGGACCAATATTGGTTGCAGGTTCAACTTTGTAGGGTTTAAGTGCATGTAACCACTGCGAAGCGATATAAGCGATACCAACGTGTGGACCAAAAAATTTATATGCCGAACAGGTTAAAAAATCACAGCCTAATTCTTGTACATCAATCAAATGGTGCGGAGCATAGTGAACGGCATCCACATACACCATCGCGCCGACTTGATGCGCCGCATCCACAATGCGTTTAACATCGACAATAGATCCTGTGGTATTCGAAGCATAAGTGACCGCTACCAGCTTTGTTTTAGGATTGAGTAATGACAGTAAGTGCTCAACATCCAAAGTACAATCTTGTTGGTTCACCTTTACCTGGTGCACTGTAACGTGCTTATCCTGCGCCGCTTGCTGCCAACTGGAGACATTGGAGTAATGGTCAAGCGCAGTAACAATCACTTCATCGCCCGCTTGCCAATCTCGGCTAATGGCTCGACTTAGCTGAAAAGTCAACGAGGTCATATTCGCGCCAAATACAATATTTCCTGATGACTCAGCGTTCAGAAGCGCTTGCACCGACTCACGAGCCTGCTGCATTAAATCAGTGGTGATTTGGCTTGAAAAATAGTGTCCGCCCAAATTAGAGTTAAAATGGCCCAGATATTCACTCATTTTTTCTATTACCGACTTAGGTACTTGCGAGCCACCTGGACCATCTAAGAAACTCACTGACTTACCATGATATTTTTGCGACAAAGCACTAAACTGGGTACGCGCTTTTTCAGGAGTGAAGAGCATTTCGGCCATCCTTAGCGGTTAACACAAAAACATCCATATGACCTTCTTGCCCATGCTCAATCGAGCGAATAGGACAAGCGTTATGCCATAACTTACTGTCCGCGAGCATCGCAATCTCACCATTTTCTAACACTTTCCGAAAGAAAGGGGCTTCATTGCAGTCTTGATAAAGCATAATTTCACCGCCAACGATGTTGTGGCGATTCACCCCCACCAACGCAATATGATCAAAACCGTCTTGATGGACACCTTCTGGCGCGACTTGCGTCTCATCAAACACAGCAGCAATTCGGATCTGATGGATTTCAATCTCTTGCCCATTAGGCAGACCATTCGTACTCACAAACACCTCGCACACTTCTCTCATCCCCTCACTTTGTAACGTAGAGGGTAAAATAGGATCGAAATGACGCTTAATGTTGCCTTGAAAATGATTGATTTGATCGGTTTGCATAAAGTCATGCTTGTCCAACGCCTCGACTTTCCCTTTGTTAAATTGAACCACAGAGTAGCGCCGTAAACGATACTGACCATCAGCATGCTCCGTATGTGGTAATTGCGCAAAGGAGGGAGCAAGTTGTTGAATCGCTTTTTGACTTAATTGTGTAATCTGTAAAGTGTTTTCATGTACAGCTAACATCACCAGCTCCTGAATTAAATTATTGAACACATTAAATTAACAATTAATTTACATTAAGGATACGCACTAATATTGCACATTCAAGTAAAAATGAATGTTATATCTGTATGTGACTATCAATATAAAATTTAATACTTAAATAATCACAAAAATAAGAATTAACATCCAATAGCGAGCATGACACATAGCGATTTTTAGACAAGCTCACTACTTCAAGGTTAATAGGCTTTTAAAAACAATGAATTACCAACATTAGGATGATGTAGGAATGGTATGTAGACCATGGGCAGGTTTAAAGGACATATCAGTAACTAATTTATCAACTCGATTCGACTAAATTTAGCATGTATTAATCCATGAGCCATATAGCATCTCATTAACTCTAAATTAGCACCATTTAAGTAGTAAGCCATGCCAAAAATTAGACTAAAGTTAATACTAGATCATCAAACTAATTGATATATTTGACTATTAAGACTTAGTTGAAACATCGCTCAACTGATAAGGAGATCCTCAACTCGTGAACTCTAGTATTAAAGTCACACTGTGGACTTTCATCGCATTAGGTTTCAGTGTAATCAATGCCTATGCGGCTATAGATCCTAAAGATAAATTTCTCCAAGCATTGGAGGGCATTGAGCAGATCACCTATTCACTACCGATCAAGGCAAAAGCACAAATTAGTGAACTAGAAGAAGACTACATCATATTGTCACAGCCTTCCGCTCTCGTTGTTCGTTACTATTTGGCCAAAGCCACTGTATATGGGCTACTAGAGGAATATGATAGGAGCTTAGAAGCGGCACAATTAGGATTAAAGCGAACAGAACACACCAACGTTGAAACGCTCACTCTCAAACTAAGAGAGATTCAAGCTTTACGGCACCAAAAAGTCGACGTGTTGCCGAAACTTGACGCACTGTTAGTTGAAGCAGGAAACGATCACAATGCACAAATCGAATCAGAAGTATTACTAGCTAAAAGCCTCTATTACCAAGAGCAAGGCGAGTTTAAAAAATCGTACGCCGCAATAATGACCTCAATTGATACAGCAAAATCCATTGATAACAAAGAGTTAATGGAGAGAATATCTCACGGTCTAGGTCAAATACTGGTTCAGCTACAAGATTTTGATCGTTCACAACTGTTACTTGAAAATTCCTACAGTTACTTCAAGCAGCGTAAAATGTCTTATAGCCAATTGGTTAGCTTACTCGACATCTCTAAGTTGCAAGAGTCACGTAATCAAATCACGGCGGCGATCGAAACCTATAAAACCGCACTCAAGCTAGCACAAATACTGGGTGACGGGCGACATCGCTTTCGTATTAACATCGAACTTGCACGGCTTTATCGAGATACCAACAACCGAGATCAAATGCGCTTTTTCTTGAAAAAAGCAGAGGAACTGCAGTACAGAGAAAGCCAACCAGGCTACCTTGCCACTTTTCAGCTATTACAAACACAAGATCTATTGGAACAAAAACGCTACGGTGAAGTGATTGAATTTGTAGAACCACTCATTGTGCATATCAAGCAAAGATCAAATCTACTTATTCAACAGATAGAGTTGTTAAAAGTGGCAGCACAGGCTTATGCTGGGCAAAATAACTACAAACAAGCCTATGAAACTTATGATTTTTATCATTTACGATCGCTCACACTTCGCAATGTTGAACAGATAGAGAACTTACAGAGACAACAAATGTTGTTTGATCTTGAGCGTCTACAATATGAAAATCAGGATCTAAACTGGAACAACGTACTTCAAAAGCTAGAAATTGAAAACCATCAGAAAACGTTTCATCTATTAGGTGAAATCGTCTTTTTCCTTGCTCTTGCATTAATCGGATTATTGGTCATATTTATCTGGGCCAACCGCTCTCGCATCAAAATGGGCATGCTTGCCAAAACGGACACCTTGACTGGCTTGTATAATCGACGCTACATGGAAGAACGATTTGCAAAACATCAATCTAAATCTTACCAAAATAGTAGCGAAACGCTTATTAAACTCGCACAACGGATTTTGATGTGGCAACAGACTTGGTTCAAAGGTCAATCTTCACCTAAAAAAAACGCCGAGCCATTCGATTCAGCGCAATTAGACGAACAGATCCAACATAATGAAGATGCAAAACCGATTAGCCTTATTTTGACCGATATTGATTATTTTAAAGTCATTAATGACACTTATGGTCACGCCTTCGGCGATCAAGTATTAGTAGAAACTGCGGCTATCTTTAAGTCATCGGTACGCTCTTCCGATGTTGTCGCTCGCTACGGTGGGGAAGAGTTTCTCATCTTACTACCCGACACTGACTTAAGCGTCGCTAGCGAAATTGCCGAAACCTTGCGCCGAAAAATTGAAGATCACCATTTTGTAACCGAATCACGAGAATCGGTATCCGTCACTTCGAGTTTTGGCGTGTTGACCGCAACGAATACTGATTTAGACCTCCAAGCATTGTGTGAAGAAGTCGACCAACTACTTTATGCGGCTAAAGCCAGCGGCCGAAATTGCTTAAAAACACGTTGGCTGACTTATTAGCCAAGTCCCATCATTGCTCAGTTTGGCTATATAACGATTATTTCTAAGCTAGCCCATGTAATCGCTTTAATTGACTCGAGATATTCCCTACAATCGTGTTAAATTTTCGAGCATTTTCGATACTGGAGTCCCCATGAGCAACGTGAAACATTGCAAACTTCTTATTCTTGGTTCCGGCCCGGCTGGTTATACGGCAGCCGTTTACGCAGCTCGCGCTAACCTTAATCCAGTTCTCGTTACCGGTATGCAGCAAGGTGGTCAGTTAACGACCACTACAGAAGTAGAAAACTGGCCAGGAGACGCAGAAGGCCTCACGGGCCCTGCTTTAATGGAGCGAATGAAAGAGCATGCCGAGCGCTTCGAAACCGAGATTGTGTTTGATCATATTAATGAAGTTGATTTTTCACAGCGGCCATTCCGCCTTAAAGGCGATAGTGCAGAATATAGCTGCGATGCTCTGATCATTTCAACAGGAGCATCCGCACGTTACCTAGGTTTAGATTCAGAAGAAGCCTTTAAAGGACGAGGAGTTTCCGCTTGTGCTACTTGCGATGGCTTTTTCTATCGTAACCAAAAAGTGGCCGTTGTAGGTGGCGGCAATACCGCGGTGGAAGAAGCGCTTTATCTATCTAATATTGCGGCACAAGTTCACCTCATCCACCGCCGTGATTCGTTCCGCGCAGAAAAAATTCTGATTAACCGTCTGATGGATAAAGTCGCAAGCGGCAATATAGTGCTACACACTGACCGTACCCTAGAGGAAGTCTTAGGTGATGAGACTGGCGTGACGGGTGTTCGTATGAAACACACCCAATCAGAAACTACAGAAGATCTTGACGTGATGGGCGTCTTTATCGCGATTGGTCACAAACCGAATACCGACATGTTTGCTGGTAAGCTAGAGATGAAAGAGGGCTATATCGTGGTCAAATCTGGCCTTGATGGTAATGCAACTCAGACTAGCATTGAAGGTGTGTTTGCTGCTGGTGATGTGATGGATCACAACTATCGCCAAGCGATCACTTCGGCAGGAACAGGTTGTATGGCCGCCTTAGATGCGGAACGTTACCTAGATAGCTTGAACGATAAGTAGGCATGAACGACAAGTAAGCAAAAGGTTATTTTCCAGTTTTATAACAAAACCCGACAGCCCGGTGGTATATCCATCGGGCTTTATTTTGTATACTACCGCCCTTCCGTTTACATAATAATTCTCATTAAGCCTTCGAAATGGATAAGAAAAAGCAACGTAGCTTGAATAATTGGCTCAAACAGCAAAGTAAACTGGCAAAACGCTGGTTAATGATTGCTGTTGGCCTTGGCGTATTATCAAGTGTGTTTTTGCTGGCTCAGGCCGCACTCCTCGCCTCCATTCTGCATCAACTGATTATTGAACAAGTTGATAAAGCAGAGCTCATTCCCTATTTTCTTGGTTTGGTGGTGACGATTGCCGCACGTGCCGCGTGCGCATGGGGGCGTGAAATTGCGGGTTTTCGCTGCGGAGAGCAGATCCGCATTTATATCCGTCAGTTAATACTGGATAAAGTTCGCGAGTTGGGACCTGCTTACATTAAAGGTAAGCCTGCCGGTGCATGGGCAACATTACTGCTTGAACAAGTCGAAAACATGCAGGACTTTTTTGCGCGCTATTTACCGCAGATGTCATTATCTGTGTTGATCCCGTTTATGATTTTGATTGTGGTCTTTCCCGTCAACTGGGCGGCGGGTTTGATTTTCTTAATCACCGCACCCTTAGTGCCGCTGTTTATGGCCTTAGTCGGTATGAAAGCAGCCGATGCTAATCGTAAAAATTTCAAAGCTCTGCAGCGGTTATCTGGTCACTTTTATGATCGCCTGCAGTCGATGACTACAATACGCCTATTCAACCGCACACAAGCCGAAGCCGATCAGCTTAAAGGCGCTTCTGAAGTCTTTCGCACTCGCACAATGGATGTATTGAAAATCGCCTTTCTATCATCAGCAGTGTTAGAATTTTTCACCTCGATATCGATCGCCATCACCGCCGTTTACTTTGGTTTTAGCTTTATTGGCGAGTTGAATTTCGGCTACTACGGTACAGCCGTAACTCTATTTTCCGGCCTATTTATCTTGATCCTTGCGCCTGAGTTTTATCAACCATTACGTGATTTGGGCACCTTTTATCACGCCAAACAACAAGCTGTCGGCGCGGCTGAAAGCATTGTCGAGTTTTTGGAAACAGACATCAGCAAAGTGAAATCAGGATCTATCTCGCTCGACGGTGCACAGCAGATTGACATTGTAGCGCAAGATCTCGAAGTGTTTAGCCCAGAAGGAAAACGCTTGGTCGGTCCAATTTCATTTACGTTAGATAACCATTCAACCACTGCGCTTGTCGGGCCAAGCGGTGCAGGTAAAACCAGCTTAGTAAACGCCATTTTAGGCTTCATGCCTTACCAAGGCAGTTTGAAAATTAATGGTATTGAACTGAGCGATCTTGAGCATACCAGCTGGCGTAAGCAGATCAGTTGGGTTGGGCAAAACCCACTATTGGTGCACGGAACCATCGTTGAGAATATCAGCCTTGGCAAGTATGACATGAGTGACGAAGCGCTTCATTCGGCTTTAGACAATGCCTATGCGGCTGAATTTGTCGACAAACATGGTTTGGATTACGCCATCACCGATCGATCTGGTGGATTATCTGTCGGACAAGCTCAGCGAATTGCACTTGCTCGCGCGCTGCTACAAAACGGCAATTTTTGGCTACTTGATGAACCAACCGCCAGCTTAGATGCCCGCAGCGAACACTTAGTGATGCAAGGTTTGAACCGCCAAATTCAACACCACACCGCTTTAATCGTGACGCACCAATTAGCACCATTAAAATCGGTGCAACAGATTTTGGTGATGCAAAATGGGGCGATAGTTCAAACAGGCGATTACAACACACTCAGCCAGCAAAAGGGTCTGTTTTCAGATATGTTACAAGCTAATCAAGCGCTTGATGAAGCCAATAAGGGGAACCTTGATGCGTGATCTCATCCCTTACCTTAAATTGTATAAAAAGCACTGGTTTGGTTTATCTCTCGGCATGCTGCTGGCCTTTTTAACCCTGTTTGCCTCGATTGGTCTACTGACCTTATCCGGCTGGTTTTTATCCGCAGCGGCCATTGCTGGCTTAACCATTGCTCGTGAAACATTCAACTACATGCTACCGGGCGCGTTTGTACGTGGGTTTGCCATGGGACGCACTGCAGGACGTTGGGGTGAGCGTGTTGTCAGCCATAATGCTACATTCAAGCTGCTGACGGATCTGCGTATTTTCTTCTTCCAAAAACTCGCGCCACTGATCCCAGGTCGTGTGTCAAACCTCAGAGACGCTGATTTACTCAACCGTCTAGTGGCAGATATCGATGCTATGGATCACGTCTATTTACGCTTAATCAGCCCAGTAACCGTGGGTGTACTAGGCATTAGTGCGTTAACGGCATTCTTATGTTGGTTCGACCCTGCCATTGGCTTAACCCTTGGTGCAATTCTTCTAACGCTACTGCTCGTGTGGCCAGTCCTCTTTTATAAACTGGGTCAGCGTAATGGTGCCGAGCTCACCCAGCACAAGGCGGATTTGCGTATTGCAACGCTTGACTGGTTGCAAGGCTACAGTGAACTGACCCTGTTTGGTGCAGAAAACCGTTACCGTGAAGCGATTCTTAGCGCGCAGCAAAAATTGCTGGTCAATCAATTGGCTAACGCTCATTTTTCTGGCCTTGCACAAGCACTGCTCATGCTCGCTAATGGCTGGACGCTTGTGTTAGTGATCTGGCTTGCCGCCGATGGTGTGGCAGGTAATCAACCCGACCCGATGATTGCACTGGTGGCTTTTGCAACTATGGCAAGTTTTGAGCTGCTGATGCCGATTGCTGGTGCATTTCAACATTTAGGGCAAACACTCACTTCTGCTCGCCGCCTCAACGATATTATTTTGGCTGAGCCTGAAGTCCAATTTCCTACCGCTTCAACTCAGCACTCAGGTCAATTCGATATTGAATTTTCAGACGTAACCTTTCACTATCCTGACAGCAGACAAGATGTGCTACGCGATGTCAACCTCCATATTCCCGCAGGGCATCGCGTTGCGATAGTGGGACAAACAGGCTCTGGCAAATCAACCTTAATGCAATTGCTGTCACGCTATTGGGATCCACAGCAAGGTAGCGTCTCCATTGCAGGTACCCACTTAACAGCATGGAATGAGAGCGAACTTCGCCAAACCATCAGTGTGGTTAGCCAACGTGTAGATGTACTCAATGGCACGCTACGAGACAACCTCGCGATGGCCAATCCAAGCGCAAACGATCAACAGTTGGCTCACGCCTTAACGCAAGTCGGTTTACATACTCTATTGGACGATCTAGGTTTGGACGCATGGCTGGGTGACGGCGGCCGTCAGCTCTCTGGTGGAGAGAAACGCCGCATCGGTATCGCGCGCGCACTGCTCCACAACGGTTCAATTTTATTACTCGATGAACCCACGGAAGGCTTGGATAAACAAACAGAGCAGCAAATTCTGGCTCTATTTCAACAGCATTTTGCGCATAAAACGGTCCTCTTTATTACTCACCGCTTGGTCGAGTTAGAAACAATGGATGCTATTTGCCTGATTGAACAAGGTGAAATCGTGGAATACGGTAGCCACCAAGCGTTATTGGCCAAACAAGGCCGCTATTTCCAACTACAACAAACCTTGTAGCCATAGTTTGTCATTTGCTCGTTATGAGACTTATCTTTTTTAGGAACACTATGCTGAATTAGGTAACTGAAGCTTGGTATGAAAAATCTTCGCCCTCTTGCTTTGAGAGTCAGTGCATGAGGGTGAAGAAGCTGCCTTGCAAAGAAGCGGCAGTCAACCAAACTCGCTAAATATGTACCTCATCAGCTTAATAAATACTGAGCGTACTACTCATTTTATAGGTGAGATTTTTAATTAATATTCAAGGACAAATGGTTAATGAGATCTTCCGCTGGCATTGGGTGCCCTAGGTAGTAGCCCTGCACTTGTTGACAGCCCATTGCCTGCAAAATTTTCAATTGGTTGGCCTTCTCTACGCCTTCTGCCACAATGTCGATGTCAAAACTTTGCGCCATAGCAATAATGGCATTCACTATCGTTCTTGAACGATCATCATTTTCTACTTCAGAGACGAAACTGCGGTCAATTTTGATTTCATCCACAGTAAGATCTTTGAGCATGGCAAGTGACGTATAACCAGTGCCAAAATCATCGATGGAAAAAGTAATCCCGTTAGATTGCAGATTAGAAATAATTTCAACACTCTTTTTCATATCGGTAAGCGTTGCTGTTTCCGTAATTTCAATGCGTATGTATGAGTTCAAATTCTCATGCTGCTGAATAGCGTTCTTTTGTTTCTTTGCAACATTAAGAAAGAGCCTCAGTCGCGGAAACCATCAGCTCTCTGGCGCTGATACCATCGGCTGGGTAAATGGCAACACCTATGCAGCAAGTTGTTTCAATATTGTGTTGCTTGGCCCGATGGGTATACAGACGTTGGACGCTCCGAACATGAGAATCCATATCTACAGCGTCACTCAACTTTACAAAACTGGCAAACTGATCGGCATGTAAGCGCGATACTAATGAGCTGGGCAAAGTCATTTCGTTAATATCGTGAGCTAAATCCTGCAAAAATGCATCTGCACGCTCAAACCCCAGAGTTTCGTTGATACTTTTAAAATCGTCGACATCAAGGTAACAAAGAATAAATCGCTCATTAGACTTTAATTTTTTGATCGTTATATTGAGAGTACGCACAAACATACTAAGGCTGTGCAGCCCAGTGAGGCTGTCCATATCATTGGCTTTTTCTAGTAAGCGATTCCCTCTAAGCACCAACATGAGCAAAAGTAAGGCGGTAATAATGACAAACATCAACCCCTTATAGGTTTGAGCGAGAGCGCGCAACTGGGCGTTATCTAGCAATAATTCGACTGTCATATCCGAGAATAATATCCAGAGCACGGCAAATGTTGCGTAGATAAGTGCCACTTTAACGGCTGAGATGCCTGCTCTATCCATGTTTAACTAACTCCAAATCTACCCGCCTGTGATCGTAACATTGTAGCATCACTAAAATTTAGTCAACCATACCATACATGCCACATGTAGCCTGCTTCTTCACTCTACTCACTTAATACCAGAAAATATGAACATAGGGATGTCAATCCATGCACAAGTGCTCAATACCAACTCTATTGTTTTAATTTTTATTTTATTATCAATGTCTTAAATGAAAAAATCCCGAGCTTAGCTCGGGATTTTAATATCAACTAACAGGCAACGAGAAAGTTTCGCTTATCGACGTGGCGCTTTCGCTTTACCAGTTTGAGGCCGACCAGTGCCGCGGCTACCATCGGCACCACTGTTACGGGTACTTGAAGCAGGCTTGCGACGGCCAGTAGTTGTGCCATTGGTTGTCGTACCGTTAGTTTTTTTTCCATTCGTCGTTGTACCATTGGTCGTACGACTTTTAGGCTTGCCAGTCGTCGTTACGCGCTCTTCATGGCGCTTAACGGCACGGCGAATTTTTTGGCTACGCGCACGCTCACGAGTACGTGAAGTGTTGTCTTTGCTCAAATCTAGCATCGTCTCTTTTTCAGGACGCAGTTCAACCAATTCACGTAAATAGTTTACATCTTTAAGATCCAGTTCCATCCAACCGCCGCGTGGCAGTTTTTTGTCCAAATAGATCTCGCCATAACGAACGCGTTTCAAACGGCTCACTGTGGTATCTTGAGATTCCCAAAGACGACGAACTTCACGATTACGGCCTTCGTTAATCGCGACGTAGAAAGTATGGTTCATACCTTCACCACCAGCGTAAACGATATCTTCAAAGCGTGCCAAGCCATCTTCTAGCTCAACCCCTTTAACGAGGTTACGCACTTTCTGTTCGTTCACTTCGCCAAAAACACGCACTAAATATTCGCGTTCTACTTGACGGCTTGGGTGCATAAGGCGATTAGCCAATTCACCATCGGTAGTAAAGAGAAGTAAGCCTGAGGTGTTGGCATCTAAGCGGCCAACTGAAATCCAACGCGAACCACGAATTTTAGGTAGGCGATCAAATACCGTCCGACGACCTTCTGGATCATGACGGGTACAAAGCTCACCTTCCGGTTTGTAGTAAGCAAGCACTCGACAAATAACCTCTTCTGGCGCTTTAACGGAAACAGCATGTCCATCAATACGCACAACCGCGTTATCATCTTCTAGACGCTCGCCCAACATAGCTACCTTGCCATTAACACTGACACGTCCTGCTCTAATCAAAGCTTCTAACTCACGACGAGAACCATGACCAGCTCGTGCTAAAACTTTTTGTAACTTTTCGCTCATTTATCTACCTATGTGTCGTCTTCACAGACGTCGAATGAAAAAATGCGACCCCAAAATCGCGGCCGCATAGTATCTCAAATTCTACGCCAAAAAGCACTCGTTTTGATGGCCTACTCAAAAGCTATTCAAAAGGTGTTGGATCGCCCGCTCCCACGCGAGCAACCACCATCTCATCTTCACTGAAATCAATCACTGTCGTCGGCTGTTCACCTAAATAACCCCCATTTAAAATGACATCCACGGCGTGCTCAAGACGATCCCGAATCTCTTCTGGATCCGATTCTGTATGGGTGTTGCCGGGCAAAATAAGTGAGGTGGACATTAGTGGTTCACCTAACGCTTCAAGTAAATCAAGTGCAATACGGTTATTAGGCACTCGGATACCGATCGTCTTACGCTTCGCATTCATTAACCGACGTGGCACTTCTTTGGTCCCTTTAAAAATAAACGTATAAGGGCCAGGTGTATTATTCTTTAGCAAGCGAAAAGCGGTATTATCTACACGCGCATAAAAAGAGAGCTCTGACAAATCACGGCACAGCAAGGTAAAATTATGCTTATCATCAAGGCGGCGAATTTGGCAAATACGCTCTAATGCTTGTTTATTTTCTAGTTGGCAGCCTAGTGCATAACCAGAATCCGTTGGGTACACAACAACTCCGCCATTGCGGATAATGGCAACCGCTTGAGTAATCAAGCGAGTCTGCGGGTTTTCTGGATGAACGTAAAAAAACTGGCTCATTGTAATTCCTCATTATTGAGTCTATCTACGGGGCTTAAACCCCAATCTTTCCAGACAGGATCGACGCCAGAAGGCAACCAAAGATTTCGCCCCAGTTCCATCCAAGGTGAGGGGTAATGAAAGTCACTGCCTTGAGAAGCTAATAGATTGTATTGTATGGCATAATCGGCCAAATTACGTCTTTCTTGTGGCGCTTGTTGTGGCTGTGCCACTTCCATAGCGTCACCACCCGCTTCTACAAACGCCGTTATTAAGCGCTTGAGCCACTTGGTCGTCAAGTCATATCGTCCAGGATGCGCTAATACCGCTTGGCCACCAGCGGCGTGTATTGCTTCAACGGCATCGGTCATCGAGCACCAACTTGGTGGTACATACCCGGGATTATCGCGGGTGAGAAACTTTTTGAACACCTGCTGCATGTTCTTCGCAAAACCCTGTTCAACCAGCCATTTTGCGAAATGCGCACGAGTAATCGGTGCTTCTCCGGCGATGGCTTGCACCTCTTCTAACACCCCTTCACGTGTCACTTTTTGCAATCGTTGTGCAATCAATTGTGCGCGCTGCACACGATGTGCCTTTTGCTGCTCAATTAACTGCTGCAGAGCTTGAGCGTTTGAGTCGATGTTGAGCCCAACAATATGAATATCTTTATTTTGCCAAACCGTGGAAATCTCGATGCCATCGATCAAGGTGATGGGTAATTGTTGCTGATTAATATAGTCATGAGCAATAGTTAATGCATCAGTCGTATCGTGATCAGTGATCGCCAATACCTCAATATCAAAGCTTAGCGCCCTATCGATTAACGCTTGCGGCGATAACCTGCCATCTGAAGAAGTGGTGTGGCTATGTAGATCAATTCTCATAATTTTATTTTGGCCATCTTTTAGGCTTGACTTTTTACTCTCGCACTAGTTAACTAGTACGCAAATGCAAGGCACGTATTTGAGGTTGACCATGTTACAAGAATTTAACCAAAACCATAATCACAATTTAAGCGCAGCTTCATCTGAGCTCAATTGGTGGCACACTTGGACAAGTTCTTGGTGGGCAACCGTGTACTTTTAAAATAGAACACGAATTCACAAAGCCCGCCTCAATGAGCGGGCTTTTTATTTTGTCGAATAGCTCACATTACATTGCGCAATAAAACAGCGACCCCCCCAAAGTGATGATTGGGTCTCTAAGAGGATTATGCGAGTATGGACGACAGGAACATTAAAATTCATCAAGGAGGTCTTGTGAATAAGACCATTGAAATTAAAAGCTTAGGCCAAATTGACGTAATCAATATGTCCGTGCCTTATACCCAAGATCCAACACGTCTATTTCATACGCTATGTGAGTCAAAAACAGATTGTTTGCTATTAGAATCCGCCGAGATCGACTCAAAACAGGATCTCAAAAGTCTATTATTGGTTGATGCTGCCGTGCGCATCACTTGCTTTGGTCACGTTGTCACTTTTTACGCATTGACAGACAATGGTCAACAGCTCATCGAACATCTACAGCGTAATATTAAAACGGATATTGAACATCAGTTACAACAAAATACCTTAACACTTCAATTTCAAGCACCATGCGACACGCTAGACGAAGATTCTCGCCTACGCGAAGCCTCTTCTTTTGATGCACTACGTCTCGTGCAGCACAGTTTCGATCTTCGTCATCACGATAAACATGCCCTCTTTCTAGGCGGTTTATTTGCCTACGATTTGGTGGCCAACTTCGAACCGCTAGGAAATGCCGATACGACTAATCAGTGTCCAGACTACGTTTTTTATATCGCAGAAACCTTATTGGTGATTGACCATAAAACTGAGCATTGTCAGTTGCAAGCCAGTGTTTTTAACCCCACGCCAACAATGCGTGAAACATTAATTACTCGTTTACAAGAGATCGCGCAGCAATGTGCTGCACCCAAATTACTACCGCAAGCCAAAACCGTAGCTAACGTAATCGTGACAACGAATATTTCTGACCAAGAGTTTTGCAAGACCGTTCAAGCGTTAAAAGAATTTGTCGTGAAAGGCGATGTTTTTCAGGTGGTCCCTTCTCGCCGATTTACGCTGCCTTGCCCTTCACCACTTGCTGCTTATAAAAAACTGAAAGAGAGCAATCCAAGCCCTTACATGTTTTATATGCAAGACGAACGCTTTACTCTGTTTGGCGCTTCTCCTGAAAGCGCATTGAAATACGCCACCGAAACCAACCAGATTGAGATTTACCCTATCGCAGGGACTCGCCGCCGTGGTAAACGCGCTGATGGTTCAATTGATTTTGATTTAGATAGCCGCATTGAACTTGAGCTACGTTGCGACAAAAAAGAGAATGCTGAACACATGATGTTGGTCGACCTTGCGCGCAACGATGTCGCACGTATTGCACAAGCAGGAACGCGCCACGTCGCTGATTTATTGAAAGTGGATCGCTACAGTCACGTTATGCATTTGGTTTCTCGCGTGGTGGGTCAACTCCGAAACGATCTCGATGCACTGCACGCTTACCAAGCCTGCATGAATATGGGCACACTCACTGGTGCGCCGAAAATTCGGGCCATGCAGCTTATCCGTAACGTGGAAAAAGCCCGCCGTGGCAGTTACGGTGGCGCGGTAGGCTACCTTACCGGGGAAGGCGATTTAGATACTTGCATCGTGATCCGCTCGGCTTATGTCGAACAGGGTATTGCGCAAGTTCAAGCGGGCGCTGGGGTCGTTTATGATTCAGACCCTCAATCGGAAGCCGACGAGACACGTGGTAAAGCACAAGCCGTGATCTCTGCAATTCAAGCCGCGCATCAGGAGTAGCAGACATGGCCAACATTATTTTTATCGATAACTTTGATTCCTTTACCTACAACCTTGTTGATCAATTCCGCTCACTCGGCCATACGGTGACAGTTTATCGCAACAACATCGCCGCACAGAGCATTGAACAAGCGGTCTTTCAATTGGATGAACCGCTGCTGCTACTCTCCCCCGGACCGGGCGCGCCCGCAGACGCGGGATGCATGCCACAATTAATCCAACGCCTTAAGGGCAAAGTGCCGATCATTGGCATCTGTTTAGGTCACCAAGCGATTGTTGAAGCTTACGGCGGCACTGTCGCGGGTGCTGGCGAAATTATCCATGGAAAAATCTCGATGATGGAACACCAACATCACCGTATTTACCAACAGCTACCGTCACCATTAGCCATTGCTCGTTATCATTCCCTAGTGGCTACTGAAGTTCCGGATAGTTTAACCATCACGGCAGAGGTTGATGGGCTCGTGATGTCCGTGGTGCAAGAGCAAGATAAAGTGTGCGGCTTTCAATTTCATCCAGAGTCCATCATGACTACTCATGGCGCAGCATTGCTTGCCAATGCGATCGATTGGGCTTTAGAAAAAAGCACCCACTAACGGATTTATAGGGATATTTTATGGAAAACATCATTAATAAACTTTACGCGCAGCAGTCGCTCTCGCAAGCAGAAAGCCAGCAACTGTTTGATCTCATCATCCGTGGTGAACTCGACTCTATTTTGATGGCAGCGGTATTGACGGCACTGAAAATCAAAGGTGAAACACCCGATGAAATTGCTGGCGCAGCCAAAGCATTATTGGCTAACGCGGCCCCGTTTCCAAGGCCAGACTATGATTTTGCAGACATAGTCGGCACTGGTGGTGATGGCTCAAATACTTTTAATATTTCAACCACCGCAGCATTTGTTGCTGCTGCCTGTGGCGTAAAAATTGCCAAACATGGTAATCGTGGAGTATCGAGCAAATCAGGCTCTTCTGATCTACTGGATTCATTTGGTATTAACCTTGCGATGAGCGCTGAAAATACTCGCCAAGCCATCGATGATTTGGGCGTCGCTTTCCTATTTGCGCCGCAATATCATGGTGGCGTGCGTCATGCGATGCCCGTGCGCCAAACCATGAAAACGCGCACTATCTTCAATATATTAGGACCGCTAATTAACCCTGCTCGCCCCAACATTGAACTGATGGGTGTTTACAGTAAAGAACTGGTTCTGCCTATTGCCCAAACCATGTTACAAATGGGATTGAAACGTGCAGCGGTCGTTCATGGCAGTGGTTTAGATGAAGTGGCGATTCATGGTGAAACCTTAGTGGCTGAAATTCGTGATGGACACATCATCGAATACACCTTAACACCTAAAGATTTTGGTGTTGAAAGCTACCCACTCGAAGCCATTCAAGGTGGTGAGCCTGCGGAGAATCGCGCCATTATCACCAACCTGCTGATAGGGAAAGGCACGCCAGCGCAATTGGCTGCCGTCGCTGTTAATGTGGCGCTGCTGCTGCGTCTTTTTGGCCAAGAAGATCTCAAAGCCAATACACAACAGGCCATTAGTGTAATGAACTCGGGCAAAGCCTATCAGCTTGTCCAACAACTGGCACAAAGAGGTTAAGCCCCATGCCTGAGCAACTTTCTGACCACATTTCAACCCAGCATACTCAAATGGCTGAAGTATTGGCCAAAATCGTCAATGACAAATATGAATGGGTCGAGCAGCGTAAAACGCAGCAACCATTGGGCAGCTTCGAACACTTATTAACCGTATCGGATCGCTCGTTTTATGATGCGTTAAACACGGGTAAAACCGCTTTTATTTTGGAGTGTAAAAAAGCGTCACCTTCCAAAGGACTCATTCGCCAAGATTTTGATTTGGATTATATCGCCTCGGTTTACCATCAATATGCAGACGCCATTTCAGTTTTGACTGATGAAAAATATTTCCAAGGCAACCTCGAATTTCTGCCACGCGTTCGCGCGCAAGTAAGCCAACCTGTGATTTGCAAAGATTTTATGGTTGATGTTTATCAGGTTTATTTGGCTCGTCATTACAGTGCAGATGCCATTTTATTGATGCTGTCCGTCCTTGATGATCAACACTATCAAACGCTAGCCAATGTGGCTCACCAACTGGGTATGGGTATTTTAACCGAAGTGAGCAATGAGGAAGAGCTGCATCGGGCAGTCGCCCTGCAAGCGAAAGTTATTGGCATTAATAACCGCAACTTGCGCGATCTCTCAACCGATCTAAATCGCACTAAACAGCTGGCACCTTTACTCCCAGAAGGAACCGTGATCATCTCTGAGTCTGGCATTTATACTCACCAACAAGTGCGTGAACTTTCGCAATACGCCAACGGATTTTTAATCGGCAGCTCGTTAATGGCCGAAGAAAATTTAGAGCTAGCGGTACGCAAAGTGACGCTCGGCGAAAACAAAGTGTGCGGCTTAACTCATGCTGACGATGCGGCCAAAGCCTATCAAGCTGGAGCCGTGTTTGGTGGCTTAATTTTTGTGCCGCAATCCAAACGCTATGTCGACTTGGACAATGCACGTTTGACGATGAGCGGCGCACCGCTGCGCTACGTGGGCGTGTTTCAAAATCACACTATTGAAGCCATTACGCAGATTGCTACGACGTTAAAACTCTTTGCGGTGCAACTGCATGGCGAAGAAGATCAAGCCTATGTTGACCAATTGAGAGCTCACTTACCTAGCCAGATTGAAATCTGGAAAGCTTATGGCGTGAGCGACTGCCTACCGACCAAACTTGAGCGCCACATTGACCGTCATTTATTCGATGCCAAAGTAGGAACGCAATCTGGCGGCACTGGCCAACGTTTTGACTGGCAATTACTAACCAAGATAAACGATGTCATGTTGGCGGGTGGCTTATCCCCTGAAAATGCTCAGCAAGCAGCAAACATCGGTTGTTTAGGGCTCGATCTCAATTCAGGTGTTGAGAGCGAGCCGGGGAAAAAAGACTTACACAAGCTAACCCTAGCGTTCGACGCTATTCGGCAGTACTAACACTAAATCGATTCCCATTGGCTTGAAAAGCGAGTGACTCACCCAGCCTCAAGGTCAAGTAGCAAGGGATAACAACAGATTCATTACCGCTGAATCACTCAGCAGTAACACAGAGACTAAGGATACGAATCATGGCAAAACTCGATGCCTATTTTGGCGAATACGGTGGTCAATACGTTCCACAAATTTTAGTACCAGCGCTTGACCAATTGGAACAAGCTTTTATTGATGCGCAGGAAGATCCTGAATTTCGTGCTGAATTCATGACGTTACTACAAGAGTATGCAGGTCGGCCAACGGCGCTAACTTTGACGCGAAACCTCACGAAAGGCACAAAAACCAAATTGTATTTAAAACGTGAAGACTTATTGCACGGTGGCGCACACAAAACCAACCAAGTACTTGGTCAGGCACTGCTTGCTAAGCGTATGGGTAAACATGAAATTATTGCCGAAACAGGCGCAGGGCAACATGGTGTTGCAACAGCGTTGGCCTGCGCACTACTGGGGCTAAAATGTCGCGTTTATATGGGTGCAAAAGATGTTGAACGCCAAAGCCCCAACGTGTTTCGTATGAAGCTAATGGGGGCAGAAGTGATCCCCGTTCATTCAGGATCAGCAACACTTAAAGATGCGTGCAATGAAGCGCTACGTGACTGGTCTGCCACCTATGAAACCACCCACTATTTATTAGGTACAGCAGCGGGTCCTCACCCATTTCCAACCATAGTCCGTGAATTTCAACGCATGATTGGCGAAGAAACGAAACTGCAAATTTTGGCTCGCGAAGGTCGTTTACCAGATGCGGTGCTTGCTTGTGTCGGCGGCGGTTCGAACGCGATTGGCATGTTTGCTGACTTTATTGAAGAAAAGAATGTCCGTTTGATTGGCATTGAGCCAGCAGGAAAAGGCATTCATACCCACCAGCATGGCGCGCCATTGAAGCACGGCAAGACAGGTATTTTCTTCGGCATGAAATCACCTTTGATGCAAGATGAAAACGGGCAAGTAGAAGAGTCTTACTCGGTGTCCGCTGGGCTTGACTTCCCTTCTGTTGGCCCTCAGCACGCTCATCTTTATGCGACAGGCCGCGCTGAGTACGAAAGCATTACCGATGACGAAGCACTCGATGCTTTCCAATCGATCGCACGTAACGAAGGTATTATTCCCGCGCTGGAATCATCACATGCGGTTGCTTACGCCGTGAAGATGGCGTATGCCGAGCCAGAAAAAGAGCAGTTATTGGTCGTGAATCTATCCGGTCGCGGCGATAAAGATATTTTCACCGTCCATAAACTATTAGAAGAGAAAGGAGCGCTGTAATGGATCGCTATCAAACCCTATTTCAGCGTTTAGCTGACAACAATCAAGGTGCGTTTGTTCCATTTGTGACCATCGGGGACCCAGATCCAGAGCAATCACTGCGCATCATGCAAACGCTAGTGGACGCAGGAGCAGATGCATTAGAACTCGGTATCCCTTTCTCTGATCCGCTCGCTGATGGCCCAACCATCCAAGGGGCGAATATTCGTGCACTGGATGCAGGGACGACTCCAGATATCTGCTTTGAGTTGATCACCAAAATTCGCGCGCAATATCCCGACCTGCCTATCGGACTACTCATGTATGCCAACCTCGTTTATTCACGCGGCATCGAGAACTTCTACCAACGCTGTAAAAATGCAGGTGTGGATTCAGTATTGATCGCCGATGTTCCGACTAATGAAAGCCGTGAATTTGTCGCGGCGGCAGACAAATACGGGATTCAACCCATTTTCATCGCACCACCCACCGCCAGTGATGAGACCCTGGCCGCGGTCGCCAAACTTGGCCGTGGCTATACTTATCTACTGTCTCGATCCGGTGTGACAGGAGCAGAAACAAAAGCCAACATGCCAGTACATGCCTTGTTGGAAAGACTGAACCAATTTGATGCCCCACCCGCATTGCTTGGGTTTGGGATATCAGAACCTGAGCAAGTCAAACAGGCCATCACCGCTGGTGCCGCTGGCGCAATATCGGGATCCGCAGTGGTGAAAATTATTGAACAACGACTTAATCAGCCAGATGAAATGTTAACGACTCTCAGCCATTTCGTTTCCAGCATGAAAGCAGCAACGTTGAAATAAATTGGTTTGCAGCAAAAACCAACCCGATCGATTTCTGAATCAAACCAAGAAATCGATCTTTTTTTTAACATTTACGCCTCGCCAAATTCATTCACAAAACACAAATCAACCACTCATTGAATTGACAAAACAAATAGCAAACGTTTTCTTTTTGAAAAAACCACGTTTCATGTCAATGAACTATCAATAATCTTGTCAATTTACCTTGTTACCATATTGCTAAATGTAAAATATCCGTGTAAAAAGCTAGTCGAAACATTTATCCACCGATTGATATTTATGTAGTGGGTAACACTAGGAATTTACAATTAATTAGCACAGAGGTTATGGAAGTGTTAAACAAAAAGAGTTTGTTAAGCAACATTGGCGTGCAAGTCGTCATTGCAATGATCATTGGTACTGCCGTTGGTGCCATGATGGGACACGATGCGGCCGTCTTTTCGCCACTGGGTGTCATTTTTATCAACCTAATTAAGATGCTGGTGATCCCACTGGTGGCCGTTGCGCTTATTTCCGGTGCTGCGGGCCTTGGTAATAGCCACGCGGCGGGTAAAGTCGGTTTTGTCACACTCAGCTTTTTTGCGGTCACTTCCGCACTCGCCGTAACGCTGGCACTGGTAATGGGCGAAGTCTTCCAACCGGGTATCGGCGTCGATATTTCGGGCGTTGAAGGTATGTTTTCTGCCGAATACGCAGCAAAAGGTGAACTACCTACTTTTTGGGCAACCATTACGGGTATGATCCCAACCAACGTTTTCCAGTCACTGAATAATGCCAACATTCTACAAATCCTTGTTTTTTGTTTGTTCTTTGGCATTGCCATTTCTAAACAGAGCAAAGAAAAACGTGACCCGATCATCAATGGCGTAAACACCATTGTTGATGCCATGGTGTGGATGATCAACAAAGTGATGATCATCGCGCCTATCGGTGTATTCGGTTTGATGGCTGAAGCCGTCGGCACGTTTGGTTTTGGTGCACTGATGGTGGTATTTAAGCTGTTTGTCGTTTATGTCGCGGCCATTTTAATTTTCGGCTTTATTGCTTACCCGCTGATGATTCAGCTCTTAACCAAGACGTCGGCTAAGAAATTTATCCTTGCGATGAAAAAGCCTCAAGCCGTAGCCCTTTCAACCGCGTCATCAATGGCGACACTCCCTGTCACTATGGATACCGTAGAACACGACCTTGGCGTACGCAACTCAACTGCCGCCTTTGTTCTGCCATTAGGTGCCACCATCAACATGTCTGGCAACGCCATCTATTACGGTTTAGTTGCGATTTTCTTCGCCCAGCTATTCAATATTGATCTCTCGATGGGCGCTTACATTGCCATCATCGTAACAGCGACACTGGGCGCCGTCGGTCAGGCAGGTGTTCCTGGTCCTTCTTTCCTTGTAGTAGCCGTTTTGCTAGCGGCTGGAATTCCAATTGAAGGTTTGCCACTACTGTTCGCCCTAGACCGTATCTTCGACATGATCCGTACCGCGCTCAACATCACAGGGGATGCCGCGTGTGCCGTTATTGTTGATGCTTTGATTGAAGAAGAAGCCACTGAGGCCTCATTGGAGCAGCAAAAAGCCTAACTCATCACAGAGCATCATTGATCCAATACAAGCCGCATCCTATGCGGCTTTCTTTTTGCATCGCAATTTGCAAAAAAAACAGTTCTCATACTAAAGTTAATCATTAAAGCGCCCTATGACTGACGATAAAGTTGGCATTGCGATTGCTATAATAAACGACACCTCTTTCGTGCCACATAGCAGCGGCAAACTTTTGGCGTTAGCACGAATCGACTTGGAGTATGAGTAATGGATATTCATCGTGATACTTATTATGGTTTGATTCACCACGGGATCCGAGAATTGGTTATCGATCGGATTGGCCATTTCAGTGAATTTGAATACCACCAATATCTAGGCTTAATTACTGGCAAAGATTCCTGTTTTTCAATGACAGATGAAGAATTGCAGATAGCCGTCGCCAATTTAAAAAGTGAAGGCTATTTAGAAGATATGAAACGAGCAATACCACAACTTGAAACCAGCGGCTGGGAACGCTGATCCATTTCTAGTTAATTTGTTTCGAATTGTCTCTTTCTATTTAGCTCTGACACGGTTTTGGTTAGACTGTGCGCAACGTTTAAATCGGAAGCATAAATACGAATGAAGCAACTTATTGATTTTATACCACTTATCATCTTTTTTGCCCTTTTCAAGATGTACGACATCTATGTCGCCACAGGGGCACTTATCGTGGCCAGTGCGGTACAGATTGCCCTGACCTACGCACTGTATAAGAAAGTTGAAAAAATGCAGATCATCACGTTTTTGATGGTGACTATCTTCGGTGGTATGACGATTTTCTTTCACGATGACAATTTCATTAAATGGAAAGTCACCATTGTTTACGTTGTTTTTGCCTTGGGCTTGACCATCAGCCACATCATGGGCAAATCAGCCATTAAAGGAATGCTTGGCAAAGAGCTAACCTTACCTGAACACGTATGGGCAAAAATCAACTGGGCGTGGGTTTTCTTTTTCAGCGTTTGCGCTGTACTAAACATCTACATTGCATATCAACTGCCATTGGATGTTTGGGTCAACTTCAAAGTATTTGGCTTATTAGCCGCAACTTTTGTTTATACCTTATTAACGGGCGTTTTTATCTACAAACACCTGCCAAAAGAGAAGCAAGTTTCCGAGAGCAAACCCTCCTCGCACGAGCACTGATTACACTAACCTTCTCGCTAGGATTCATTCAGAGGACTCTTTGAGTGCAAAACAGGCTGTCTTTGGTATAATCCGTCCCTATTTTTCAGCGACCACTTTGGTCGCTGTTTTGTTGTTGTGGATGTCGAAAAATGAATCAGGAAAATAGCGCCCCAAGAGGCCAATTATTGCTACGCACCTTAGCCATGCCAGCAGATACTAACGCCAACGGTGACATTTTCGGCGGTTGGATCATGTCTCAACTCGACTTGGCTGGCGCAATTTTAGCCAAAGAGATCTCATTTGGCCGCGTTGTCACTGTGTCTGTTTCTAGCATTACGTTTAAAAAACCCGTCAAGGTAGGTGATGTGGTGTGTTGTTATGGTGAATGCACCAAAATTGGCCGCACTTCAATGTCAGTCAATCTTGAAGTATGGGTAAAACCCATCAAATACGACAGCGTGGGAGATCGTTTCCAAGTATGTGAAGCAACCTTCAATTATGTCGCCATTGATACTGATGGCCGCCCTCGACCGATTAAGCCTAGCAACTGATCACAGAAATTCAGTTTGGTTGCTTTCAATACGCGCCAGTTTCAGTACAGTAAGGCCTCGACTTCATTATCAAACAATAAGGATATCAATATGTGGTACGTTATTTTCTCTCAAGACGTAGAAAACTCGTTGGAAAAACGCATGAGTGTCCGGCCACAACATTTAGAGCGCTTACAAACCTTGCAAGATGAAGGTCGTCTATTAACCGCAGGGCCAATGCCAGCAATTGATTCGGAGAATCCAGCAGAAGCTGGGTTTACGGGGTCAACAGTCATCGCTGAGTTTGATTCTTTAAGACAAGCTCAAGCATGGGCGGATGCCGATCCTTATGTTGCTGCCGGTGTGTATCAACATGTTATCGTTAAACCCTTCAAGAAAGTATTTTAAGATGAAAGTCATTCTCTGTGCTCTGTTTACAACGCTGGTACTGGTGGGTTGTAGCTCGAATGGTGATCAGCAAAAATATTTGGAAGCCGTAGCCAGTAATCGCGCGAATGTGATTAGCGCTGAGTTACCCTTAGAGTTTGGCCCTTTGTCCGTGATGCGTGCCAGTGCTAAAGGCAGTACGGTGGAAATTATGATGATTTACAATGAGGATCAAAAAGGAGCAAAGCCGATTGATCAAGTGTTGAAAACCAGCATCAATACCTACTGCTCGGATTCAACCACACGCGCTAACCTCGACCTCGGCTTAACTTATCGAATTAAAATGCGCAATACGCGGGGCCAACTTGTTGTAGACCAATTCATTAGTAAAGCAACTTGTTCGGCACAATAGTCCTCCCCTTATTAGTGATGACCACCACTTTATTCGTAAAAAACAGAGGCTTCATTTGAGGCCTCTGTCAAGATTAATGTGGCTTAACTTTGCTGGGGTTTAAGCTCTTTGCGCAGCGCTTTAGCTGCTGACACTAAGTTGGTCAGTGCTGCCTCCACTTCATTCCAATTGCGCGTTTTTAAACCACAATCAGGGTTAACCCATAATCTCTCTGCTGGAATTTTTTCCGCCGCTTTACGCAACAAACCTTCAATCCACTCTTGAGAGGGAATGTTTGGCGAGTGAATATCGTACACACCTGGGCCAATTTCATTCGGGTAGTTAAACTCTTCAAACGCTTTGAGCAGTTCCATATTCGAGCGAGAAGTTTCAATCGTAATCACATCGGCATCCAGTGCCGCTACTGAGTCAATGATTTCATTAAATTCGCTGTAACACATGTGAGTGTGGATCTGCGTTTCGGGTTTCGCACTCGCCGCCGCAATTTTAAATGCCTCAACCGCCCACGCCAGATATGCTTGATGGTCACGCTTCTTCAATGGCAACCCTTCACGAATCGCAGGTTCATCAATTTGGATGATGTTAATGCCCGCTTGCTGCAGGTCTGCCACTTCATCACGCAAAGCAAAAGCCAACTGCTGTGTGATGGTTTGACGAGAAATATCTTCACGAGGAAACGTCCAGCATAAAATCGTTACAGGCCCAGTCAACATTCCTTTCATTTGCTTCGCAGTCAATGATTGAGCATAAGTAGACCACTCCACCGTAATCGGTTTTTCACGTTCTATATCGGCCACCACGATAGCCGGTTTTACGCAGCGCGAGCCGTAGCTTTGCACCCAGCCAAATTGCGTAGTCTGGAAACCAGCTAAGTTTTCGGCAAAGTACTCCACCATGTCGTTACGCTCAGCTTCACCGTGCACTAACACATCGAGATCAAGTGCCTCTTGACGTTTTACTGCATCGGCAATGTGCCCTTTCAATGCATTGATATAATCAGCGTGTGCTAGTTTACCTTGACGGTAAGCACTGCGCTGATGGCGGATCTCACTCGTTTGAGGGAATGAGCCTATGGTTGTCGTTGGCAAAAATGGCAACCCTAACAATTCAGCTTGGTGATGAGCGCGCTCTGAATAAGGTGCACTGCGCTCAGAGAGTGCCGCCGTTATGCTGTTGACTCTCGCCTGTACATGCGGTTTATTAACGTGAGTTGCCGTTTTACGTGCAAGTATCGGTTGGCTATAAGTTTCACAGGCCAGAATCGCCGCGTCATCACCGTCCAGTGCCTTACCAAGTAAAGCAACTTCTGTCACTTTTTGCTTGGCAAATGCAAACCAGCTTTGTACTTCATCACTGAGCTGCTGCTCAAGATCTAAATCGACCGGGCTATGTAAGAGTGAACACGAGCTCGCAATCCACAGACGATCCCCCAGTTGCTGCTTCACTGGCTGTAAACGAGCCAATAACGTCGCAAGATCGGCGCGCCACACATTGCGACCATTGACCACACCTGCCGAAAGTACCCAATTTTTTGGCAATTTCTCTAGTACCGCGTTCAATTGATCGGCAGAAGCGGAGAGATCGATGTGCAATCCATTTACTGGTAGCTCAATGATTTTATCGAGCGTATCAAGCACCGAATCAAAATAAGTAGTCAGTAACAGTTTTACATCACCAGCGATCACTTGATAAGCCAACTTAAATGCATCTTGCCACTTTGTTTCTAGCTCTAACGCTAAAATAGGTTCATCGATTTGTACCCATTCCACTCCTTGTTTAGCAAGCTTAGCTAAAATTGCTTGATAAGCGGTCAATAAACGAGGCAGTAAGGTCAGGCGATCAAATCCCTCTTCGACCTCTTTACCCAAGTAGAGGTAGCTCAGCGGGCCAAGCAGTACAGGCTTAACTTGGTGGCCTGCTTTCGACGCTTCATTGACTTCCTCAAACAGTTGAGGCCAGCTGACTTCGAACGTATCGTCTTGGCTGAACTCCGGCACAAGGTAGTGATAATTGGTATTAAACCATTTAGTCATATCAGATGCTGCACTTCCCCTACAGCCGCAACCCGCTTGTGATTGACCACGTCCAACGCGAAAGAGTGTATCTAAATCAGGAAAGCCGTTTTTATGACGTTTAGGAACGTGTCCAAGGAGCAATGTGGTTGTGAGTACGTGATCATACCAAGCGAAATCGCCTACGGTTGAAAAACTCAGACCCGCTTGTTGCTGCTCAGCCCAGTTTTTCTGACGAATGTCATGCCCTACTTGCAGTAACTGCGCTTGATCGCTTTCGCCACGCCAATATTTTTCTAACGCAAATTTCAGTTCGCGTTTTTCACCAATGCGTGGATAACCTAAGATGTGAGTCGTCGTTGCCATGTCCCTAGTCCTTTTGCTGTTGATCGTGTCTGATTCTTTATCGCATGAGATAAAGATGTCTGGATGGCTAGACTATCCATCTAAACTGACCCACAGACAAGGTGCAATTATTCAACTTGTTTATTAAAAAAATTCATGTTGATTGCAGAGAGCTTTAATTGACATCAAGATAAATAGACGTCTAGATGTTTACAGCTCCATATTAAAAGCGTAACTTAGCTCAGAACAGCAGAATGGTCACCGTGTTGATGCGACCCACGATACTGGTATCAACCACCGTTCTCTCAAAGGAATGAAGGAAAATAATAGCAATGATTGAACTTAAGCATCTGAAGACTTTAGTTTCTTTAAGGGACAGCGGCTCACTCACCTCAACAGCTACCGCGCTCCATTTGACGCAATCGGCCCTTTCACATCAGATTAAAGATCTCGAAACACGCATTGGCGGGCCACTGTTTCTACGTAAAACTCGCCCAGTGAAATTTACCTCAGAAGGAGAGATCCTACTGAAACTGGCTGACGAGATCCTGCCAAAGCTGGCCAGAGCTGAAAATGATTTAGCCAGTTTGAAAGAAGACGTCAATGGGCGCTTACACATGGCGATTGAATGTCACTCTTGCTTTCAATGGTTGATGCCAGCGCTGCGCGAATACCAGCTTGCTTGGCCAAGTGTGACGTTAGATTTTTCGTCCGGCTTTGGCTTTGAACCTTTACCCGCATTGCTGGCCGGCGAACTTGATTTGGTCATCACTTCCGATATTTTGCCTCGCTCAGAGGTACATTACGAACCACTCTTTGATTTTGAAATGCGCCTTATCACCTCTACAACTCACCCACTTGCGGGAAAATCGATGATTGAACCAGAGGATCTCGCCTCACAAACGATGCTCACTTACCCCGTACAAAAGCAGCGTTTGGATGTGGTGAAACACTTTCTACAACCTGCTAGTGTTGAACCCGCGAAGTGGAAACAAGCCGACAACACTTTGATGCTAGTACAAATGGTCTCTGCTGGATTAGGTGTGGCAGCACTGCCAAATTGGGCCATCAGCGAGTTCTCTAGGCAGGGGCTTATTACCAGCAAGCCACTAGGGAAAGGTTTATGGCGTCGACTATTTGCCGCAACACGCCACAGAGAAAAAGATCGCCACTATTTACAAGCTTTTTTTGCCACCGCGCGCCAACAATGCAAAAGCCACCTTGACGGGATCAAGATGGCTTAAACTATTCGTCGTGTCGACATGGCTATTTGAATGACAGTGTGGTTGGTTAACTGTCACTGCACGCTGCTTAGCACTAGCGTTGGTTCGCTTTAAATTGGTTGGTCAGTGGGTCGTATTGGTAACCTAAAACATCCAGCTTACCGACTACATTTTCTCTATCCATTTCATACATACTGGCAAGCTCTTCGAAGCTGTCACACTCTAAGCGTAGCTTCTCATTGACGATGCCAAGTAATATATTGCTATCAAAACGGCTGACGTTACTCAAATCCATGGCTCACTCCTATAGCAAAGAGACCACTAAAGACTAGCGGTAAAATTCGCACTAAAGAGTGACCCAGGTCTAGAGATTAAACAAACCTTGAAAACAAATACTGGCTGCCAGCATCAATAACAAGGCTGCCGTTAATTGAATTTTCTCAGCGCTTTTGGCAAACAAGATATACCAGCACCACACGATAATACCTGCAATCATGAAACCGAATGTCGTTAGTAACGGCAATGTTGCTTGAGCCAACGTTTCGTCATCTAACCCGTACGCGTGCGGCACAACGCATAAAGCGATCCCCATCGAGCAGAGAATGCCCACAACGGGTAGAACTCGATGGAAAGCTTGTAAACGCGAGCGCGCTATCGTTAGTAGAAGGTGCGAGAAACTCGCGCCCAACAAACCAACCAACAGCAACATGGCGATAGAAGCTGACCAATGACCCTGCTCTGATATCTGAATCGCGACATAAGCCAAGGCAAGGCCATTCGCCAAATACAGTGCCCATAACGGGCCTTCATCTCGAGTTTTCTTGGTTTGAACTTGTGAATAGAAATAGAAGATGGAAAAGACGACCAAAAAGGCTTCAATTTTTAGTGAAGCCACTGCCAACCAAAGCACACCAATGGCTGGCAAGACGCGATGAATACGGCCACGTTGTCCAGGACAAATATCCCCTTTGACCAGCACTAACGTCAGTAAGATTTGCGCACCGAGCAGCATGGGTGAAAAAACAGAAAGTAAGGTTTGAATCATAATCTAAACATCATCTGGAAACATCTGGGCGCGATAATAGCAAAGAGTAAGCGCGGATGCCCAGAGAAGGTTACTGACTTTCGGCCAAATACCTCAGCACGTCCGCTTGAGTCAATAAGCCTTTGTAACGAGTGTTATCGACCAGTACCCATGGAAACGCATGCCCTTTTTCGATCAAATTCACCACTTGATTCAGCTCGGTGTACGCGTCAAGCTGAGTGAAATGAAATTTCATGATCTGATTCACGGGCTTACGCCATACGGCCGCTTCACGCGTGGTTTCAAGATCGGTCCCCATGTTCGGCGTCAGATATAAATTGAGTGAGGCCACATCGACGATGCCAACACACTCTCCTTGATTGACGACTGGCAGCACATCAACTTTAGTCGCTTTAATATACTGATAAGCAAGAGAGATTGGCTCACTGGGATCCAAATGTGGTTTCCCCTCTTTGAACAGATTGAGCAAACAGTTGGGCTTTCGCTCTTGTTCCACTTTAGCGCCTGAATACGCAAAACGGTTACGATACTCCTTGGCCCGAACCAGTTCCTTAAGCGGTAGTGGTTTTGAAAAAATATAGCCTTGTATGTAGTCAATACCCAATGATTTAAGCACCCAAACCTCATGCTCTGTTTCCACCCCTTCAGCAACCACTTTCACGCCGAGTGTGTGCGACAGCTCAGTGATCATTTTAACAATGCTGTACTTATTGCTGTTGACCTGAATGTCTGTGACAAACTCGCGATCTATTTTTAAATAATCAAAATTGCAATCACTGAGGTAGGTAAAAGAGGAATAACCCGTACCAAAATCATCAATCGCAACCGTTACGCCACGCGATCGAAGAGCATTGAGGGCATCAACCTGATGAGATTGACTATCAAAATAGGCGCTTTCGGTTAGCTCAATGGTGACTGATTGAGGCGTATCCGTGTAGCGATCAATGATCTCCATGGTATTGGTTAAAATCTGCGTCGCATCCATTTTGGTATTGAAAGAGCGGTTGATTGTTACCCCAACACCTTGGCCAAACAAGGTTTTTATCTTTGGTAAATCTTGCAAAGACAAGATACTGACACAACGATCAAGCTCGGCAATCAAATCCAGATCTTCCGCGATACCAATCATTTCTTGCGTGGTAAAAGGTAAATCGGGCACAGGCTTAAAACGGCATAACGCTTCGAATTTCGCAATGTTCCATGTTTTAGTATCGACAATCGGTTGGTAGTGTATCTCCAAGTCTTTCTGCGCAATCGCTTTAGCGACTCTGTCTTCCAAGTTTTTTCTACGTTTCACTTGTTGATGTATTTCACTGTGATAGAAACTGATGTTACGCGCTTCCCCTGCATGTTGTTCAAGCATTGCTTGCATCGCATGCGTCACCATTCGAGCTGGCGTTTTTGCATCGAACCCTAAAACAGACACACCAATTCGGCCATTAATAATCGCGGTATGTGAGCTGGATTCGTTCTTTAACTCTTTCATAAAGCGGCGGATCGCATGCTGGATGAGACGAAAATCTGTGTTTTTTTGGCACTCTAAACAGCTCAAACTCACTAAATAAATATCTTTTCCCACATAGCCCACCAACTTAGCTTCTTTACAGCGCGCCAAAAAACTGGAAAGCATTAAAGTTTCTACATGGTGTCGATCTGATTCAAACGCAGGTTGAAAAGCCAAAACAATTTGTGTTTGGCCTTTGGGGTACTCCATGCAATATGTTTCGAGCAAGGCTTTAAACTTTTGTTCGGTAGGCAGTTGCGTCAAAAGATCGATATCCCCAAGTGCCGTATCGGCTACGCGGTGAAGATTATCGGCTAAATCAAGCGTCATCCCTACAAAGAACACTCGGCCATCTTGCAGTACTATTTTTTGAATAGTTAATTCTTGTGGTGCAACCAGCCCAGATGCCCGACGATTGAGAATGACACCGCTCCAATGATCTTTGGTGTTGATGTCATGCCACATCGATTGGTAAAACTCTTTGGAATGCTTGCCTGCATTAAATACGTTGGCTTTTAACCCAAGTAGCTCGTTTTGTTTGAAACCTGAATGCTGCTCAAAATAGTGGTTACAAGCCAAAACCTGCGTTTGATCGTCGGTTAGGATCAAACCATGATGTGTATTATCAAACACTCCTTCAAAAAGCTTGGCCACCTCTTGCAATGATTCCAGTTTGAGCAGCGGTCGAATCGTACCTTGCAACTGCGTGAGAGAAGTACGCTCGATAAAAATCTCCACATAAGTTAACGCCTGATCCGAAATAACAAGGTTGCAATTTAAGGCATGGCTTTTGCCACTTTCAATCACATACTTGAAGCAGCGCTTCATCTCTGCAGCTTTGCTCGGCGTCATATAACGCAATAATTCTTGAATATTGGCTATCGAAACACGGGAATGAAGTAACGCATTCGCCGCTTTCAGATCACAAATAAATTCGGAAGTCGTTAGGTTAAACGACCAATCAATCGCATCATATCGAGCCACTGGCGGTTCTCGAAGGTCTGCCTTTTCTCGTAGCTCTTGAGACTTCACCTGTGCCATATAGACTCCAACTCATTCAAATGATTTACCATTAATGGCCACAGCATAGAGCAAAACTTAATCACAAGCCGTGAGTTAGCACTAATGATGTAAATTCAGTTGCTTATTTATTATTTTAGGCCAGACAAGCCATATAAAAAACGCCGAACATCAATACACCTCAAAAGGAGTAGCCTAGAATTGTCATCATCGAAATAAAATTACGAACACAAATTAGCCGACCTGTTCATTAAATAAGCTAACAAAATACATTAACTTGCCTTATCTGATTAATATATCTTGTCGATATGATAATTATTACTGATTGACGAGATTCATCAGCCTCTATATGGTACCGTTCCCACACCTAAGAGGTGCTGGAAAAACTAATCCGAGGTACTCATGAACAAACCCCTTTTTTCAGTCGCGCTAGGAGCGCTTCTGTTTACATCTTTTCAGTTCAGTGCTTCTGGAACGGAATCCGGAATATCAACTAGAATCATCAATGGAACTCCTGCTGACGCGGGTAGCTTTCCCTTTATGGTTGCCTTACACTATTCAACTCTTAAAAGCTCTTTTTGTGGTGGCAGCTACTTGGGTGATAAGTATGTACTTACCGCCGCTCACTGCGTAGCAGGAAAAAACCCGCTCAATGCAGAGGATATTGAAGTGACGGTTGGAGCGTATGACTTACGCACTAATTCTGGTCGCCGGGTGAAAGTCAAGCAAATCTATTATCATGAGGCTTATGATGATGAAACTCATGCTGGCTATACCGAAAAATTCAACGATATCGCTATTCTTGAATTGGAACGTGCATTACCAATCCAAGCAATCAAAAGACCTAATACTGGTGATTTTGATAGTATAGCCGTTGGCTCGATTCTGGAAATTATTGGCTTTGGTACAACGAAATACAGCCAATGGTTGAATAAATCGAGCAATCCTTCTTCACTATTGCGTAAAGCAGAGGTGTCGTTAATGGATACAGCAGCATGCAAAGCTTTAGGTGGCAGCGACTACCCTCGTATAGGAAATGACGCTTTTTGTACGAGCAGTTTTCCACAAGATGCCTGTCAAGGTGACAGCGGCGGCCCTATCTTTGTTAAAGAGGGTGATGACTTTATTCAATATGGTGTTATCAGTTGGGGACGTGGCTGCGGATTAGCAGGTGCTGCTAGCGTTTATAGCAAGGTCGACTATTTCAATGATTGGCTGGATCAAAGAACGTCAGGTGTTTCTTTTCGTCAATCTCAATACCAAAGCGAGATTAAGTACGGCACTTACACCCATCGCTTTCATTTTGTAAACGGCTCTGATGAGATTATTACCGCAAACAACGTCACACTGTCTCCAGCTTCTGCAAATATCACAGCCGAAAACTGTTCACAAGGCTTGGCTCCGAGTAGCCAATGTTATGTTGATGTTTCTTATACCATTGATTCAATGACACCTGCTGATGTGCGCTTAGAGATTGACACTAAAAGCCCACTAAATTTAGGAAGCGTCACCTCGTCACTAAAGCTCAATACGGTTCTACAACCTGCTTCAAAATCACTAGAGGGGTTAATTACCGTACCCAATAGCAGTCTTAGTGTGAATGTAAACCCTTGGCTAGAAGAAGATGGTTGGCTACGTTCTGCCATTATGAACGATAAAGCGAGATCGGTTTTGTTTCTTGAAAACGTCCCTAAAGGAAAAGTAAGTTTTGATTTCCAAGTCTCCTCTACTTTTATTTATGATTCCTTAATTGTGAAAGTGAACGGTAGCACTTACATAATCGAAGATGGTGAACGTAGTGGCAGCAGAACGCTATATTTGGATGATGAAGTCAACGATATCCGCTTTGAATACGTAAAGACATCAAGCACACCAACCGGCAGTGATGCGGCTTACATCAAAAATTTGAAATATGAAAAGCCTTACTCCTTTACCTTACCCCCACTTTCAGGAGGTTCAGGCGGCGGTAGTACTGGTGGAATGACTTTATTGTCAATGCTGGCCGCCTTATTGATTCGACGTCGTTACTTGAGCCACTAACTCTCGTCTAAAGGTCAACCCGTTTTATTACTGGTTGACCTTTTTACTATTGGTGCATCCTTTTTATCACATATCACTTAGTATCTCTCCGACACACTTACCACTCACTTTATTAATAATTTTCTTTATAAATAGAACGCAAAGCCAATGTTCCGCTAGATACTACCAGTGCAAGTCGTTATAATGCGCGGCTCATTAATCAGAGGTCAAAATATGCACAGCAACGTCACTCCTATTCATCAATATAAAAAATACTGGGCAGAGTGCTTTGGAACCGCACCTTTCCTGCCAACCAGTAAAAAGGAGATGGATGCCCTAGGATGGGACAGCTGTGACATCGTGATCGTCACGGGTGACGCTTATGTGGATCACCCCAGTTTTGGTATGGCGATCATTGGCCGTTTACTCGAAGCGCAAGGCTTTCGCGTTGGGATCATTGCCCAGCCGCAATGGCAAAATAAAGACGCTTTCATGGCGCTGGGAAAACCCAACCTGTTTTTTGGCATCACGGCCGGCAACATGGATTCGATGATCAACCGCTACACCTCTGACAAAAAATTACGTCATGATGATGCGTACACACCCAATAATGAAGGTGGCAAACGTCCAGATCGCGCCACGCTTGTCTATTCACAGCGTTGTCGTGAGGCTTATAAAGATGTGCCACTGGTGCTCGGTGGTATCGAAGCCAGCTTACGTCGCGTTGCCCATTATGATTATTGGTCAGACAAAGTGCGTCGTTCTGTGCTGTTTGATGCCAAAGCCGACATACTGCTGTTTGGTAACGCAGAGCGCGCATTGGTTGAAGTAGCGCACCGCTTGGCCAATGGCGATAATATCGCTGATATGACCAATATTCGCGGCACAGCAGTGAACCTGGCCGCTGAGCCTGAACATTACACCATCATTGACTCATCACGCATTGAGAAACCAGGTAAAGCGTTTGTTCCGGTGAACCCTTACGCGGTGGAAACGCAGTGTGAAACTAATCAAGAAAAAGAAGCCGAAGCAAAGCCAATCACCATTCGTCCTTCTCGCCATGATGCCGCTACAACAGCGGTTCGTTTGCCTGCTTTTGAAAAGCTCAATAATGACCGGATTTTATACGCGCATGCAAGCCGTGTACTGCATTTAGAAACCAACCCCTACTCTGGCCGGGCGCTGATCCAGCGCCATGGCGACCGTGAGTTGTGGGTCAACCAAGCCCCGATCCCACTCACCACAGAAGAGATGGATTACGTGTTTGGCCTGAGCTACGCACGCGTGCCTCACCCTATGTATGGTAAAAGTAAAATTCCTGCTTATGACATGATCAAAACCTCGGTTAATATCATGCGTGGCTGCTTTGGTGGTTGTTCATTCTGCTCGATTACCGAACATGAAGGGCGCATTATCCAAAACCGTTCAAAAGAGTCGATTTTGAATGAGATGGAAGAGATCCGCGATAAAGTTCCCGGCTTTACTGGAACCATTTCGGATTTGGGTGGGCCAACGGCGAACATGTACCGTTTAGGTTGTAGTGATCCTAAAGCTGAGATGAACTGCCGCCGCCCATCGTGTGTTTTCCCCGGAATTTGCCATAAGCTCAATACCGACCACAAACATACGATTGATCTCTATCGTGAAGCGCGCAAAGTCAAAGGCATTAAAAAAGTGATGATCGCCTCTGGTGTGCGTTATGACTTGGCGATTGAATCTCCTGAATATGTGCGTGAATTGGTCACGCATCACGTAGGAGGCTATCTCAAGATCGCCCCAGAACATACCGAGAAGAATCCGCTCGATCTGATGATGAAACCGGGTATGGGCACCTATAATCGCTTCAAAGAGATGTTTGAGAAGTACAGCGCTGAAGCAGGTAAGAAACAGTACCTCATCCCGTACTTTATTTCCGCGCATCCCGGTACGGAAGATGAAGATATGCTCAATTTGGCACTGTGGCTAAAATCAAACAATTTTGAGTGTGATCAGGTGCAGAACTTCTATCCATCGCCAATGTGTAATGCAACCGCGATGTATTACTCAGAGACTAACCCGCTCAAACGTGTGAAATACAAAAAACGTGAAGAAGTGACTGTCGCGAAGGGGGAGCGTCAACGCAGGCTGCACAAAGCGCTGTTACGCTATCATGACCCATTAAACTGGCCGATTATCCGTGAAGCCTTGATCAACATGGGTAAAAAGCATTTGATTGGTGATAAACCTAACTGCTTAGTGCCTGCGAATGATGTCGATGCACTCACGCCTGCGCAGCGTCGTAAATCTGGCCGTCACGGAGCGAACCGTTTTGCGACCAAACACACCAAAACTCAGCCGGGTTTTGATGCTCTTAACCCGCGTAAAGAGAACGCTACTTCACCAAGCAAATCGCCAAACAAACCACGCGCTAACAGCGCGACAGACAACGGTAAGAAAAACCAAGGCGTCGCATCTAAACCTGCGCACTCTCGCCCGACAAGTAAAGGCAAACCGTTTGCTCAAGCCTCTAAGCCAAGAGCGCCACGCGCAGAACAGAGATAATTCCAAAGCCATATGATCAGCACAATAAGGCTCCTTACGGAGCCTTATTGTTTTTCAAAGAGCAGCGTTAGTTTACCGACCTCGATACCAAATTTTTTAATTTTAGTCAGGTTAAACACCCGCTTTTCATCTTGCCGATAAAGCCAGTCGTCAAAGGTAACGGTTAGCGTAGAATCACCATAAGGTAAGGAAAAATCATATTGCCAACGCAAAGCGTTACCCACTTCTTCCCCTTGGGCTTGGCCTAATACATCATCCGCTTGACCGATATATTTTCCATCAGAAAAACGTTCAATCACCCATACTCTTTGGCTTTTTTCACCATCATCAAAATTGAAGTCTTCAACCAAAGTGAGTTTATTCCCCTCAACTGTTCCGTCGATGGCAACCTCGAAACGACGCGTTTGCATCCCCGTATAATCTTGCACCATCCCCCATGCGAACGTTCGACCAGAGAAGTACTCAAATAGATCAAACTTAGGTTGCGTGGATTGGTATTGAGTGAGATCAGCGCTGCACCCCACTAACCAAAGTAGAAGTAACAGATAACTGCGTCTGGCTATCGCTTTCATGGTTGCATTCCTATCAATTGCTTGCGTAAGTGTGGGTATTGCGTCTGTGGCGACAACCATATCGCGAGAAAGGCGTCATTTAACGCTTCGTCGGCTACTGTACCAACCTGGGCTTGAACACCATTCTTAGGATGAAAAATAAAAGCGCCCTGCTGCCCATCGGAGGTGTAAATCAAGCGATCGCCCTCAGTAACGCTGGGGAAAATGGACGATAGGTGCACCAGCCACGGTGCAATTTGTTGCTCGGTTAGTTTGAGTTTTTGCCACTGCTCTGCGGTCGATTCCACCAGCTGTTTACTACTGATGTCGCGCTGATATTCAATTTCAAGCGCCAAGGGATGGGGTGATAAATCGCTTCCTTGCTCGTACTGCCCTGATGGGGTACGCAGCTGCGAGAAATAAATATCTAGCCATAACCAGCTTAAATTCGCTTGGCCAATCACTGGCCAAGTTTGCCACTCGGTCAGTTTATCGTCTGCCACCGCCGCAAAAGCATTATTCACCAAGCTGTGAAAGGCAATCACTATCAGTAACAGGTTGAATTTTCTTAGCCTATTTCTCTTTGCTAACATCATCGCTAAATATCCTAAGTATCAATGCACCGATCATCACCCACTGCAGCCACAAGATGGCCATAGTCAAACCCAATGGCCAATCAAAATGTACAGCGCCTAAACGTTCTGCCGCCCAATAACTTAAACTACCTAACACGCCGACCACCAAACAAATGAGTTTGGATGGATAACGTTTCAGCAGCACCACTAAATGGGAGGCATACCAAGAAAAAGCACCCCACAACACCATTAACCAAATGGGAAAGTCATTAGTAGCAAAGCGTAATAATCCGAAATACTGATTAAGGGTATCGATAACAATACCCAACATGGTTAACGCAATCACCCTTTCCAAAGGATAAGAGAAGTGCCGCAAGGAAAACATAAATGCGGCTAACATCATGGCCAATGCCAACCACTGCAAACGTTCTGTCCCCAACACAGCAACAAACCAGATCGCTTGAAACCAAAGAGAGACAGCAAACAGCGTCTTCATTACATCGGTCTTTGCAAAGTCATATGTACAGTGCTGATGGATTTTGCTAAAAATCCCCCCTCGCAGTAGCAGAAATAGTAACGCCACATACGCGTGAATCGCTCATCATACCCAAGTTGTGAAACCTGATGTTTTGCAAGCTCAAAACGGTGACGCCAATGAGCAAGCGTATGCGCATAGTCAGGACCAAGATCAAACATGTTGCGAACCACTAAATCACTGTGCTGTGTCGCCGCCGTTGTCAATGCAGTAATTGAGGGTAAAAAACCGCCGGGGAAAATGTATTTCTGAATGAAATCGACATTATTGCTGTAATAATCATAACGTTGATCAGCAATGGTAATGGCTTGAATCGCCATCAAACCATTGGGTTTTAGCAGTGACTGGCACTTTTCAATATAAGAGGCGAGGTACTCTTTACCGACCGCTTCGATCATCTCTATCGAGACTAATTTATCGTACTGACCTTGTAGCAGGCGGTAATCTTGCTTGAGCAAGGTGATTTGACTCTCCAGCCCCTGCCGCTCTATCTGCTGCGCGGTGTAGTAATGCTGCTCTTCAGAAATGGTCGTCGTCGTGACCTGACAGCCGTAAGTTTTGGCCATGTAAATCGCCATCGCACCCCAACCGGTGCCAATCTCAATCACGTGGTCGCTTGCTTTGAGTTGCAACTGCTGGCACAAACGTTCCATTTTATTGATTTGCGCCTGCTCTAACGTTTCATCCGGATGCAAAAACAACGCGCTGGAATAGAGCATATTACTGTCTAAAAAGGTGTGGTAGAGATCATTGCCTAGATCGTAGTGGGCATGAATATTCTCTTTGGCTTTATCGATTGAATTTCGGTTGAGCCAATGGCTGACTTTATAAAAAAGTTTGGTCAACACACTACTGCGAGCTTCAATGCCATCTAATGCACTGACATTACGAGCCATCAGTTCCATTAGGCTGGTCAAATTCGGGCTATCCCACCAACCATCCATGTAAGCTTCACCCGCTGCAATACTACCCCCTTTTAATAAACGAGCATAAAAATGAGGATGATGTATTTCAATAGTTGCATGGGGTTGATGCTCTTTAAGTACACCAAAAGTCTCCTGACTGGACGCGCCTTCATTGGAAAAGGTTTCAATGATGGTTAAAGTGCCGACGTCTAAACGCTGTAGACAGCGAAAAATGAAGCTTCTTGCACTCTTTTGCAACCCTGTCAGTTGCTTGGGCAACGCGAGAGTTTGTGAATTAAGCATTGAGCGTTCTCCTTGTTATTGTTATTTAGACACTGTCTCTGTGTAGATCTTGCGTATTTATGAATGTGGATTGGAGTAGAAAGGTGCTCCTTTAAGCCACAGCTTTAAAGCATGCCAGTAAATACCTATTGTCACTTTTACGGCCATTACGGGTGTTTTGATCAATAACTTGAGTAAATTTTTTGAATTAAATGGTTGTGCCTTCATCGATAAAGTCGCATCGAAAACTTTACCTTCTTTATGGCATTCCAAATGCACACTCAATGACGAACCAAGCGGCTTCAACTTCCAATGATATTGCTGATCAATAGGATTGAAGGGAGAAACATGAAACGCCTTTTGATGACGCCACTGTTGCTGCTCTTCTCCCGCTTGTGCTTTCACCGCGTAGTAGTGCCGTTGATTCCAAGGTGTATTACTCACTTCGGCCAACAAGTATTGCCATTCACCTTGTTGATCATAAAGATAGTAGAAATTAACCGGGCTGAAATAGATTCCTAAATAACGAAGGTGACATACTGCCATCACCTTTCCGGAACAGCGGTCGCCCGTCAGCTCATGAACTTTATCTTGTATGCACTGTTTTAAATCCCCTTCACCAAGATAATCGGCTCGCTGAAAACGCGCCCAGTGCCACCATTTTTCGCCAAACCCCCAAACTGAATCACTCAGCTGCTCCAGTTCATCGAGATCAATACACGGCATAAACAATGGATAATTGAGCGCATGTTCAATCGGTGTAAAGCGTCGATGACGTACCATGCCAACCATCAAACAACTGTTGGGCTCAGTCTCCATCACGCCGCGCCTTTTAACTGCTGCGCTTGCGCTTCAAGTTGTGTCACCACATCCAGCGCACTGGTCACGCCATCTTCATGAAAACCATTGCGCCAATAAGCGCCACAGTACCAAGTGTTATTCACACCGTTAACTTCAGGCTTGCGTTGCTGAGCCGCGATAGATTGCGTGGTGAATACCGGGTGGTGATAAGTAAACTGTCGTAAAACTTTCTCATCAGAAATGCGGTCACCGCTGTTGAGCGATACACAAAAAGTATGAGCGCCTTTAATATGCTGCAAGATATTCATATTGTAGGTCAGCGCTGGTAAACGCGACTCTTGATCTGGACTGCCATCAAGCCAATAGTTCCAAGCTGCCCAAGCGGCTTTTCGCTTAGGCAGCAGTGATGTGTCGGTATGTAGAGTGACTTCATTAGCTTGATAGTGCATTACACCGAGCACTTCTTGCTCAGCCTCTGTCGGTTGCTCTAACATACCTAATGCCTGATCGCTGTGACATGCAAAAATCACATGATCAAAGTGGTGTGATTGCCCATTAACAATGAGCTCGACACCTGCCGAGCCGCGTTTGACTTGTGTAACTGGGCTATCAAGATGAATCTTATCTTTAAAACCTTGCGTCAAGGGTTCGATGTACGCGCGCGATCCGCCTTCAACCACATACCATTGTGGTCGGTTAGTGATCTCTAGCAGGCCATGGTTGAGGAAGAAACGCAAAAAGAAACTTAACGGAAAAACCCGCATATCAGCCAAGGAAGATGACCAAATTGCCGCTCCCATCGGTAAAATATAATTTTCACAAAAATAGTCAGAAAATTGGTGCTCAAATAAGAAATCACCTAAGGTTTGCATTGATTGATGCGCTTGTTCTGCTTGCTGTTTCGCTAACCGATTGAAGCGAATGATTTCAAAAATAAAGCGATAAAAGACAGGGTTTAACCAGTTCCGCTTTTGTGCAAACAACGTAGTTGCGGTATGACCGTTATATTCCAGCCCATTCGCATCATTACGCACACTGAAGCTCATTTGAGTCGGAATGCCTTTTACGCCAATTTCATTCATCATTGCGATGAAATTTGGGTAGGTCCGGTCGTTGTACACGATAAAACCAGTATCAACTGCATGATTTTGACCATCGAGCTCAATATCGACGGTGGCGGTATGCCCACCAATGTAATGATTGGCTTCAAACACGGTAACATCATGATGTTTATGCAGATAATAACCGCATGTTAACCCGGAAATACCGCTACCAATAATGGCGATTTTCATACTCAATTCCTTTAATTACAAAACAGATCGTTATTTAAGTAATGCCGCAACTAATTTGCCTTGCCATGCGTAAGGTAAGCTGCCAATCAAACGTAATAGGCTCGTAAAACGGGCCGGAAAATAGAGGGTGGTTTTGCCTTTTTCCAACCCACGGCGAATCGCCTGCGATGCATACTCGGCACTGACCATCATTGGCATCGAAAAACTATTTTTATCAGTCAAAGGCGTGGCAACAAACCCAGGATAGATCATCGTCACAGCAACACCTTGCGCTCGCCAATCTTGCATGAGCGAGCGTGCTAGGTAACTAACCGCCGCTTTAGAAGCGCCATAGGCTTCTGCTCTTGGCAGCGCGATTTCACTGGCGATGGAACCAACGATCGCCACACGGTGGTTAGCAACAAAGTGATGCTGTATAGCTTCAATGCAATGAGCTAAACCCAAAACGTTTACGTCAAACACACGCTTAAACCGAAGTGAATCCATTTGACCATGATCGATGTATTCGCAATCGCCAGCGTTGAGGATCCACAGTGAAGGAGTAAAAGGCAGTTGCGATAAAGCCGATTTCGTTTGCTCAAAATCGGTAATATCAAACGAAATGCCTTGGATCTGCGGATACTCTTGATGCATTTGATTAAGCTTGGCTTGGTTACGCCCACAAGCAATAACTTGCCAACCCGTTTTTGCATAATCAACAGCTAGCTGATAACCAATACCAGAAGTGGCTCCCGTGATAAGTACACTCTTCATTGCCCTAACCTCTGTTTGATCGAACGAATAACACTTCCCAGCAGCGGAATGTGCTCATAGAGCATTTCTCCCAAGTCGAAGTAATCACGGTGATAAATAACTTGGTTGTCTTGAAACTTGAGATGGCTCATCCCTTGCACTTGTATAAGTTTTCCACGAGCTAGCCGAGGATGCTGCAAAGACATAGTCCATGTGAGAAAGCCGCCGTCACCGACTTGCTGGTGATCATGGATGGTAAAATCACAACGCTCTACGTTCTGATACAAAAGAGCAAAATAATCCGATAGCGCACGCCAACCTTCTATTCGATGAGCGGCATCCTCAAAAAGGACATTGTCGTGATAAACCTGACGTAATAAAGGCAAGTTCTCTTTGTTGAGTTGACGATAAACTTGAGCAACCGATTCGACATCCATTGTACGTTTCCATAAGTTATACAAAAACTTCACATGTACAAAATAGTACAAGTCGCTTAGTTATACAAAATATTTCTTGTATAACTTTGTATCTTTTCAATGCATACGTGGTTGCAAGGAATTAAGATCAAAAAAGAAAATAAAGACCAAAATTCCAATAGTTACGACGATCAAAAAGGCCAGCGTAATTCGCTGGCCTTCTCTTTTTAGTTAGCTTAGATTAACTATTGCGCAAAGCGGCGATGCGTTTATCAAGCGGCGGGTGACTCATCAATAATTCCGTCATTGAACGTTTACCGTTGATACCAAAAGCCATCATGGAACCTTCTAATTGAGATTCTTGCCCCATTTTTAAACGCTCTAACGCCGCAATCATCTTGTGTTTACCCACAAGCTTTGCTGCACCTGCGTCGGCGTGGAATTCGCGATGACGGCTATACCACATCGTAATAAAGCTCGCGAGGAAGCCAAATACCAATTCCAGCACCATAGAGATGCCAAAATAAACCATCATATTGCTACCGCCACCCTCTTCTGAATCACGAGACGACACGATGTTTGCGATAAAGCGCGATAAGAAAATAACGAAGGTGTTAACCACTCCTTGCATTAAAGTCATCGTAACCATATCGCCATTGGCAATGTGGCTCACTTCATGCGCCAATACCGCTTCGGCCTCGTCACGCGTCATGCTGTGCAATAGCCCCGTTGAAACAGCGACGAGAGAATCATCACGTTTAGCTCCGGTTGCAAAAGCGTTGATGTCCGGTGAATCATAAATTGCTACCGTTGGCATACCAATACCCGCTTGCTGAGCTTGACGACTTACAGTTTGCAATAACCAGTGCTCAGTTTCGTTACGTGGACTTTCAATCACCATTCCACCTACCGAGCGCAGAGCCATGCTCTTTGACATCAATAATGAAATAAATGAGCCGCCAAAACCAAACAACGCGGCCATGACGAGCAAGCCAGATAAACTGCCCGGCTGCATCCCCGTCACAGCATAAACAATATTTAATACAAGGCTAAGAACCAGAACCACCGCAAGGTTGGTTGCTAGAAATAACATGACTCGCTTCATTACTTATCTCCGAATGAAAATCTTATTATGAGTGTAGGCTGCAAGCGACGCTAGCATGAACCTACACAATTTTTCATATACATATAGTCTAAGATTTGAAAAACAAGGTTAAGCGATAAATTGAAACATTTAATGTCTGACGCCGAGTTTTCTAAAATCTGTTATTGAATAGCAAGATGGTTAACCTACCCTTACAGCACGTGATGAGCAACTGAACGCATAAGACTTTGGTCGTATTGAGAGTCCCAGCTAAAGTGACTACATTGCATGGGAAACAGACATTTTCGACGGACAAAGGACAGCATCATGGCTGAAACGAGCAACTATCAAATGGCGATTGATTTACTGTGTTGCCACTTAGGTCTCTCTGAAGATGAAGCTAAACAACAATTGGGAATTGGCAGTACACCATCCGCGCAGCAGCAAATATCTGACACGCAACAAGCACTGGTGGGGCTGATGCAAGAAAAATAGCCGGTTAGCAAGGCTGGCGAGAGTTTATGCTAGCTAAATTGAAACAGCGCCGCTCATGGCATCATGGGTGGCGCTGTTTTGTTTGTGTTGCCTACAATGACCGTGATTAATCTCGCGGCGGCGCTGGCGATAGTACTTCGCGATTACCATTATGACCGGGAGCGCTCACAATACCTTGTGCTTCCAACTGCTCTACAATTCTTGCAGCACGGTTGTAACCGATTTTAAATCGGCGTTGCACTCCTGAAACTGAACCTCGACGCGTTTCCACTACATGTTCAACCACTTGATCAAATAGCGGATCCACTTCTTCATCACTTTCCATCTTCTCACCGGGTAGCAAGGCTTCTGGTCCTTGGTCACCATAAGTGATCTCTTCTATGTAGTTCGGCTTACCGCGTGCTTTCCAGTTGTTTACCACCGCATGCACATCTTCATCCGAGGCAAACGCACCGTGAACCCGGATCGTGTGGCTAGAACCCGGTGGTAGATAGAGCATATCGCCCATACCGAGCAGTGATTCTGCACCACTTTGGTCCAAAATAGTTCTTGAGTCAGTTTTAGTCGAAACGGTAAACGCAACGCGGGTCGGAATATTCGCTTTGATTAAACCGGTGATCACATCAACCGATGGGCGCTGAGTGGCCAAAATAAGGTGAATACCCGCAGCACGAGCCTTTTGTGCCAAACGTGCGATCAACTCTTCTACTTTTTTACCCACCACCATCATCAGATCAGCAAATTCATCAACAACCACGACAATGTAAGGCAGTTTTTCCAGCAGTGGCGGTTCACTCTCCATACTGTCCCCTTCTCTCCACAAAGGATCGTGGATGGGGTGGCCAGCAGCAGCAGCCATTTTTAGCTTATCATTGAAGCCTTTGATGTTACGCACACCAAGCACAGACATTAATTTATAACGACGTTCCATTTCACCCACACACCAACGTAAAGCATTTGATGCGTCTTTCATGTCAGTCACGACTTCAGCTAACAGGTGAGGAATACCCTCGTAGATCGATAACTCTAACATTTTCGGGTCAATCATAATAAAGCGAACGTCTTCTGGGCTCGCTTTATAAAGCATGCTGAGGATCATCACGTTGACCCCAACCGACTTACCTGAGCCTGTTGTACCAGCCACCAACACGTGCGGCATTTTGGCTAAATCCGCGACCAATGCTTCGCCTGCAATGTCTTGCCCTAAAACGATGGTCGTGGGCGATTTCGCTTCTTGGAATTGACGGCTTTTTATAACATCTGACAAATAGACGGTTTGACGACTCATGTTTGGCAGTTCAAGACCAACATAAGGTTTACCGGGGATCACTTCAACCACCCTCACCGCCATTGCCGATAAGGAACGCGCCAAATCCATCGATAGGCTAGAAATACGGCTCACTTTTACGCCTGGAGCTAAATCTAATTCAAAACGAGTGATAACCGGCCCCGGAAAGATATCAACCACTTGCGCTTGGATTTTGTAATCCGCGAGTTTAGATTCAACCAAACGAGCAACCTCCTCTAATGCCTCTCGGTCAATAAAGTGTTCACGCTTTTCTGGGTGATACAGAAGCTCTAACGTCGGTAGTGGCTCCGTCGGTTTAGGCAGGTTAGTTTCTTTTTGCATTAAAAATGGATTTTGCTTGGCCGCCATATTGGCCTGAGCCGAAGACACCATGTTCTGAAAAGCCGTCACATCGCTATCTTGCTGGCCTAACGGTGGCTCGTCATCTTCTGACATCACATCAAGATCAGCAGCCAACGCTTGATCTGATTCATCTTCATCCAGCACATCCAAATTGGAAATAACCGGTTCAACACGCGACACATCAAGATCAACTTCTGTCATCGTAAGCGACGGATCGCTCACCTCTTCGTCCTCTGCCCATGCATATTGCTGAGCTTCTTGACTGGCATCGAGGTCGGCACTGGCTAATGCTTGATGCTCATTAGCTCTTTCATCTACCCAGTCTGCCGATGAAAGAGCAAGGTCATCCTCTTCCAACGCAACAGATTCTAACTCTTCAATCGTTGCACTAAGCTGCTTGCTGCGATCAAATGGCGCTTCATCTGAGTGAGTTTCACTGAATTCAGGAGAAGTGTTAGCCTGAGTTTTGGCCGCTGGCATGTGAATATTAAAACGTCTTGGCGAGTGAGTCTGTTCCAGCTCTTCTTCAACCTCTACCGCAGGCGTGTATTGCTCGGCCCCAAACGCATCGAGGGCTGATTTGACATATTCTTCATTTGGCGAACTAGACTCAACAACGGCTAAGTCTGCGGATGATGATTCAAGCGGCGACAATTCCATTGGCGACAAAACGGGCGCAATATCTTCATCTTTCTCACCACGTAATCGATTGATCAACGCAACGCCAAGAGAAATACTCATCGTGCCTAACCATTCCACGATGCTTAGCCAGGAGATACCCGTTAGCAGCGTAAAACCAGCGCCCCATAAAAAGAGCAATACTAGGGTTGAGCCTAGTAAATTAAGCGTTGGCAGCGCCAAACTGGTTAAGACATCCCCAATCACACCACCAGATGAAAAATACCAAATATCGTCAAAGTTGATATCCGCAAGACCACAACTGGTCAAAATCAAGATGGTTAAGCCGAGTAAACGCGTTCCCCACAGCACAAAATCAAGGGGTTCATTCTCTTCTCTTTTACGCAGAAAAACCCATGCTAGCACAGTAATCATGAGCGGTATTGGGTAGGCCAGCGATCCAAAAATAAAGAACAAGGTATCGGCAATCCATGCACCAATAATACCGCCTGCATTTTCAATATCGCCTCCCCACGCGGTTTGCGACCATGAAGGATCGGCGGGACTAAATGTTAATAAAGCGATGGAAAGAAGCACAGAGGCAAGCACAGCGACAATAAGCCCGCACTCTTTCAGACGTTGCGATCCATTGAGGCGTGAAGACTGAGGCTCTTCGCTGGTCTTAATAATGGTCTCAACTTTATTTTGGTTCTCTTTGAACATAAACCTAGATTCTGATTAACGCCAACACTCAAGGTTTATTGCGGCTTGATGCGTTGGTTTGGGTGAAAACAGTCCGAGCGGCAAAAGCCGCTCGGTTTGTTGTGTGATTTAACCACATCAAGGTTAAAAACCCAATTGGCGAACGTCAGAATGTGGAAAGAAGTACCACTATTCAGACAATCTGGCGTTATCGAGTTTTGATAACCAACTGGTTACTTTGCTTCACTTCTTCCATCACAACATAAGTGCGAGTGTCATTGACTCCGGGCAAACGCAATAGCGTATCACCCAACAATTTACGATACGCCCCCATGTCAGAGACTCGAGTTTTGAGAAGATAGTCAAAATCACCCGAAACAAGATGGCATTCTTGAATGTCATCCAGTTTTTGAACCGCAGTATTAAACTGTTCAAACACATCAGGTGCACCGCGATTCAATGTAATTTCCACAAATACCAACAGCGAAGCATCAAGATATTGTGGATTCAACAACGCGGTATAACCGGTAATGAAACCTTGACGCTCTAAACGACGTACACGCTCTAAACAGGGGGTTGGAGATAAACCCACTCGTTTTGATAATTCTACATTCGAAATACGACCATCTTTCTGCAATTCATTCAAAATATTGCGATCGATACGGTCTAAATCCTTGGACGGCCTTTTATAGTTGTCTGCCATTTTTTATTCCACCTTATTACTTCCTTGCAAAAATATATACTACAACTTTTTAATATTCAGTATCAAATTTTACACATTCACATCTATACTAGTCACAAATTCGAAACAACAACCCTACATATAGTTATAACAACCAAAAAAACCTAAGGAGTCAGGATGATCATTGGAGTTCCTAAAGAAATCAAAAACCACGAATATCGTGTGGGCATGATTCCCGCAAGCGTGCGCGAACTTGTCTCACACGGTCACCAAGTTTATGTTGAAACAAATGCCGGTTCCGGCATCGGCTTTTCAGACGATGATTACATCGCTGTAGGCGCATCCATTCTTCCTACTGCTTCTAACATTTTTGCGAAAGCAGAAATGATTGTTAAGGTCAAAGAACCTCAGGCTGCTGAACGAGCAATGCTCCGCGAAGGCCAAATTTTATTTACCTATTTACATCTAGCTCCAGATTTTCCACAAACTGAGGAGCTAATCAAGAGCAAAGCTGTCTGTATAGCCTACGAGACTGTAACAGATAATATGGGTCGCTTGCCACTATTAGCACCAATGTCTGAAGTCGCTGGTCGAATGTCTATTCAATCAGGTGCGCAGTGTTTAGAAAAATCACACGCGGGCTGTGGTTTGTTACTGGGTGGTGTACCCGGAGTCGCACCAGCAAAAGTGGTGGTGATTGGTGGTGGTGTAGTCGGTGCCAATGCGGCCAGAATTGCCGTCGGAATGCGTGCAGATGTGACGATTCTCGACCGAAGTGTTGATATGCTGCGTAAACTCGATGAAGAGTTCCAAGGTCACGCTAAAGTCGTGTATTCAACAAAGGATGCGATTGAAAAATACGTCCTCGAAGCCGATTTAGTAATAGGCGCAGTACTGATCCCCGGAGCAGCAGCTCCTAAACTCGTAACTAAAGATCTGATTTCTAGAATGAAACCTGGCTCTGCGGTCGTTGATGTGGCAATTGACCAAGGCGGCTGCTTTGAAACCTCACATGCTACCACTCATGATGACCCGACCTATATCGTTGATGACGTCGTTCATTACTGCGTCGCAAACATGCCAGGCGCTGTGGCTCGCACATCAACTTTCGCCTTGAATAACGCTACGTTGCCTTACATTGTTAAACTGGCCAATAAAGGTTATCAACGTGCATTATTAGAGGATAAAGGATTCCTAGAAGGTTTAAACGTGATACACGGCAAAGTCACCTGTAAAGAGGTCGCCGAGAGTTTCAACCTTGAATATCTTGAGCCATCTGAAGCTATCGCTCTGTTTAACTAACGATAACAATTTGCGGTAAAGCTCTCAATTCTTAGCCAAGTGCATCATGCGCTTGGCTTTCATTTTTTAAAAGCGTGAACCAATATATTGCGTGGCGTTACTTTCCTAGCGCAAAACTGCTCAATCTGCACCTCATAGCCTTGCTCTTGAAGATAAAGTGCCTTATCCAATACCAACCAAAGCTCAATCATGCGGCGAAATGCCTGTTGCACTAAGCCTATCCTTTCCATCTGCCAAAAACGCTGCTCGCCTTTACGTTCATAAGCAGGCCAATCCACTTCTGGTAATGCGATGCCTTTTTGTGCCGCCGCCCAATAACAAAAAGCTAAAAATCCTTCGGCTAGTTGTGATTTTTTGAGGCTCGGAATTGGGCAATATTGATGGTGCCCAAGCTCAGATCTTAGCAACAAATCAAAACCCAAACGAAACGTCATTTCTTGCAAACGATGACGGCGAACCCGCTCTCCCCCCGTAACGGTTTCTTGCAGCGGAATACGCAGCTCTTCTTTGGACAAGGCAAGAGAAGAAGTACGACCGTAGCTGGACATGGGTTGGTAGCTATCGGCTTTGATTAAATGGTAGCAACATGGTGAAAACGTAATCGCAGGCAAGCGATGAGCAACAGAATATTCGAGTAGGCGAACATGGAGATCACCACAGGCATGTAAAGCGACGGCATGCTGATTGGTATTGAAAACGCCAAACGCTTGCGGCTCAAAAGCGTCCCCTTGAATAAATTGCATCGGAAGATCATGTTCATCGGCGCAAGCTTGTCCTGCATGACAGAGCTGCGACTGATATTCAAAACTAGTGACTTTTTGTTTTGACTGCGCTGCGATAATTCGACCTAAAAAGCCTTTACCCGCGCACCACTCTAGCCATTCCGTTCCTGAATGCCTAGAGACGAGTGATTCGCTCATTAAACGAATTTGTTCTAGCTTTCTGCCAGGGATCCCCTGCTCTAAGTAAGGGCTGAGTGCTTGCTGAGTATTACGAGGGGCATCTTGAAGCCTAATCATGATATCCGCTTCTTTTAACCCCTCGATATACGGATGAAGTTGCTCAATGAGCGCTTGCGGCGATGACTTTAAGCTATCGATACTGTCCAAAGATAGCGTTTGCAACCACTGATCCAGCCTATGGTCTGAATGTTTCCAAGGTGAACTGTCTAAGCCACTATGATGAAAGGGCTCAAATCGCCAAAAACGTTGGTTTTCAATTAAAAAAGCATCGATATGTTTGAAAAGCGCGCGCATACATCGCATACATCCCCCTAGAAAGGCCAATTCTAGGAGGTGATGGTTTAATTAGAAAGTGTTTCGTTTTAAATGATCAAAATTTGCTTAACGAACTGGCAATTCAATGTCTTTAAACATCTCTTCTATTTCGATATTCGATTTTAACGAGGTAGCCCGTTCGACGACAGGGCGAGTAAGATGAGGTGCGAAACGTTCCATAAAGTCAAACATATAAGAGCGCAGGAATGTACCTCGGCGAAACCCAATGCTAGTCGTGCTCGCACCAAAAAGATGGCTGGCATCAATCGCGATAAGATCGGTGTCGCGTGATTTATCTATCGCCATACTTGCGATAACACCCACCCCAATTCCCATTCGGACATAAGTTTTTATCACATCCGCATCGGTGGCGGTGAAGACAACTCGCGGCGTTAACCCTACGCGATTAAATGCAGTGTCTAACTCTGAACGACCAGTAAAACCAAACACGTAAGTGACCAATGGATACGCGGCTAAATCCTCAATCGTTACCCGTTCTTTTTTTGCAAGAGCATGATCTTTTGGCACAACAATAGAACGGTTCCAATGATAACAAGGTAGCATGATGGCATCTTGGTACAGATGAAGCGCTTCTGTTGCTATCGCAAAATTAGCGGTACCTTTTGCAACCGCTTCCGACATCTGACTTGGAGTGCCTTGGTGCATGTGTAACGACACTTTCGGATAACGTGCAGTGAATCCTTTGATTACATCAGGTAACGCGTAGCGAGCTTGTGTATGAGTCGTTGAAATATTCAGCGTACCCATCTCAGGGTGCGTATGCTCCCCTGCCACGGCCTTAATGCTTTCCACACGTGAAAGGATCTCTTGTGAGATACGAATAATATCTTCACCTGCACCCGTGACTTGTGTCAGGTGCTTACCGCTACGCTCAAAAATTTGAATACCCAATTCATCTTCGAGTAAACGAACCTGTTTACTAATGCCTGGCTGAGAGGTATAAAGGCTTTCCGCAGTTGCTGAGACATTCAGGTTGTGATTAACCACTTCAACAATATATTTTAACTGCTGTAACTTCATTATTGGCCCCGTAATCCATTATCAAAGATCCAGATCTTTCAATCATAGTTTATAATTATTAGTTATAACGCTTAACACTCTCAATTCAAAGCTTGATGATTCAAGAGCGAAGAAAAAAGTAAGTATTTTGCGTAGCTGACTAAATTTTTGCCAACTATCGCCCAATCTAAGCAATAAAAGGCAGTTTTTAGGGGTTAAAACAGGAATAATAAAAATAGTCAATTTGAAGGTGTAGTGATAACTAAGGATCGTGTATTCTTAATTGCTAGCCACTGAATTCTAATAAAGATACGGATTATATGAATATAGGTTTAATCATTGCTCTTGTAGCAGTTTTGCTGGTGTTAGTCCTTGGCTATAACATCATGCTTCAATACAAAGTAAAGGTCGAGTCAGCTAAAAAGCAGGAGTCGACTCGATATATCGCCATTATTGATGCGACAGAAGACCTTATCGGCAACGCACACCACATGCCGTTTAGTAAAGAACTCTTAGTGTGTTTAAATACCCGTATCCTTGATGCCCTACTTAGTATGTATGAGCTTGACCCGAAAAATAAGCAGTTAGCACAACGCATTGAGCATATGAAAGGGCAAATTAAGCATTTACAAGAAAACCACCCAGGTGGTGACAGTACAACGTTTAAAGTACCCACCAGCGATAAACAAGCTTTGATTATGCTTAAACTAGTGAAACGTTTAAGAGACACGATTCGTAGTGAGCACAATAAAGGACGTTTTGAAACACAATCTTACGTCGCTGAAAATGCGCGTCTAGAAACAATACAAATTCGAATCAACATTGAAAATGTTGTTAAGCGGGCAAATGATTCGATCGTTCGTGGGCAACCCGGAACTGCGATTCAGCTATTGCGTAAAGGGATCGATGTTCTGAGCTCAAAAAATGATGCTTATTCCAATCAAGCTCGTGAAAAACTTCAGTCAATGTATGATGACTTAGAAAAACGACGCCAAACAAAAAGTGCAACGGATCTTCAACAAATTGAAGATAACGAGAGAAATAGTGATATGGAAGCACTGTTTGGTGAAAAGAAAAAATGGTAGCCCATTATTTTTGATTAGGAAGTATTTTTAAGGTCGCATAAGCGACCTTTTTCATACAACAACGTAAAGAAAACATTAATTTAAATTAACGTATCATTTATCGCTTTTAGGACTTCATCCGGTCTTGTTGCCTGAGTAATTGGGCGACCGATGACTAGATAATCTGAACCAGCTTTTATGGCCTCACTCGGAGTCATAATACGTCTTTGGTCTCCTGTTTCAGAACCAATAGGACGAATCCCTGGCGTAACTAATTTAAACTCTTGACCAAGATGGCTCTTAAGCATGTGCGCTTCTTGAGCTGAGCATACCACTCCATCTAACCCTGCATTTTGAGTTAGGCTAGCCAGACGCATTACATGCTCTTTAGGCGCAACATCGATGCCAATACCACGAAGATCAGATTGTTCCATACTGGTTAGTACTGTGACAGCAATAAGTAGTGGTCTATCGTTACCATAAGGTTCAAGAATCTGGCGAGACGCCGACATCATTCTCTCCCCACCACTGGCATGAACATTCACCATCCATACGCCAAGCTCAGCCGCCGCACGTACGGCTTTAGAGCACGTGTTGGGAATATCATGAAACTTTAGGTCTAAGAATACCGAAAAACCTCTTTTGTGTAGCTCACGCACAAAATCGGGACCAAACAGGGTAAACATCTCCTTACCCACTTTTAATCGACAGCTGTTGGGGTCAATTTTATCAACAAAAGCTAACGCTTCCGCTTGTTGCTCATAATCCAACGCGACAATTACTCTCTGGTCTTTCATTTTCACTCCTAAAATAATTAAGCTAAAAAAATGCAGCTTTCATAAGCTGCAGTTTTCGAGTCGATCAGTAACTCCAGTACATGAACTCTATTCACCATCCAAACCACGGATAGGTTTAATTGAACCCCAATTCTTACATGATGGGCAGTGCCAGTAGAGAGAATGGGTTGAGAAACCACACTTTCTGCATCGGTAGTGAGGTTTTACTTTTAGTTGCTCACCTACCAATTTTTGCAAGGTCGACAAGCTCTCTTTCGCTCGACCTTCCTCTGCTTCGATGAGATGGTAGTCAATTAAACGGTAGAAGCCCTTCATGGTCGGATTTTTAACCAATTGCCGTGTCAAAAGTTCCTGTGCAGCTCCAGCACCATCATGTTGTGCCACCAACTGTGCGAGCATCAGTTCAGCTGACACTCCAGCTTCATTGATAATGCACTCGCGTAAAAACTCAACAAGTTCACCCTCTTTCCCAATATGGTGATAGCATTCAGCAAGCGTAGGCAATACCTCGCCGATAAAATCAATGTCCTGCTCCAAGACCATTTGCATATACTGGATTGTATGACGGTAGTCATCATTTTCAAGATACAGCTTACCTAAAGAGATCGTTGCGCGTACACACTTCGGATCTTCAGACAGCGCTTTTTTAAGATATTGAATCGCTTTGCTATCGCGTCCTTCAGCCTTCTCTTGCATTGCAAGTTCACACCAAAAATGGGCTATAACACTGTGCATCCTTTTTCTGCCTAATTTTACCAACGCATAAGCGTAATCGATAGCTTTATGCCACTCTCGAGTCTGTTGGTAAATAGAAACCAATTGTTGCAACGCCGCTTCTTTGTGTTCGGGCTCTTCAATCAGTTGTTCAAATATTTTTTCAGCGCGGTCGAGAAAGCCTGCCACCATATAATCTTTTGCCAATTGTTGTAAGGCGAGATTTTTTTGGTCAATAGTAAGACTTGAACGAGATATGAGATTTTGATGGATGCGGATAGCACGATCAACCTCTCCTCTTGAACGGAATAAGTTGCCCAGCGCTAAGTGGGTATCAATCGTTTCATTGTCTACTTGGAGTAGCTCGATAAAATGGTCAACGGCCTTATCTGATTGATCAGAAAGCAGCAAGTTAAGACCCGTCACATACTGACGAGAAATTTGGTGAGAGTGTTTCTGCTTGTCTTGCTGAGCACTGCGATTTCCCATATACCAGCCGTAGGCGGCGGCAATCGGTAATAGCAAGAAGAGAATTTCTAACATCAAGTCAGCCTTTATTTCACTACGCTTTACTTGTTACAGCGTTGTTCTCTGCTGTTTGCTTTTTCAGTTGCTTATTCAACTTTCTAACTTGCAACTGAGACTTGAAGTAGAAGCTACTGCCAAGCAAACAAGCAAGTAAAAAACCAGAGACAAAGACAGTGCCAAGTAAAGTAGACAGGTGAAATTCGCCTTGAGCGATCAAATAGTTAAACGTCACAACTGCTTGATTTTGAGCCCCTAATGCTAAAGCAATCAAAAAAAGTGCAAGAATTAGAACGATTTTTATAATTTTCATATGCCACTACCTATCCAGTATTGATCTGGTCTGATTATGCAGGAAAATGGCCTTACAAACCATGTCTATTATGGATTCCTTTCTTAAAAAAACGGCATACTTAAACTGTATGCCGTTTTTTAGAATACTCTCTAAATCGCTTTAGATATTCTCATTAACTCGCTCACGTAACTCTTTACCTGGCTTGAAATGAGGGACGAATTTGCCATCCAACACCACTTTATCACCGGTTTTAGGATTACGACCTACTCTAGGCTCACGATAGTGCAAAGAGAAACTACCAAATCCGCGAATTTCGATTCGCTCTCCGCTTTCTAAAGTTGATGCCATATGTTCAAGAATATCTTTCACAGCGTCTTCAATTTCTTTAGCAGATAGGTGCGTTTTCTCAGCACAGAGTCTTTCTATCAATTCAGACTTAGTCATAGTTTCCCTCATTACTTATCAAAGTAGGCACTAACTGAAAAAAAAGGAGCCTTACGGCCCCTTTTAGCGAGTTAGATTATTCGCCTTTAGCAGCCTTGAATGCATCAGCCATAGCATTACCAAACGCACCTTCATCAGCTTTGTTCAGAGTAGCCATTGCTTCTTGCTCATCAGCTTCATCTTTAGCTTTGATAGATAGGTTGATTACGCGGTTTTTACGGTCTACACCAGTAAATTTCGCTTCAACGCTGTCACCAACGCTTAGGACTAGAGACGCATCTTCAATACGGTCACGAGATGCTTCAGAAGCACGGATGTAACCTTCAACGCCGTCTACAAGTTCAATTGTAGCACCTTTCGCGTCAACTGCAGTAACAGTACCGTTAACTAGAGTACCTTTTTTGTTATCAGCAACATATGCGTTGAACGGGTCGTTTTCCATTTGCTTAACGCCAAGAGAAATACGCTCACGCTCTGCATCTACTGCTAGAACAACTGCAGAGATTTCATCGCCTTTCTTGTAATCACGTACCGCTTCTTCTCCAGGAACGTTCCAAGAGATGTCAGATAGGTGAACTAGACCGTCGATGCCGCCGTCTAGACCGATGAAGATACCGAAGTCAGTGATAGACTTGATCTTACCAGTAACTTTGTCGCCTTTAGCTTGCGCTTCAGCGAATGACTGCCATGGGTTAGCTTTACACTGTTTAAGACCTAGAGAGATACGACGACGCTCTTCGTCGATATCAAGAACCATAACCTCAACTTCGTCGCCAACATTAACAACTTTAGATGGGTGGATGTTCTTGTTAGTCCAATCCATTTCAGAAACGTGTACTAGACCTTCAACGCCTTCTTCGATTTCAACGAAGCAGCCGTAGTCAGTTAGATTTGTTACACGGCCAGATAGTTTATGACCTTCTGGGTAACGCTTAGCGATAGCTACCCATGGATCTTCGCCAAGTTGCTTAAGACCTAGTGATACGCGAGTACGATCACGATCAAACTTAAGAACTTTAACTAGGATTTCGTCACCAACGTTAACGATTTCTGATGGGTGTTTAACGCGTTTCCAAGCCATATCTGTGATATGTAGAAGACCATCAACACCACCAAGGTCAACGAATGCGCCGTAGTCAGTAAGGTTCTTAACGATACCTTTAACTTCAGTGCCTTCTTGTAGAGTTTCAAGAAGTTCGTCACGTTCAACGCTGCTTTCTGATTCGATAACAGCACGACGAGAAACAACAACGTTGTTACGTTTCTGGTCTAGTTTGATAACTTTGAACTCTAGCTCTTTGTTTTCTAGGTGAGTAGTGTCACGGATAGGACGCACGTCAACAAGAGAGCCTGGAAGGAAAGCACGGATACCGTTTAGTTCAACAGTGAAGCCACCTTTAACTTTACCATTGATAATACCAATAACAGTTTCAGCTTCTTCGTAAGCTTTCTCAAGAACGATCCAAGCTTCATGACGCTTAGCTTTCTCACGAGAAAGTTGAGTTTCACCGAAACCATCTTCAACAGCGTCTAGAGCAACGTCTACTTCAGAACCAACTTCAACTTCAAGTTCGCCAGCAGCGTTCTTGAACTGTTCAGCAGGGATAGCAGACTCAGACTTAAGACCAGCGTCAACAAGAACGAAACCATTCTCGATAGCGACTACAGTACCTTTAACGATTGTACCTTGTTGAAATTGTGTTTCGTTTAAAAACTCTTCAAAGAGTTGAGCAAAAGATTCAGTCATTTATTTAATCTTCAATAATTAAACTTCCATGGGTATCCTACCGCATGGGGTTATTAAATTCGCCAGTCATCATCCTTGCGACCGACGCTCTTACCTAGCAGAACTACTCTGCCAGCTTAGATTCTACATATTGTAATGCTTCTTCTACAACTTCGTCGATAGACATTGAGGTTGAGTCAAGCAATAGCGCATCCTCTGCAGGGCGTAATGGGGCCACTGGGCGGTTACGATCTCGGTCGTCACGCTCTTGGATCTCGCTTAAAAGGGCGTCAAATTTAACATCTAGCCCTTTGAGTTGCAACTGCTTAAAGCGACGTTGGGCTCGCTCTTGCGCGCTGGCATCGAGGAATATTTTCACTTCTGCTTGAGGAAACACAACTGTGCCCATATCACGTCCATCAGCAACCAGTCCCTGCCCTTTCGCAAAGGCTCGTTGGCGACGTAATAATGCCTCACGAACTCTAGGCAGTGCCGCTACTTTTGATGCTGCCATTCCTGTCTCTTCTTTGCGCAATTCTTTCGATACGTCCTCACCTTCAAGAATCACTCTAACCAAGTCGCCTTCTGCGATAAATTGGACATCTAAATGTGTCGCCAGAGGAACAAGCGCTTCTTCCGACTCCGTATCCACACCGTGGTGAATCGCCGCCAATGCAAGAACGCGGTAAATAGCTCCAGAATCGAGCAAATGAAAGCCTAATTTCTTAGCCAACAACATACAAAGAGTGCCTTTACCTGCACCACTTGGTCCATCTACGGTAATTACCGGAGTGTGAGAGGACATGATTTACTCCACTTAGTTTTTATGCGGCTTGCTTGCTCGCTTTTGTCGGCGACAAATTATAGTGCTTATCCGTTACAGGCGCTAGGAAGGAATGGCGATATGACTGAAATTTCACAGTGATACAAGCGTCGCTTTAAGGAGTGCGACGCTTTTGATAGAGACTTTTATAAAATGATACGCTCAGCGTTTTGCCTGACAGTAGCGGCACCAATGCCTTTCACCAAGCTCAGATCTTCTTTGGTTTTAAAATCGCCATTTTGTTGACGATATTCAACAATCGCTTGCGCTTTTTTAAGTCCAATACCTTTCAACAAAGTAGCAATTTCCTCAGCGGAAGCCTGATTTATATTAACCGTAATTTCAATGCCTTGGTGCGTTTCTACCACCTTTTCTTCTGCTAATGTCGGTGAAAGAGGCAATACGATACTTAGAAGTAACAACCCGAGTTTTGTTTTCAATTTCATATGAACATTTCCTTGTTTATTAATGGGTACCAATATTAATTGAGCTTGGAAATGAGAGGGAATCAAAAAGGTAGAAATTGAAATGGGCTGCATAAGCAGCCCATTTTGAGTTTCATATCAATTACATTACTAGCCTTTATTGGCTCACAACATAATATTCAATGTCTGTATTTTTTCGCAAAGTTGTAAGTATCGCAGCCAAATCACGTTGGCTACCGATGCGCTCTAACTGAGCCGTAATTTGATCGTTGTACTGAGGTGTGACTTTAGCCTCAACCTTATGTAGTTCAACAAGAACAATATCACCGTTCATTGCTTTCGCTTGACCGTAAATCACACTATCTGTAGCGGGTTTAGGGAGAGAAAACACCGTACTCGCCAATGGAGAGCTACGATCAATCATTTCCAACTCAGCAAATTTTAACCCACGCTGTTCCAATAAGGATTGGTCACCTTTCTTTAGGGTATCAATCAATTTTGTGGCTAACTCAATCGCTTGTTGTTCGCCTTTAACTTTAGAAAGCTGAGCAACCACTTGCTCTTTCACTTCAGCCAAAGGAAGAACCATTTGTTCCCGAGCATCATCAACACGAACAACGATAACGTGTTCTGGGGCAACTTCTAATACCTCAGAATTGAGCCTATCTTCTTTTACCTCTGGGCTTAGAATAGCTTGAAGGACAGCTGGATTTTTAAGAATTTCAGGCGCATCTTGCTGAGAAATAAAATCGGTTTTCTGAATCTTAGCTGAGATAGCTTTTGCTGCTTCATCCAGAGAGTCTGGTGATTCAAATGCCACTTTTTCTAGCTTGGTCTGCAACTCATAAAACTGATCAGCGGCCTTTTGGTCTACCATTTCAGCTTTGATTTCAGAGGCAACCTGTGCGTAGGGCTGTGCGATAGGGGCTTTAACATCATCAAGACGGATAATGTGATAGCCAAATTCAGATTTGACCAACCCTGTGATATCCCCTATCTGTTCGATAGCAAAGGCTGCTTGTTCAAAAGCTGGGTCCATCACATCATGTTCAATCCAACCTAGCGAACCACCCTCTTCTGCGCTTCCTACGTCTTCTGATTTTTCTTTCGCTAAAGTCGCGAAATCAGCGCCAGCATTCAGTTCATCGAGAATCGCCTGCGCTTTAGTTTTATCATCACCTTGAACCAAAATATGGCTTACTTTACGCTGTGCTTGAGTGGAGTATTTGTCTAAATGCTCTTGGTAGTACTGCTCGGCCTGTTCATCAGACACTACAATTTGGTCTTTCAATTGTTGGGCAGAAAGCTCGATATAAGCCACTTTAACCTGCTCTGGACGGGTATAGCGCTCTGCATTTTGTTGATAATATTGAGTAATTTCTTCATCACTCAACTCAACATTTTTAGCAAAGTCGCTGAGTGACAATGTGAGCGCACGGATATCACGGGTTTGAGAGATCAGTTCACTTTGCTGATTAACCTCACCCTGCAACGTAAATTCACTACCTTGGATAGCACTAAGTAACTGGTTACGGATAAGATCACGACGTAGATATTCTGCAAAGCTTTCAGCAGAGAAACCTGCACGGCGAAGAGCCGCTTGATAGATTTCTTGGTCAAACTTACCGCCAGTCTGGAATTGGGGCATGTCTAAAATCATTTTACGAACCTGATCATCGCTTACTCGTAAACCTAGTGATTGTGCATGCTGCTCCAACAATAAATCGTTAACCATACGATCAAGCACTGACTTACGAAATGACTCGACATACTGAGGATCAGCGAGCAAGTTAGCAAAATAATCCCCTAATTGGGATTGCATGCGATTGCGCTCGTTCTGGTACGCTTGTTCAAATTCACCACGGCCAATCTCACTATTGCCAACTTTAGCCGCAGCATTACTGCCACCGCTGACCAAGTAGCTACCGACACCTGCGAATACGAATGATAAGATAATCATTCCTAGAATAATTTTCACCGCGATGCTGTTCACGCCTTCGCGTAATCGATCCATCATAATCTAACTGCTCTCCGGATAAGAAGCTTCACACTTCAGCCTAAAAATTGAATAGCGCGATAATATCAGAAAAAGAAATGCGCATCAGTAGGATGCGCATAATTTCAAAAGGTTCGAATTAATTTTGCGCTTAAGCCGCAAAAAATAACGATTTTGATTAGTTGCAAGCGTCTTTAAGCGCTTTGCCTGCTTTGAAAGCAGGTACTTTTGCTTCTGCGATTTGGATCTCTTCACCCGTTTTAGGGTTACGACCCGTGCGCGCTGCACGAGTGCGAACGCTAAATGTACCAAAGCCAACAAGCGCTACTTGATCGCCAGATTGAAGAGTGCCACTAACGGCTTCGATGAATGCATCAAGAGCACGGCCTGCCGATGCTTTAGAGATGTCAGCGTTTTCTGCGATTTTTTCTACTAATTGTGTTTTATTCACTGTGATTCCCCTTTGCGTCACCCATTATTATTTTTTAACGGTGACTTTTCGTTCCATTAAGTTCCCAAACTAGCTTGAAGCCTTATTACATCTGGGCTGCAAGCTATAGGGGCTTACGTTAGCGCCCAAAAAAAACGCTGACAAGCCTTTTTAAGCCTATCAGCGTGATCTTTTACTTATTTTTGCTGCACATCACTATTTTTTAGCTTCAAATTCAACCCCAGAAGGGTCTCGTTCAAGTGCGATCTTCAAAACTTCATCAATCCATTGAACGGGAATGACTTTTAGATCAGCAATCACATTTGCAGGGATCTCTTCCAAATCACGCTCATTCTCTTTTGGGATCAATACGGTGGTGATACCACCACGATGTGCTGCGAGCAGTTTTTCTTTCAAACCGCCGATAGGTAATACTTCACCACGCAACGTTATCTCACCCGTCATCGCGACTTCCGCTTTCACAGGATTACCCGTCAAGCTAGAGACAAGCGCCGTACACATAGCAATACCCGCGCTTGGGCCATCTTTTGGTGTTGCGCCTTCTGGCACGTGAACGTGAATGTCACGCTTTTCATAGAAATCAGCGTTAATCCCTAATTTCTCGGCGCGTGCGCGAACCACAGTCATCGCAGCTTGAATGGATTCTTGCATCACCTCGCCCAGAGAACCAGTTTGCGTCAACTTGCCTTTGCCAGGCATTGATTCGGTTTCAATAGTCAGCAAATCACCGCCTACTTCTGTCCATGCTAAACCCGTAACTTGGCCAATTTGGTTACTGTCGTCGGCTTTGCCAAAATCACAACGTTGCACACCTAGAAACTCTTTTAAATTCTCTTGGTTGGCTACCACGGTTTTTATGTCTTTATTCAACAAGATTTTCTTCACCGCTTTACGGCAAATTTTTGAAATCTCTCGCTCTAAGCTTCGTACGCCCGCCTCACGTGTGTAATAACGGATAATACCAATAATGGCTGAATCTTCGATAACAATTTCATGAGGCTTCAAACCATTCCGCTCAACTTGCTTAGTCACTAGATGGCGTTTAGCAATATTCAGCTTTTCGTCTTCTGTATATCCGGAAAGGCGGATAACTTCCATACGGTCAAGCAGCGGACCTGGGATGTTCATTGAGTTTGATGTCGCAACAAACATGACATCAGACAAGTCATAGTCCACTTCTAAATAGTGATCGTTAAAGGTGCTATTTTGTTCAGGGTCAAGCACCTCCAACAATGCGGAAGATGGGTCACCACGCATATCTGAAGACATTTTGTCGATTTCATCAAGCAGGAACAGTGGGTTTTTCACACCAACTTTCGCCATTTTTTGAATCAACTTACCCGGAAGAGAACCGATGTAAGTACGGCGGTGACCACGAATTTCTGCTTCATCACGCACTCCACCTAACGCCATACGGGTATATTGTCGACCTGTTGCCGCCGCTATCGAGCGGCCAAGAGACGTTTTACCAACGCCCGGGGGACCAACAAGACACAAAATTGGCCCTTTCAGCTTGTTGATACGACTTTGTACCGCGAGATATTCTAAAATACGCTCTTTGACACGATCTAAACCGTAGTGATCGGCATTTAAAATCTCTTCAGCTTTTGCCAAATCTTTCTTAACTTTTGAACGTTTTGCCCAAGGAACATTGACCATCCAATCAATATAGCTACGCACAACGGTTGCTTCTGCAGACATTGGAGACATCATCTTCAATTTCTGCAGCTCTTGTTCCGTTTTTTTGCGCGCTTCCTGCGGCATTTTGGAATCGTCAATTTTCTTTTTCAGGATTTCAAATTCATCAGGTGCGTCATCCATCTCACCTAATTCTTTCTGAATCGCTTTCATCTGCTCGTTGAGGTAATACTCACGCTGAGATTTTTCCATCTGCTTTTTAACGCGACCACGAATGCGTTTTTCAACCTGTAATAGGTCGATCTCCGCTTCCATTTGTCCCATTAAAAATTCCAAACGTTCACTGACATCAACAATTTCGAGAACTTTTTGTTTTTCAATCAATTTCAATGGCATGTGAGCGGCGATGGTATCAGCCAAACGCGCGGCTTCATCAATCCCATTTAACGACGTTAATACTTCAGGCGGGATTTTCTTGTTGAGTTTGATAAAACCATCAAATTGGTTGATTGCACTGCGAACGACGACTTCCTGCTCTTTATCATCCAACTCAGGAGTGACAAGATACTGCGCTTCTGCGGAGAAAAATTCACGCTCGATGAAGCGATCAATTTTCGCTCGCTGTTGGCCTTCAACCAACACTTTCACGGTACCGTCAGGTAATTTCAGAAGTTGTAAAATCGTTGCAACTGTCCCGACTTCAAAAAGATCTTCAATTTTCGGTTCGTCGGTTTCCGCTTGCTTTTGTGCCACAAGTAACACTTGCTTGTTGTTATCCATCGCCGCTTCAAGGCATTGGATGGATTTTTCTCTGCCAACAAACAAAGGAATGACCATGTGAGGATAAACCACCACGTCACGTAGAGGTAGTACGGGGATCTCGATACGCTCGGAACGTTCCAAGTTCATATTATTCTCTCTTCCGCTTCAACTGATTACCGAGTATATGGGGGCTAACTCACGGGATTCAATAACAGAATAAAAAAAAGGAGGTATTTGCTACCTCCTTTAAATATTTCTGATTGAGATTTACTCTGCGCCAGCCGCTTGGCTCTCATTTCCGCTGTAAATTAGTAGCGGTTGTGATTCACCATTAATGACTGATTCATCGATAACCACTTTGCTGACATCGTTTACCGATGGCAGTTCATACATGGTTTCGAGTAGTACGCCTTCCAATATAGAGCGTAAACCACGTGCGCCCGTTTTGCGGTTCATTGCTTTTTTTGCAATGGCGCGCAATGCGTCTTCACGAAACTCTAGGTCAACGTTCTCTAACTCAAACAAGGCTGCGTACTGTTTCGTCAGCGCGTTTTTCGGCTCACACAGGATTTGAATCAGTGCTTCTTCATCCAGCTCTGTCAAGGTAGCCGTTACGGGAAGACGACCGATAAATTCAGGGATCAACCCATATTTTACCAAATCTTCAGGCTCTACTTGATTGAACAACTCACCGATAGTTTTGGTTTCATCTTTAGAGCGAACTTCCGCACCAAAGCCAATACCTGAACCTGTCGCAACACGTTGTTCAATCACTTTATCTAGGCCCGCAAATGCACCACCACAGATAAAGAGGATTTTGGATGTGTCTACCTGTAAAAACTCTTGTTGTGGATGCTTACGGCCACCTTGCGGTGGAACCGAAGCGATAGTGCCTTCCACCAATTTCAACAGCGCTTGCTGAACCCCTTCACCTGAGACATCTCGGGTAATTGAAGGATTTTCTGCTTTACGAGAAATCTTATCAATTTCATCGATGTAGACGATACCACGTTCCGCTTTTGCAACGTCATAATCACATTTTTGCAGCAGCTTTTGGATGATATTTTCAACATCTTCGCCGACATAACCTGCTTCAGTTAATGTGGTGGCGTCTGCCATTGTGAAAGGTACGTCTAGGAAACGAGCTAATGTTTCTGCAAGCAGTGTTTTACCACTACCTGTTGGGCCAATAAGAAGAATATTACTCTTACCTAACTCAACCCCATCGCTCGTTTTATCACCGTTTCGTAAACGCTTGTAGTGATTATATACGGCCACTGCGAGCACTTTTTTTGCATGTTCCTGGCCAATCACATAGTCATCAAGATGTTCACGGATCTTATGCGGCGTAGGTAACGCCTCAGATTCCTTTTTTGGCAGAACATCCTTAATCTCTTCACGAATGATGTCGTTACATAAATCAACGCATTCATCACAGATGTAAACAGAAGGACCGGCGATCAGCTTGCGAACTTCGTGCTGGCTTTTGCCACAGAAAGAGCAATACAACAGTTTACTACTACCGCTCTCTTTGCTTTTGTCTGTCATTCGCTAACCTCTTAGCCTTTACTTTTAATCGTCTGAGTGTAACTCAAATTACGCCAAAATGCGTTAAACAATTCTGAGAACTGTTATTCGCCACGGTGACGCAAGACTGCATCGACTAAACCGTATTCCACAGCTTGGTCAGCAGACATAAAGTTATCACGGTCGGTATCACGCTCGATAACTTCAAGCGGTTGGCCTGTATGCTCAGCAAGCAATTTGTTGAGTTTTTGCTTGATGGTAAGGATCTCTTGAGCATGGATCTGGATATCCGAAGCTTGGCCTTGGAAACCACCTAACGGCTGATGAATCATCACGCGTGAGTTAGGTAACACATAACGTTTCCCCGGAGCGCCACCAGCCAATAGGAATGCTCCCATTGAACAAGCTTGGCCCATACAAACAGTGCTAACATTCGGCTTGATGAACTGCATGGTGTCATAAATTGACATACCAGCAGTCACACTGCCTCCTGGCGAGTTGATGTAGAGGAAAATATCTTTATCAGGGTTTTCCGATTCTAAAAACAACAGCTGCGCTACAACAAGGTTAGCCATGTGATCTTCAACTTGACCCGTTAAGAAAATCACTCGTTCTTTGAGTAGGCGGGAATAAATATCGTATGAGCGCTCACCGCGGGAAGTCTGCTCAACCACCATGGGTACTAGCGCGTCAAAAATTGGCGACATTGCGTTTTTTTCTTGGTAGCTCATATTGTTATGTCCCTAAAATAAATGGCCCGAATGATGGGTATCACACGGACCATTGTTAGCAGAATAGTTAACCTGTAGTCAACCACCTACGCTACATATTGCTTATTAAGCAGGTTGCTGGTTCATTAGCTCATTGAAGCTAACAGCCTTTTCAGAAACCTGTGCTTTAGCAATGATCGCGTCGATTGCTTGCTCTTCTAGAGCAAGGTTACGCATGTTGTTCATCATTTGCTGATTTTGAGAATAGTATGCCATTACTTCAGCTGGATCTTCGTACGCTGTTGCCATCTCTTCGATCAATGCTTTCACTTTATCTTCGTCAGCTTTTAGCTCTTCAGACTTGATCACTTCACCAAGAAGTAGGCCAACCACTACGCGACGTTTTGCTTGTTCTTCGAACAATTCACGTGGTAGTTGAGCGGCCGCTTCTGGGTTACCGCCAAAGCGTTGCGCAGCTTGTTGACGCAGTACGTCGATCTCTTGATCGATCAGTGCAGAAGGAACATTGATATCGTTCTCTTTTACTAGACCTTCAATCGCTTGCTCTTTAATGCGGTTTTTTACTGCTTGCTTAAGTTCACGTTCCATATTTTTGCGAACTTCAGCTTTCAGCGCTTCAACACCGCCTTCAGCCACACCAAACTTGGCAACGAACTCGTCGTTTAACTCTGGTAATTCACGCACTTCAACTTTGTTGATTTTAATTGCGAATTTCGCCGCTTTACCTTTTAGATTTTCCGCGTGGTAATCTTCAGGGAAGTTAACGTCGATTTCAAATTCCATACCTTTGGTTTTGCCAACGATACCGTCTTCAAAACCAGGGATCATGCGACCTGCACCCATTTCTAGAGGGAAGTTTTCAGCTTTACCGCCTTCAAACTCAACGCCATCAATAGAACCAACGAAATCGATCGTCGCGCGCGAACCCGCTTCCGCAGCTGCGTCTACTTCTTTCCACGTTGCTTGTTGCTTGCGTAACGTTTCTAGCATCTCAGCAACGTCTTCTTCCTTCACTTCAACCGCTGGTTTTTCAACAGTGATGTTTTCTAGACCTTTTAACTCAACTTCTGGATATACTTCAAAAGTTGCATTGAAAACAAGGTCTTGGCCTTCTTCGATAGAAACTGGTGCGAATGTTGGTGCGCCTGCTGGGTTGATTTTCTCTTTTACGATAGCTTCAATGAAGTGGCGTTGCATCACTTCGCCCATGACGTCTTGACGTACCGCTTTACCGTACATTTGCGCAACCATTTTCAAAGGCACTTTGCCTTTGCGGAAACCATCGAAACGACGATTCTTAGCGATATTGCGTAGCTCTTTTGTAACTGCATCTTCGATGTTAGCAGCAGGAACAGTAATATTCAGACGGCGCTCTAGGCCTTCTAGCGTTTCAACAGTAACTTGCATTATTTATAAACCTCAAAACTGGCCCAGTATTTCTGAGCAATATGAGCCGCAACTTAGGCGATGCCTTGTGCTTGGCTGCATCCTTGTGTTGTGCTCTATCCGAACACTTATATTAAAACCAGCATCAACATTGGCCAAAAGACCCAATATTGGACTAATAAGCGATATCTTTAGAGACTCTAATGCATCACAAAAGGTATCTCTGATTAGTCTCAGGACAGAAAATTTAGACGCGACATTCTACCGACCAGAATCAGTGCTGTCGAGCCAATCACCGCAGAGAGATGATTCCGTACCCTAAATTGCTTTCTAAGTGCTAAAAATTCCACCAACGTGAAAAAGCACAGTTTTGAAATGGGGACAATAAAGGCTTTTTCAAGGGAATCGAGGCTTTTTTTACCCCAAAAGCGTAAAAAGAGATCTTGCTCCTGTTTTGCACCCCACAATTGCGCTCTTTTTAAACATCACCCAAAGGAAAACCAGTAGAATTATGAGTCAATGCTGGGAGCATTATCACTTGCAAAAATGGATATCTCTCGCAAAAGAACTGCCCTTGTCGCGCCGCTGAACATGGAGAAAGGATGCTACATATTCGCCGAGTAAACCTTATTTTTGTAACGTTATTCCTTTTGTCTACCGCGGCTGGGGCGCATTTTGTTTGGCGGCACAACTACCAAAGTTTATTGATTGAACATCAAGCTCAGCTAGAGCGATTCTCTAGCCACATCACCACAAAACTTGATAAATATGCACATATCCCAAGATTGCTAGCCAAAGATAAAGAACTCATTGACGCTTTACACAGCCCCAGCAATAGCGCCCAAATTGAAATCACTAATCGCTATTTAGAACAGGTCAATGAAGTGATTCAAGCCGCTGACACCTACCTCATCGACCAATATGGCAACACGATCGCAGCAAGTAACTGGCACCTCACTCATTCATTTATTGGCCGAAACTTCGCTTGGCGGCCTTACTTTAAAACGGCCATAACTGGACAAGAGAGCCAATATTTTGCGTTAGGATCAACATCGGGGCAACGAGGATATTACTACTCCTACCCTATCGTTTATGCCGCGGATGTCATTGGCGTAGTGGTAGTGAAGATGGATCTTTCCGCGATTGAGGAAAACTGGCAGAGCAAACAAAGCTATTTTGTCGCCACCGACAACAACAACATTATTTTCATGTCCAGCCAACCGGAGTGGCTGTTTAAAAGTGTTGCCATGCTGAGCGAAAGCGATCGAATTGCGGTTCAAAATAGCCGCCAATATCTTGATACCTCTATTCGCTCACTCGGATTGATCGGCGATTTCAATGCATCCGTTGCCGAATGGGAAAATCCTTATCAAACTTGGATTAAAGGCGATTTCATCGTTTCAACCAAACCGCTGCCCAGTATCGGGCTCAACATTCGGGTTTTATCGCCCAAAATAAACATTTTCTGGGATAGCTTTGGATTTACTCTGATCAACAGCATGCTGTTTGCCATCGTCTACTTAGGGCTATTACTGGTTCATCACCGCCAACTCAAACAGCGCCAAATCGAACAGTTACAGTCTGAAGCAAAACAAAAATTAGAGTTTCTGGTGATGGAGCGAACCTCTGCACTGCACGCGGAAATTGCGGAGCGAAGTAAAACAGAGAGCATGTTACGCCAAACTCAAGATGAATTGATCCAAGCTGCGAAACTGGCTGTGCTTGGGCAAATGTCCGCCAGTATTAGTCACGAGCTGAATAATCCACTGGCCGCTATCCGCAGTTTTGCCGACAATGGGCGGCGTTTTTTAGCCAATGGTAAGCCGGAACGGACCGATGACAACTTGACTCGCATTTCAGCGCTCACCGAACGCATGGCTAAAATCAGTGAACAGCTCAAATCGTTTGCGCGAAAAAGTAACACCGATGAGAAAGTGAACGCGCAATTATTACCGATCATTTTGTCGACAAAAGAGTTGATGCAACCGCAATTTAAATCGAATTTGATTCAATTTGAAATGGAATTACCCGCGATGGATCTTTGGGTGCGTGTCAATCCAATCCAACTAGAACAAGTCTTGATTAACTTGCTAACCAACGCGATGCAGGCCCTTGAGGAACAACATCAAAAATGCGTTCGTTTGAGCACTGAGTGCAAGGCCTCTCAAGTGTTGATCCATATTGATGATAACGGCCCGGGAATTACACAAGAAAAAATAGCCCATCTTTTCGAACCGTTTTTCACCACGAAAAAAAATGGCTTAGGCTTAGGCTTGTCGATTTCACAGCAGATAATACAAAGCATGGACGGTGAGTTAACGATGACCAGTTCACCGCAGTGTGGGGCGCGATTTTCAGTCTCTCTACCGATCGTTACGCCAAGCGTGTGATTTACAGACAAAGTATGGTTTAAAGATAAAAAGCAGTTAAGGACAACCAATGTGTGATGTATTTTTTATCGATGATGAGGCGGATATCCGTATCGCCATTGCGCAAAGTTTCGAGCTCGCCGACCTCACAGCGCGGTTATTTTCCAGTGCGGAAGAAGCCTTACTGGCGGCCAAAGCCGACGGGCTGCCTCTTGTGGTGGTGAGCGATATTTGCTTACCTGGCCTCAGTGGCCAGAGCTTACTCAACTCGATTCATCATCAAGATGCTGAGGTCCCTGTTATTTTGATCACAGGACATGGCGATATTTCGATGGCCGTACAAGCGATGCACGATGGCGCATACGATTTTATCGAAAAACCTTTTGCTACTGAACGCTTGATAGAAACCATCCACCGCGCGATAGAAAAACGCCACTTAACGTTAGAAAATCAGCAGCTAAAACGCAGCTTAAAAGCGAGCCAAACTCTTGGACCACGCATTATCGGTAATACTGGCAACATCCAAGCGTTAAGGGACACCATCACTCATGTCGCCGACACTCAGGCTGACATTCTACTGTTTGGCGAAACTGGCACAGGAAAGGAGCTGGTTGCTCGATCGTTACATGAGCAGAGTTCTCGCCGCGGGCTCAATTTCGTCGCACTGAACTGCGGCGCAGTGCCTGAAAATTTGATAGAGAGTGAACTTTACGGCCATGAAAAAGGCGCCTTTACTGGCGCTGAAACCAAACGCATTGGCAAATTTGAACATGCACAAGGCGGCACCTTATTTCTGGACGAGATTGAATCAATGCCGATGCAGGCGCAAATTCGTTTATTACGCGTATTGCAAGAAAGAGTCATTGAACGAGTTGGGTCCAATACCTTGATTCCTCTGGATATTCGAGTCATCGCCGCAACAAAAATCGATTTAAAGCAAGCAGCTCAAGCAGGCACCTTTCGTCAAGATCTCTACTATCGCTTAAACATTGTCACATTAGATATTCCACCACTTCGCCAACGTAAAGAGGATATTCCCGCGCTTTTCCATCACTTTTTGTTAGTGGCCGCGGCTCGTTACGGTAAAGCGGCAACCGCACTCTCTCAACCTGAAATGCAGCGCTTAATCAGCCATGACTGGCCGGGAAACGTACGCGAACTACGCAACGCCGCAGAACGCTATGTGCTATTGGGGAAACTGGCTCAGTTAGGCGACAGCGAGCCATCACAAAAATTACCCACCCATTTAGTCGAACAAGTGGCCGAATTTGAAAAATCCGTGATTGAACAAGCATTGATTGAGTGTGGTGGGCGTATCAATGAAACAATGGAAAGGCTCAACGTACCGCGTAAAACGTTGTACGACAAAATGCAGCGTTACGGATTAGACAAAGAGCTCTATAAAATATAGAGCTCTAATAACATGCCGCAGCCATAGAAATTTCAGGTCAGCATTTTGGTTACTTAGTGATGATTTCCGGCCCCATTAAGGTGGTTGGTAACCAAGTGGAAATCCAAGGCACGTAGGTCACAATCATCAAAAATAGGAACATAATCGCCACCCACGGTAGCGCCGCTTTCACCACATTCATCATCGACATTTTGGCAACCCCTGCGGTGACAAACAAGTTTAACCCGACGGGCGGTGTGATCATCCCTATTTCCATGTTCACCACCATCATGATCCCAAGGTGAATGGGGTCAATACCGAGTGCGATGGCGATGGGAAAGACCAATGGAGCAACAATGATCAGCAGCCCTGATGGCTCCATAAACTGACCACCAAGTAGCAGTAATATGTTGACTACAATCAAAAATGTTATAGGCCCGAGACCGGCGGAAAGCATCGATTCAGCAATAATTTGCGGAATACGCTCTTCGGTCAGAACATGTTTCAATATCAATGCATTGGCGATAATAAACAGCAGCATGATGGTCAGTTTGCCTGCATCAAACAAAGTCGCTTGCGTATCTTTATGGAAAAAGGTTTGCACGATTTTGACCAAGGCAGGTTTGGTATTTTCTTTGTCGGCGAACGGCCCCATATCTTTGTAAACAAAATTGGCAATCAAGAAAGCGTATACCGCTGCCACCGCAGCCGCTTCGGTTGGCGTAAAGATACCACCGTAAATCCCGCCGAGAATGATCACCACCAGCAACAAACCCCAGCTGGCATCTTTGGCGGCGAAGATCGCTTCTTTCCAACCCACAAAAGATTGTTTCGGCAGGTTTTTAATTCGTGCAAAAATGTAGATAGCAACAATCAGCATCAAACCCGCTAATAAACCTGGGATCACACCGCCTAAAAACATGCGCCCTACCGATACATCGGTCGCGGCTGCGTACACGACCATTACAATCGAAGGTGGGATCAAGATGCCCAATGTGCCAGCATTACAAATAACCCCAGCGGCAAACTCTTTGCTGTAGCCATTTTTAACCATTCCGGCAATAACAATACTACCGATCGCCACCACTGTAGCAGGCGAAGAACCAGACAGCGCCGCAAACATCATACAGGCCACTACCGAAGCAATCGCAAGCCCTCCCCGAAACCAACCCACCATAGCGATAGCGAAACGGATAATGCGTTTTGCTACACCTCCGGTTGACATAAAGCTGGAAGCCAAAATAAAAAATGGAATCGCAAGCAAAGTGTAATGGCCTTCAAAAGCGTTAAACAAGGTTTGAGCCACTGACGCTAAAGAAGTATCGGAGTGCCAAAGTAGGAACAGAACGCTGGATAATCCGAGCGAGATAGCAATGGGTACACCGACTAACATAAAGCCGATGACCATAACAAACAGCAGTAAAATATCCATGAATTAACGCTCCTTGCGAGAATCAATAGGCGGGGTCGCTTCGCGGTTCGGCTCTAACATGGTCTCGCTCACTTGTGCCATTTCCGCTTTGAGCGCTTCAAGATCTTCCTCGGCTTCATGGCCAGAAATCATTCTGTCTAACTTACCGCTGAGAATTTGATAGGCGATTTGTAAAAAGCGAAAAGTGAGTAATCCCATTCCGATAGGCAATGCCATGTATGGAATAAAGCGCGGCATTTTTTCATAGCGCTCCCCTTCATTGAGCCAATCGGAGAGAAATTGCAGCATTTCCGGCATAGGAATATCGTCGGTTTCATACCAAGCACGCTCAGTCGCAAACGGATACCAGTAATTCCACGAACCGATGAGCAGTAAAATAGAAAAGGTTAAACAACAAGCCACCGCGACCAGTGCAGACACTTTTCGCATAGTTGCAGGCACCATGTTAATGACCACATCAACTCCGATGTGAAAGTGTTTCTTTACCCCATAGGACGCACCAACCAGTACCATCCATGCAAACATGAACACGGTTAATTCCAATGCCCATAAAATGTTGCCGTTAAAAACATAGCGATAAACAACGTTAACGAACGTTAATAAGGTCATCGAGCCCAAGAAGAATGCAATCAGCATTTCTTCAATCGCATCGGTAAATCGGCCGACTTTAGAGAAAAAAGAGTGTTCCATGTGATACATCGCTCTCATAGTAATTATCGGAATTGACTCAAGGTCACCGCACGGCTTCAGGTTAGTTATCAATGAGACGAGCAATAAACGCGTTGAGTCCAACCCCACCACGCAAGGTGGTGGTTGGAGGCTGATTATTTGTTTGAAGCCAGCGCTGCCTCAATCAAATCTGAACCGATATCTTTTTCAAATTTCTGCCACACAGGCTTCAGCGTTGTAACCCATTGCTGGCGCTGTTCAGGTGTGAGAGTGCGGATCACGCCTCCGGCTTCCAATACATATTGTCTATTTTGGAGCTCGACTTTATTTGATTCCGCATTACGCGCTTCAGTGACTTCTTTTAAAATGGTCGCGAACTGGTCACGCACATCGGCTGGTAGGCTGTCCCACCACTTGCTCGATGTCACCACTAGGTAGTCCAAAATGCCGTGATCGGTTTCGGTAATGCCATCTTGCACTTCAAAGAATTTCTTACCGTAAATGTTGGACCATGTATTTTCTTGACCATCAATAACTTTGGTTTGCAAACCGCCATACACTTCTGCAAAAGACATTTTTTGCGGGTTTGCACCAAGCTGCTCAAACTGAGCCACCAGTACATCAGATGCTTGCACGCGGAACTTTAATCCTTTTGCATCCGCCGGCACGAGTAGAGGTTTATTGGCTGACATCTGTTTCATACCGTTATGCCAAAACTCCAACCCTTTTACACCACGACGTGTCATTGAATTTTTCAGTTTTTCACCGTCAGCCGAGTTTTGGAAACGGTCAACTGCGTCCACATCCTCAAATAGGAATGGCAGGTCAAAAATACGGAATTTTTTGGTGAATTTTTCAAATTTTGATAATGAAGGCGCCGCTAGCTGCACATCGCCGTTTAGCATGGCTTCCAATACTTTGTCGTCATCGTATAACGTTGAATTAGGGAAAACTTGTAGGCAAGCCTTACCATTCATCTCCTTATTAACACGCTCTTCAAGCAGCGAAGCCGCAATGCCTTTAGGGTGCTTATCTGTATTCGTGACGTGGCTAAACTTAATGACGATTTCGCCGGGGTCGCAATTTGCGGCCGCATTAAAACTGGTTACAGCAAGAATGGAAGCGGTCAGCAAAGTCAGTGGCTTTAACATTATTATTCTCCTTGATTGAACATATCAGCCCCATCAATGGGTGCTGGTTGTTTTCTATAAGGCAATTAACAAGCCAACATGACACATTTCATTAACAAGCCAGTAACTATAAGGTGTCGCCAACTATTCAGTTAACAACAACCCATAGAATCTTATGATAGAAAGCAAAAATGGGTAGAAAATGACCCAAGGAATATGAATTTTGGGTGGGAAATGACACCCAGCTAAATCCATCAAAGGGCGGCGATGAGAATGACAAAAAATGTGAAACGGGAAGGAAGCGCACCCTCCGCCCAAACAGCAAGCCTAGTTTGGGCACTCCCCCCGAGCTCTTTATCGGAGAGCGCGCTAATTGGTTAGAACCGACAGATTATGTTAGTAGCACACAGAAAGTGGTGTGCTACAAAAAAGAAGAGGGTGAGCAGGCAGGCTAAAAAACCTACCCACTCTGGGGGTTAGGGCTACATCGCAGCTTTCACCGCTTTCGCTAGTTTTTGTGCTGCTTGTTTTGGATCCGCTTTCGGATCATTGAAGAAGTTCGTTACGACATCAAAAATCGCGCCTTGGGCATAGCTGGTTGTCGACATACCATGGGCAATACTGGGCACAAGGTTGTTGGACTTAGCCGTCGCTTTAAAGGCCGCCATTGAGTCCAACGCGCACTGGTCAAATTTTGACATATTCATATCTGTGCGTACCGGGATCGAGCCTTTGTTGAGGTTAAATACCTCTTGGAATTTAGGATCTAGGATCGTGGCGGCTAGCGCTTTTTGCGCCTGCTTATTGTCTGCATCAGTTAGCTCAAAAAAGACAAAACTATCGACATTATGGATAAATTGATCGGCCGTACCTGGCGCGGCCACGCACAGGTAATCTTTACCCGCAACTTTGCCCGCTGCGGTAAACTCACCTTTTGCCCAGTCGCCCATGATCTGCATCGCCGCTTCACCATTTATCACCATTGAAGTCGCAACGTTCCAATCACGGCCTGGAGAGTTAACATCAACGTAGTCATGAACTTTTTTAAACTGGCTAAACACGTCAACCATTTTATCGCCCGCGAGCACAGCCATATCAAGCTCAACAAACGCTTTCACGTAATCTTGTGAGCCAAGAACGCTCAACGCCACCGTTTCAAAAACCGTCGCGTCTTGCCAAGGTTGACCACCGTGCGCCAGTGGCACATAACCCGCGGCTTTGATCTTATCGCCCGCAACAAAAAACTCGTCTAACGTGGTTGGCACTTTAGCACCCACTTTAGCCAGTACCGCAGGGTTAACCCACAACCAGTTGACGCGATGCACGTTAACTGGCACGGCCACATATTGGCCATTCCACTTCATGACATTGGTGATCATCGGTGGTACGACTTCATCCCACCCCCCCTGTTTGGCTACGTCGTTAAGGTTCGTGAGAAAACCAAGCCCCGCCCATTCTTGAATATCGTGTCCTTTAATTTGAGCCGCCGACGGTGGGTTACCCGACACCGCGCGCGTTTTCAATACCGTCATGGCACTTTCACCACCACCACCTGCGACAGCGAAATCTTTCCAACTATGGCCTTGCTGCTCCAACATTTCGGTGAGCACAGCTATCGACTTGGCTTCACCACCGGAAGTCCACCAATGGAGTACTTCCACTTCACCAGCATGAGTTGAAGGGATGAAAGAGACAAAGAGGAAAGATAAAGCAAGCAGAGTGTTATGAAATTTCATCATCATCTTCCTTGGTTTTGATTCGGCAAACCTGATTCGCAAACTTTTATTAACCATTAAAGTGCTGATCGTTTACCTACTAGTCTAATCAAAGAAAATTTTTTTCGTTGAAACAAACCGTAATTTTAACGTAACGAAAGCGTTACACTACACCGCTAAGGTAGGTGGGATAAAGACTTGTGCTTCCAGACCACCATGAGCTGGATTGCGTAAAATGAGATCTCCGCCGTGTCCATGTAAAATACTTCGGCATATTCCAAGGCCAAGACCGTGGCCTTGATCATCATCGGCAAGGCGAAAATAGGGCTCAAAGACCGCTTCTAATTTATCTATCGGGATCCCCGGGCCTTGGTCTTGAATGGTGATAACCACCCACTCTGGATTTTCTTCCAACTTCACCCACACTTGCTGACCATACTTCACGCCATTGCCAATCAAGTTTGTCAATACTCGTTGAATAGCTAGAGGCTTAGCGATTATCGGTTCAAGCTGTGTAGGCGTAAAATGGACCACTTGGCGAGTTAAGTTGTACCCTTCAGCAATCGTCTGAATCATCTCATTGAGATCAATACTGCTGTTATTTTCGTGTAAATCGGTATCTCGCACGCACTGCAATGCCCCTTTAACCATCATCTCTAGCTCATCGAGATCGCGGTTAAATTTTTCGCGCTTAACATCGCTTTCGAGCAATTCAGCCCTTAGGCGTAAGCGGGTGATGGGTGTTTTTAAATCATGAGAGATGGCCGAAAACAGATGCTCTCTATCGGCAACGTAACGTCGAATTCGTTGCTGCATACGATTGAATGCGCGGGTCGCCGTGATCAATTCTGTCGCCCCCTCTTCACGCAAGGGACGCTGGGCAATATCCATACTCATCTCATTCGCCGCTTTGGCTAAATTTCTCAGTGGCCGAACTTGGCGGCGCATAAGCAAGTAGGTCAACGCTAACAAAATGGTGGTGGAAAAAAAGAGAAATAAGATCTGCTCTTTTCTTAGTAGAGTGTCATCCAATTTCACGTATGGAGCGGGAAGTAGCGCCGCCACGTAAACCCATTCATGGCTTGATAGTTCGATTTGCACCACCAACACTGGCGGGTTTAGCGGTTCAAGTGTGAGTGTATGATAGGCCCACGACTTAGGTAAGTCGCTGAGAAAAATATCGTTTTTTAGTAACCGCAAATGTTCTGGTTTGGTAAATTCAACTTGAATACTCTCAACGTTATTGAGCTTTTGTTGCAACACTTCCCTCACCGCATCGACTGAAGCTCGCTTGAGCGGCGTATCGATAATCGGCTCCACAGTCAATGGCTCTTTATTGAATGAGACAAAAAAACGGGTTCCCCCCATATTGCGAATTTGATCCAGCACGATATGCCGATATTTGACGGGTAGTGATTGAAAAAAGGTCACGGTGGAAGCAAACATACCTGCCATGCTAGAAGAAACGGAACTGATCCCTTCCAACTCTTTTTGTTTAGATTGGCTGTACCAAATCGCCGTTGCAATGCCCTGCGCTATCACCACCGCCAACAAAGTCAGCAGCAGTGTTCGTGAGACAAGAGAGTTGGGTTTTAAGCGTGAAAAGAGACGTCTTAGCGTCATTTTTAATGGCCGTAACTGACCGGAACGGCCAGAATATAGCCGTTGCCACGCATAGTTTTAATGTAGTGAGGGTATTTTGCACTATCACCCAATCGCTGACGTAAACGGCTAAGTTGCACGTCGATACCTCGCTCAAAAGGGAGCGCTTCACGTCCACGAGTAGCAAATGAGATGGTATCGCGATCAAGCACTTCCTTAGGCCGGGTTAAAAACAGCATCAGTAGTGCAAAATCACTGCCCGACAAGTCATGCTCATCGGCACGCTCTAGATGTGTAATTCGGTGTGACAAGGTATCGAGCTGCCAATCACCAAACGTAATTTGTTTGGGCAACGCATCGGTTGTTTTTTCATCATTGACTTGTACCCGGCGCAGCAAAGCCTTGATGCGCGCCATTAACTGACGCGGGTTAAAAGGTTTCGCCACATAATCATCCGCGCCAATTTCTAAACCAATGATTTGGTCAGTTTCATCAGAAACCGCGGTCAACATAATGATAGGAACGTTCGAATGACGACGGATTTTTTGGCATAAAGTAAAACCATCGTCTCCGGGCATCATCACATCCAACAAAATAAGATCGGGATAACTGTTGCGTTCCAAATAGGCTAATAGCTCGATGCCATCCGCGGTGGTGACGATATCAAAACCAGACTTCGTCAAGTACTCATCTAATAATTGCCGAATCTCTTCGTCATCATCCACGACTAGAATGCGCGTTCTTGCCTGCATGTCCACTATCCATATTTTCAACTGATCGGCCTAGTGTAGCTATAGGTCATTTTTTTGATTATTGATATTTATGTAAAGTTTGAATTCTGTCTAGATAGAGATCACAAAATGCGTTACTTATGAGGAACAACTGATTTCCATTTTTTTCCCCCATTCAGGAGGAAGCTGGGCAAAATGACTCTTTTCCGGCTGCTCGGCATAAGGGTTGGCTAACAATTGTGCTAATTGGTGCACTTGTTGGTAATCACCCTGTTCTGCTTTATCAATCGCTTGTTGAGCCAAATAATTACGCAAAATATATTTCGGATTCACTTTTCTCATCTCTGCGCAGCGCTGCTCAATCGAAATCGCGTTCCCCGAACTGTCGATTTCTCGCTCACAACGAGCCAGATACTGTTCAAGCCAAGACTGAGCGGCAGCGCGGTCAATGAAGAGATTCAATACAGGTTGCTTTCCTTCTCGATCCAAGTTGGATAGTTGCCGGAAAAAGCGAGTGTAATCGGTGTGATTTTTGGTTAATAACTCAAACATTTGCTCAAACAACACAGAATCACCGGGCAGAGAGGTCAACAACCCCAATTTACGACGCATTTGCTGGCTAAAATAACGGCCGAGCTGCGCTTCAAACTGAGCGAGTGCCTCTTCCAGATCGCTTCTTTCCACTAACGGTGACAATGCATGAGCTAAAGCGGACAGGTTCCACAACGCCACACGCGGCTGCTGATCAAACGCGTAGCGGCCTTGATAATCGGAGTGATTGCCAATATAAGTCGGTTCATAATCATCGAGAAAAGCAAAAGGACCGTAGTCAAAGGTTTGACCGAGAATTGACATATTGTCGGTATTCATCACACCATGGGCAAATCCAACCGCTTGCCAATCAGCAATCATCTTAGCAGTACGCTCAACAATGTGACTAAACATGGCCGCATAAGGTTTTTCTTGTGTAAGGCAATCAGGGTAATGCCACTCAATCACTTTATCAGCCAGTTGCTTTTGCTCTGCTAATTGGTTGGTATAGAAAAAATGTTCAAAATGGCCAAAGCGAATATGGCTCTGCGCTACACGTACCAGCAGCGCACCTCGCTCTTGTTTTTCTCGATAAACAGGCGTGTCACTGCTCATCATCGCTAATGCTCTTGTGGTCGCAATCCCAAGACCCGCCATCGCCTCACTACACAAGTATTCGCGAATAGTGGAGCGCAGTACGGCGCGGCCATCCCCCATACGCGAATAAGGCGTAAGTCCAGCACCCTTCAAATGCAGATCATACACTTCGCCCGTTTTACTCTCGATTTCGGCCAGTAGTAAGCCACGGCCATCACCCAAATCAGGGTTATAAATACCAAATTGATGGCCCGCGTATTTCATCGCTAATGGCTTAAATTGCGCGGGAATAACTTGGCCAGACAGGCTGTGCAGTAGCTCATCATTAGGTTGTGTTGGTAAAGACAAATCGCCAGCCAGTGAGGCATTCCAAGCAACCCAACGCACATTGTCTAAAGGCGCTGGGTTCACTGGAGAATAAAAAGCCGAGGGTAATTCACCATAGCGAGTGTGCAGTGTTACTTCATTCCAAATCGACATGCGAAGTCCTCATAATATGGTTTTTGGTTAGACTTTTGCACGTTAGCAAATACTTGAGCTCTAGACTAGGGTATTATTAGGCAAAGTTGTCACCTATTACAGGTCACATTCAAGGTGAAGTCGATGTTATCCATTTTTGATATTTTTAAAATTGGTGTGGGCCCTTCTAGCTCACACACCAATGGGCCAATGATTGCAGGCTATCAATTTAGCCAAATCATTGCTGATTTAACGCAAGTGGCAAGAGTGCAGATTGACCTTTACGGTTCATTATCACTTACAGGACGTGGCCACCACACTGATCGCGCCGTGATATTAGGTCTGCTGGGCAATAAGCCTGACACCATCAAAATCACCAGCGCCAATCAAGCGCTAGCGCATGCTATTGAACACGGTGAGCTTAATTTAGCGGGAAAAAAGCTCATTCCATTCCAGCTAAAAACAGACCTCCTCTTCCAAAATACTAATCTTCCCTTACATGAAAATGGTATGACGATTACCGCTTTGGGAGCGCAAGGAGAAACGTTAGCCTTTGAAACTTACTACTCGGTGGGAGGCGGTTTTGTTGCTACCGCCAAAGAGTTGGAACACGGTAGTGCAAATGCACCCGTGGAGGTCGAATTTCCTTTTACTTCTGCTGATGAATTACTCTTTAAAGCCGAAAAACATGGCTTAAGTTTAGGCAGTCTCGTTTTGCGCAATGAAATAGCATTTCATGACCTTGAAACGATTAACCACAAAGCCGATCAAATCTGGAAAGTGATGTCGCTCTGCATGCAGCGCGGCTTTGAAACGGAAGGCATTCTCGAAGGTGGGTTGCATGTCACGCGCCGCGCACCAGCACTGCTCAAAAAGCTGGAAGCTAACGCGGCGATTGAAAGTGACCCAATGGAGATCATGGACTGGATTAACCTGTTTGCTTTCGCGGTCAGTGAAGAAAATGCAGCGGGAGGGCAAGTGGTTACCTCGCCAACCAATGGCGCGGCAGGAGTGATACCCGCCGTATTAATGTATTACCACCGCTTTATCCGAGAGCTTGACACTAAGCAGTTGAAAGATTTTCTCGCCGTGGCTGGCGCTATTGGTATTTTGTACAAAACCAATGCTTCTATTTCGGGGGCCGAAGTAGGCTGTCAAGGAGAGATTGGAGTCTCTTCCTCAATGGCAGCGGCAGGGTTGACCGCGCTAAGAGGTGGCAGCAACGAACAAATTTGCATGGCGGCTGAAATTGCCATGGAGCATTCATTGGGTATGACATGCGACCCAATGGGTGGCTTAGTTCAAGTCCCTTGCATCGAACGCAATGCAATGGGAGCTGTGAAAGCGATTAACGCTTCACGCATGGCCCTAAAACGGACCAGCAAATGCTTAATTTCTCTAGATAAAGTGATTGAGACCATGTACCAGACGGGGAAAGATATGAATCGGAAATATCGTGAAACCTCATTAGGCGGCTTAGCGTTAATCCACCTATCACCACCTTGTGAATAGTAATACCGTTCAATCCTCATCAAGCCCTGTGTGAATACAGGGCTTGTTTAAGCGGTAAATTCAGGAATGCGTAACTCTTGGTTCTGGGTAATCGCTTCTCGCTGCACAATCCACTGAAAGCTGAGCGACAACACACAAATCTCAACCGCACAAACCACTAACCAGACGAGTGACAATAATAATGTCAATGGCAGAAAATGTAGATTAAACAAGGGCTGTAGTAGTGCGTTGATAAGCATGGGGATCACACCTATCAGCACAAATAGTGCTTTGGCGTGGGGCTTTGACATTTGCCACGCGACACTCAAACCTCTAGGTTGATGATCTAGTGCTGTTGCTGGCAAAACTAATGACCAGCGGGAGATAAACCAGCCAATAGGCAGCATTGCGGCATAGGTACAAAGCTGAATTAACCACATTGGCATAGCCACTATATTTGCCAGCGGGCCAATGATAAACATGGGTATGATTAGAATGGCAAACAGTATGGCGCCTAACGCAGCCCACCATCCAATAAAGCGCAATTCACGCGAACTTAAGTAAAAAATCGTGCTCAAACGGCAAGATTTTTCACCCAGCAGAACCAAACGATGCAAGCGCACTGTCGCCATCGCCGCCGTTACCGTATAAAGCACATAAACAATGACATTCGTTAATGTGAACAACTGTTGTGGATCATCAAAGTCAACAACACCAATCGTGAAATAGAGATTCACCACCAAAAAAGGTGAAGATTGCAGCATGAGAGTCAGCCAATTTTTTTGGACTAATTTTAACGCACTCACCACAGTATACTGGATCGGTAGCTGCTGATATTCCATGAATCTATTCCCTGACAAATAAGTAAGGTTAATATATCTAAAATAGATCCCACTTGTTCTAAAAGCTCTGTGATGCCAATCCAACTCCACGCACTCATTGATAACAATCTTATTGGTATCTCATATTAGTGACTCGGCAACGAGGCGCTATTCTGAATAAAGAGACAATCGCTGACACTGAGGTATCTCACCGCATTTGAAGAGTTCATGCTAGAATGCGCCGAATTTGCGATGAGTTGCACTCAAAGTATTAGGGCGTAGCGCCTTACGATGAGAAAGCCATCGCTTGCTAACTGTTTTGACTTTTTAACACTGAGAGCCCGCATGCCATTTTCCAACCTAGGATTGAGCGATCCAATCTTAAAAGCCGTTCACGAACTCGGCTATTCTGCCCCAACACCGATTCAAGAACAGGCAATCCCAGCCATTTTGACGGGTAAAAATGTCATTGCGGCAGCGCAAACCGGCACGGGTAAAACCGCTAGCTTTGTACTGCCCATTTTGCAGATGCTTAGTCAAGGAACAACTCAGCGCGCCAAACGTGTTCGCGCATTAATTTTAGCGCCCACTCGCGAATTGGCTCTGCAAGTGGAAGAGAACGTCACTCAATACGCAAAGTATCTGCCCTTAACCTGCCTTGCGATGTACGGCGGTGTCGATTCGCAAAAACAAAAACAACGCTTGATTGAAGGGGTGGATATTTTAATCGCCACGCCGGGGCGCTTGCTTGATATGTATGGCCAACGCGCCGTTCATTTTGATGAGCTTGAAGTGTTGGTGATGGATGAAGCTGACCGCATGCTCGACATGGGTTTCATTGAAGACATCAATAAAATTGTTGATCGCCTGCCACTAAACCGTCAGAACTTGCTGTTTTCGGCGACCCTTTCTCGCCCAGTGCGCGAGTTGGCTAAATCAGCCATTAATGATCCGATTGAAATTGATGTCGCTGGTTACAACCGCACGCCAAATCAAATTGAGCAGTGGATTATCACTGTCGATAAAGATCAAAAATCTGCACTACTGAGCCATTTGATTACTGAAAACCAATGGCAACAAGCGATGATTTTCATCGAAACCAAACACGGTGCGGCAAAGCTGGCGAGCCAACTGGAAAAGCGTGGCATTGCGGCAGAGGCGTTTCACAGTGGCCGTAGCCAAGAAGTTCGTGAAAAATTATTAGCCGATTTCAAAGCAGGTAAACTGCAATTTTTGATTGCAACGGGCGTTGCCGCGCGCGGTATTGATATTGATAACTTAGAAAGAGTGGTGAATTACGACTTGCCTTATCCTGCGGAGAACTACATTCACCGTATTGGACGAACCGGTCGTGCTGGTGCAACCGGTGAAGCAATTTCTCTCGTATCACGCGATGATTTTAAAAACTTGTGCATGATTGAAAGCCGCTTAGGACATTTGCTTGTGCGTAAAGAAATTGAAGGTTTCACACCGAAAAAAGACGTGCCTATTTCCATTTTAAATTACCACTTGAAAAAGCGTGATAACGAGCACTCAAGTGCACCGCGTCGTAGCCCTCGCCCTAAACAAGAAAAACGCTCATAAGCATAATGCTTTTTTACAAATCCCACCGCCCGGTGGGATTTTGTTGACTAAACCATTCCCGCATCACACTTTTACGCCTTCTTTCTCTCTACGCCCCAAAATCACTACTCAAGGATGATTCTGTCTTCATCAACTTCTATTAGCCTGCAACTCATCTCCTATTTCTCGCATCCCATCATCGCTTAGGTTGACACGTTATGGCTTACAACAAATACACTATCTATCAAGTTTTCACGCGCTTATTCGGTAATACAAACCGTTGCAACACACCTTGGGCAACGAAAGAACAAAATGGCGTCGGTAAATTAAGTGACTTCACTGACGATGCACTCAATGCAATTCATCAACTTGGGATCACTCATATTTGGTATACCGGTGTTTTACATCACGCACTGGTGAGTGATTACCGCGCATGGGGAATAGAGAATGATCACCCAAGTGTTGTCAAAGGTAGAGCGGGCTCGCCTTACGCCATTAAAGACTACTATTCGATAAACCCTGATTTAGCCGACGACCCAGCTCAGCGTAATCACGAATTTGAAGCCTTGATTAAGCGTACACACCAAGCGGGTATGAAAGTCATCATCGACATTGTCCCTAATCACGTGGCGCGCCAATATCAAGGGCTCAATAACCCTGTCGGAGTCAATGATTTTGGTGAAAATGATGATACCAGTGTGCAATACGCCAGGGACAATAACTTCTATTACCTACCCGACACCCCCTTTAAACTGCCAGATATTCCCACCTCATTACTACCGTTGGGCGGTGAATGCCACCCAGATTTAGCCACCCCGTTTTACGAACACCCCGCAAAATGGACAGGCAATGGATCTCGTTTAGCCAAGCCGAACATCGATGATTGGTATGAAACCATCAAAATAAACTACGGCATCAAACCTGATGGAGGCAAAGATTTTGCCGAGCTTCCGCAGCAATACCGTTTCCTATCTCACCTTGAACACGCCATTTTCTGGCAAGACAAAAGTGTCCCGGATTCATGGCGTAAATTTAGGGATATCGCTCTTTATTGGCTCGATAAAGGCGTGGATGGCTTTCGTTATGATATGGCCGAAATGGTACCGATTGAATTTTGGAGCTATCTCAACTCGGCAATTAGGCTACACACCCCCGATGCTTTTTTAATGGCAGAGGTGTATCAGCCAGATTTATACCGCGATTACATCCAGATCGGGAAAATGGACTATCTGTACGACAAAGTCGACCTTTACGATAGTCTCAAAGCCATCATGAAAGGACACGGCTCTACCAAAGAGATTGGTCGTATTGAATATCAACTGCGCGACATTGAGCATCACATGCTGCATTTCTTGGAAAACCATGACGAGCAGAGAATTGCCTCGCCTGAATTTGCAGGGGAAGCACATAAAGCACGCCCAGCCATGTTGATTTCAGCCTGTTTATCCAGCTCACCAACCTTGCTTTATTTTGGGCAAGAAGTGGGCGAACCGGGAGCGGAACATGCCGGCTTTGGCCAGCCTTCTCGCACCTCTATTTTTGACTATATCGGTGTTCCACAACACCAAAAATGGATGAATAACGGCGCATTTGATGGTGGCCAATTAAACGAGAGCGAGAAGCAGCTGCGCCATTTCTACTCAACATTACTGAATTTAGTCAAACAGAGCCCCGCACTGACCGGTGAATATCATGATCTGTACGCCGCCAATGTTGAACACTTCTCCGACCAACAAGATTACTTATTTGCCTTTGCTCGCTCTAACCCGTCACAAAAGCTGATCATCGCAGCGAACTTCAGTGCCACAAGTGGCAAAACCGTAAAACTGCATTTACCTAAAGCATTGACCACTTATTGGCAGTTAACCTGTGGTGAGCACACTTTATTCGATCCGCTAAATCAACAAACGCTGACGCTCTTCGTCAACGAACAAGAGAGCTATGTGATGATCGACTTCACCCCACTTTCGACCCATTTCATGGTTCTCAATAATATTTAAACCTCAAAGAGAGTCATTGGTCTTCTTTCAATACAACAAGCCAGCATCTTCATCGTGCTGGCTTGTTTTGCTAAACGCTATAAGGTTAAGGCTTGCTTTAAGTGACTTTCATTAACACGGGCTCTTGATCAGATTCCCGCTTATGCTGATTGGGCAAAATGCCTAAAGTATGTAAAAAGGTTTTGAGCATGATGGCGTAAATGAACATCATAGGAAGGCCTGCGACCACACAAAGCGACTTAATGGTTTCAATCCCTCCCCCAGCCAAAAATACACTTAAACTGATCAGCCCAATCGCACAGGCCCAAAGCAATTTTACTCGATTATCGGGATCACCATTCAAAGCCAATTCATTGGTGGTGAGCATCGCCGTCGCAACACTCGCACTGGACATAGTGGTCAGCATCAATAAAAACTGAATGAGCAGAAATAGCCCAAGCACCCCATTTCCCCCAGGCAAGGTTTTTATCAATGAAACCACTGCGTAGGTTAAGCCACCTTCTGCCATCCAGCCCTGAACGGGTAAACCGCCCAGCATTTGAGTCCACACCGCATAGCCACCAAAAATGGAGATAAAAAATGCACAACCCAAAGCGCCCATCGAGATGGTGTACAAAACCACTTCACGAATCGTTCGTCCACGAGAAATTCGCGTGATGAATAGGCCCATCATAATCAAGTACGCGTAATACCAAAACCAATAGTACTGAGTCCAGCCTTGTGCAAAACCACTTTGCTGAACAGGGTCTGTCCACAATGACATTCTAAAGAAATTATCCAACATCACGCCCAGCGAGTCAGTGAAACTATTAAGAATGAAAGAAGGTTGAGTCGCCAATAATACAAACAGGGCAAACAACACCGCCATGCTGACTGTCCAGTTAGAAATCATGTTGATACCCTGATTAAAACCAACCCCCATCACAACCACTAACGCAGCCACAAAAAGCACAATAATTGTGCCTTGTAAGCCAAGGCTATTCTCAATTTGTAACAGCTCTGCCACACCGGCGCTGACCAAGGTCACAGTTAAGGCTAGCGAGCTAGCAAACGCGGCCAACGTACCAAAAATCGACAATAGATCGATACTTTTTGCCACCAAAGGATGGTCACCCACTACCGAAGAACACAAACTGGAAACTTTTAACGTGCGTTTTTTTTGTACATAAAATGCATAAGCAAACGGAATCGCTGGAAAGCAGTAAATCGCCCAGCCAGTAATGCCCCAATGAAAAATAGAGTAGGTAACGGCCCATGCCGCAGCAGGATAACTATTAGGCTCAGCAAATAACGGCGGTGATTGTAAGTAATACATCGGCTCACCTATCGCCCAGTAAATGAGTGACGCCCCGACGCCAGCGGTAAAAATCATCCCGCCGTAAGAAAAATTACTGTATTCAGTTTTTTCTTCACCTAAACGAATGCGGCCGTATTTCGAACACGCTAGCCACAGTAAAAAAAACACTAACGCCAAACTTGCCATCTGTACTAACCAGCCAAACCAGTGGCTCACCCAGCCCATAGCTTGCGCCGCCATCGCTTGAGAGGTGGCTGGATAAAGCGCAGATACCGTTAACAAAACAAGCACTAACGCAATCGCAGGAAAAGCCAATCCATAATTAAGATTTTTCAAAACTGCGCCTCCATTCATAAAGTGCTTGAATATGGCGAGGGGTGATGCCACAACATCCGCCGATCACGGTTGCACCGAGGGCATACCACTGCTTGGCAAATGCGAGATAATCTTCTGCACTAAACTCACGCATGGCTTGTACGGTTTCGTTAGCGGCATGATCCGATTTAATCGGCGTAAAACTGTTTGCATAAACGCCGATTTCAATCTTTTGCGCTCGGCCTTCCAACACCGTTTTCGCCTGTTGAATGGCATCAGCCATCACCTCGGGTATTGAGCAGTTAAAGAAAATACCCGCCCCACCCGCAGAATAGATTTGTTCTGCGGCTTCAGACACTGACTGCCCAGAACGCAATTGTGCGATATTAGAGTCATCTTTCAGAGTCAGTGCGTAATAGCAAGGCTTGGTTGATGAGGCAAACACCGATTGGATCATGCTCAACTCTTCTAAACTGGCAATCGTCTCCGCTAACCAGACGTCCACATAAGGATCTTGTGCTTGATACAAAGTGAGTGAAATCGCTCGTGCGACTTCGGCTTGAAAGAGATCAGGCCGATAGCTTCCCATAGCCGGTGGCATAGAACCCGCCACTAAAATCGGACGTTCTGACTGCTGTGCTACTTCCGCAGCAATCTGCGCGGCTAAGTTCGCTAACCTTGCACCATCGGTTTGATATAGTGACTCGCCCAAGTGAAAAGGGACACACGCATAGCTATTCACCGTGATGATGTCGGCACCGCTATCAATAAATCCTTGGTGAGCTAAACGAACATGTTGTGGAGATTCAATCAGCGCTTGCGCGCTCCAAAGTGGCTGAGAAAAAGGAGCGCCAATTCTTTTTAATTCACGCCCCATGCCACCATCAAGAAGGGTTAATTTGCTCATAATATCGTATCCATAATGCTTTATTGGTCAGTGCCATTGAAGCATACTGTGAGCAAGATCATAGTGAATAACATTGAACTGCAATATGAATTTTATTCAAGTAAGTGATTTGATTTATCTATTCTTTTTCGCAAGGTCACTATCTGTTGTTCATGCTGTCATTCGTGCTGTAATTCTTAGAAAACATGGGGCTTGGTCATTTCACAACAAATACTCAACGCATCATAAACAACTCTTCATGGAACTGAGTTTCAACGTCTACATGGTAAGGCTTCAACGCCTGTTTTAAAGTCCGTGAAAACGCAACAGGGCCACAAAAGAAAAACTCAAAACCACTTAAATCACCACACTGGCGAGCAATAGTCTCGGCAGACAAATGCGGCGCAATGCTTGAATCAATCACTGTGAGGGAGACACCTGCACGCAATGCTTTCTGCTTAAGCTCATCACACAGGGCTTGCTCTGCATGATGGCAGCAGAAGAACAGATAAGTAGCCGGATGCGCTTTTACCGTGTGTAAATAATCTAACCCAGCCATAAATGGAGCGATGCCGACACCGCCACCAATCCAGACTTGTGGCCTATCACTATAAAACTCAAATCGTCCATATGGACCTTCGACCTCAATCGGCTCACCCACGGTAATTCTCTTATAAAGGCCAGTGGTAAAATCGCCGAGCTCTTTGATCAAAAATCGCAGCTCATTAGCCTTATTGTACGAAGCAATAGTAAACGGATGCGGCTCTTCGCCAACAAAACTCAAATAGGCAAACTGCCCTGCTTTGTGTCCGGGCCAAGGTTTCTCCATCTTAATTCTTAAATCTAACGTTTGGCTCGCTGCGCAGTAGTGGCATGCGCTAATCTTCGCTGAATAACGTGCATTTCGGCCCACAAATCCAAGCAAACTGTAGACTGCTGCCGCGGAGCCAAGCGCAATAAACATCAACACTAACCAATAAATCGGCCAGCCCCAATACGCCTTTTTCAACAATAATACCGAATGCCCAGCCAGCAAAAGGTACACCACCGCCATCAAACGGTGCGATAAGCGAAACGGTTTGTATTTAATGGTTAGCCACAGTGATACACCCACCAGCAGCAATAATGAGTAGAACCCCCATTCGCCAATGGCTAACCCCATCGGGCGCATCTCTTTTACCCAAAGCGCAAAACCCGACAAGTTCCCCTGTGGGCCAGAGCCATTGAGCCGATTAGGTTTAGTCAGGAGCTCAAGTGCGATCATCCATTTCGGTATCTGGTAACAAAGCCAGTGAAATAAACCAAGCAACGTGGCCGAAATGCCCAGCCATTTGTGTATCCGATAGCCTTTATCGATTCCTTGTGTCCACTGCTCAACAAGGGGCAAACGAAGCGCCAGCACCATAGCCAATGACATCGCCACAATGGACAAAATGCCTGACCACTGGATAAAAGCCGATCGCCACTTGAAGAGGTTTTCCGACACCAAAAGCGTTGGCTCGGCTTGCATCCATAATACCGAGACAACCACCATCACAATCAATACCGTTTTGCTTACTCTGCTCATCACAATAACCACTTAAATAGAAAGGTTATCTAAGAGTAACAAGCACAACGTAAAGTAGATGAAGTAACAAGTAAATCTGTGTAAAGACGACAATCCAAGCTCTTTAAGCGCTATGTCCTTTTATTGAACGCAGAAAAATCTGACCAATCAAACAACGCTGATCTTCCGCACGATAATCTTAGGGAGGGTCACTGAATTCTGTTAGAATGCGGCCCCTTCAACTAGCGTGTTAAGAGATGATCATTCGTGATGCCACGTTGTTTGAATAAAAAACCAACGAAAACCATGCACCCCTGCTGGCCTCGGTTAGTGAACTACTTAGGAACTCGTTATGATGACTGAAGAAGAAAGAATTGAATTACAAAGAAATAACCCATTACACGGTCTTAAGTTAGAAACATTACTGCAAGAACTAGTGGATTTTTACGGTTGGGATATTCTCGATACGGCAATGCGTTTTAACTGCTTCCATACCAACCCATCGGTTGCCAGCAGCGTGAAATATCTCAATAAAACCGATTGGGCGAGAGAGAAAGTAGAAAACTTCTACCTATATCGCTTTAAACGTATGCCACGCGCTTCAGCTGAAGAATATGATCTGCCACCGCGCGCGCGCACTTTCCCGCATGGCCTCAAACCTAAAGAGCCAATGGAGCTGACGGTTGATTCCATTTTAAACTCACAGGCTAAAGCGGCTTCTGCCCATAAAGAGCGTTCCGCACGTAACCGTTCGTTTCGTCGTTAAAGAACGATAAGTCAGTGATCGGCTCACGACACAACAAATCGGTTGAGCGCAAAATGAATGTTGGTGTAAGAGAGAACCTTGCACCAACATTTTCCATCACAACATTTCAGCGTGAACCTTAATTATAAATAGGTTGCCATAAGCAGACTTTCTGCTGCTTACGTTGGTCATACAGCCATGTATATTGGCAATGATTATCGTAACTATATCGCCCAGTCTGAACCTTATATGGCCCAAAACTCACACCTTGTAAAGATTGAAAACGCCCTTGATAAAGCAATGAGAAGTGCAAGTGAGGGCCGGTGGACGATCCACCTTCACACAAAGCAATGGAACGCTGATTAGCATAAACACCCAACTTACTGTCTTTCGTCACCCACTGATTATTCGCGACTTGGATTCCGCCCATATGGTAATAGTTCGTCGCCCAACCGTTTGGATGCGTCACGCGCAGTTGGCACCGAGACATCACCGACACGTAGCCATCATGCGCGGCCGTTACACTGTAAGTTGGCGCGCCCCAAGCTGGCCAATCGTAAGAAACGTCGATTGAAGAAAGCGGAAAACCTGAGCCACTGTGCGCATGCGTACCGTTAGGTATCCATTGATACCCTTTGCGCCATGGCCACTGCATAAACCCCTCACTAGGCGAAGCAATGAGGTTTCCCATACGCATAGGAGCTGGTGTGTTTTGTGGCTCGCTGAAAGCACCAAACCAAAGCTCATATTGCGATTTCCATAACGCCCAATCATCCACCCGATTCAATTGCTGCATGACCGCTAATGTCGCAGCATTGTAGTGAAGAGCCGATGAACTTTCTTGATAGTGATAAAAACGCTGAGACAGTTGATTCGCAATATCTTTGATCTGCCGCTGTCTATCGTCCAAGCTTTGATCCAAAGCACTCTCTTGTTCTAATAACGCTAAAGTGGTCAATAACACTCGAGGATCAACCCCCGTTGCCCCAGCCCAATGGCTAACTGACTCGACAAGCTCAAGCCAATTTGGCTGATGGGTACCAATAAAATCTTCAATATTGAAAGGACGTTGATGAGGTCGAAAAACAAACTCATCATCGCTAATCAGAGAAAATGGCAGTTGGCTCTCTGCAAGCTGCGCTTCGTTAAGCCGTGGAGTATCGACATCAGGATACAACTGATGGCTTACCACCATTGGGCTAAAACAGATAAACCATGTCACTAAAGAAGATTTGGTTAGATTCATTACGCACCCTCCATATGAATTAAATTTCACATAGAGTGTGGCACAAAATATTCGTGGGATAGCTAAGAAGGTGCGTTTTGCGAGGCCAGTAGGAGCAAGATGTAATAAGATGAAAGCGATGAAATTATCAACACTCTGCACAAAAGTACCATCGGAGTAAAAAACCGAACGGATGAACATGAAAAACAAAAGCCCCGACAACTTTTTGAGTTATCGGGGCTTTCTTGAATAAATGGCGCGCCCTGTAGGATTCGAACCTACGACCACATCCTTAGAAGGGACGTGCTCTATCCAGCTGAGCTAAGGGCGCGCTACAGGGACAGGATTATACGAGTTGAACTCCGTAAATCAATCGCTTTCTCTAACATTCTGTTTCAAATGCCTAAAAAACTGCCATTCGCTAACCATGTGACGAAAAACAGAACAAAGCAAACGTTTGCTTATAGATGTTACTTTAAATATCTGCGACAATGCGCCCAAAAATATTTGCGACCAATGTGTAAGGAAAGCCATGACTGCTCAAAATATTGATGGGACACTCATCTCCCAGACGGTTCGCTCTGAAGTAGCGGCGCGGGTAAAAGCTCGCACTCAAGTGGGTCTTCGAGCTCCGGGGCTAGCGGTGGTGCTGGTGGGAGAAGATCCTGCGTCACAAGTGTATGTCGGCAGCAAACGTCGTGCTTGTGAAGAGGTGGGTTTTGTTTCTAAATCCTATGATCTTCCGGCCACTGCAGGTGAAGAGGAACTACTGGCGTTAATCGATAAGCTCAATGCCGACCCTGAAATTGACGGCATTTTAGTGCAACTGCCCTTACCTGCCGGGATTGACACAACCCATGTGCTTGAACGCATTGTTCCTGAAAAAGATGTCGATGGTTTTCACCCTTACAATGTGGGCCGTTTAGCCCAACGCATTCCTAAACTGCGCTCTTGCACGCCCAAAGGGATCATCACTTTGCTTGAGCGCTATAACGTTCAACTGCGTGGTAAGCATGCGGTGATCGTGGGCGCATCCAATATTGTCGGCCGACCAATGACGTTAGAGCTGCTACTGGCTGGTTGCACCACAACCACATGCCACCGCTTCACTAAAGATTTAGAGCACCATGTTCGCCAAGCTGATTTGTTGGTGGTGGCCGTTGGTAAACCCAATTTTATTCCCGGTGCATGGATTAAAGAAGGTGCCGTGGTGATTGATGTGGGCATCAACCGCTTGGAGTCAGGCAAACTGATTGGCGATGTCGAGTACGATGTAGCGCGCACCAAAGCAAGCTTGATCACCCCTGTTCCGGGTGGTGTCGGGCCAATGACGGTTGCCAGTTTGATTGAAAACACCCTGTTGGCATGCGAGCAATTTCACCCCAATAACTGATCTTGTTATTGATTATTGCTAGTGGTTATTGATAGCTATGATGAGCGAGCCAAAAAGAACCCCAGCACTGCGCTGGGGTTCTTGCGTTATAAACCAACTTAGCCTTTATTGGGCATTATTCATTTGCGTCAGTTTGTTGCCTATTGGCGTAGAGAAATTGTAGCCGTCGTGTTCGTCCCAGTTAATAGACCATGTCATCACACCACCGTAGTTAGGGTAGTTGAAACTCGGTTTCACCGTCGCGCAAGAGGTTCCCTTGGTTAAGCAGTCCAACGCATCAAGAATGTTTTGTGTGGGCGCTTGCCCAGAGTTGGCAGAGCTCGGGCCAGAAGGCAAACCGATTGCAACTTGATCGTCACGCAGTGGTTCAAAGCGTGAACCATCGGCCAAATCAAACCCTTCTAACAGCATTTTTGATTGAGCGACCATCATATCCACCGAACCTTCAGGTGCTGCACCCGGTAGATAAGGGTTTGGTAACCCACCGTTGTTATAGAGCTGGACATGAAGTAGATCGAGCGTGTCACGAACCTCATTGATGATAGGAATATACGCACCCCAAATGCCGCTATAAGCCACCATTCCTCCTTGAACATAAGGGTGTTCTGGTGCCATGGTCAGGTACATATCACCGCCGATGTTGGCTTCAATTTGCTTTAATGCCCGGCCCAAGCGCGCTTGAATTTGCGAGCCATGCATTAAGTTAGAACCACTTTCTAAATCAACATCCAAGCCATCAAAACCCCACTCTTTGATCAACGCCGTCAAACTATCAACAAAGTGCGCTTCATCACTGTCAGTATTGAGCGTAATGTTGCCTTCCGCGCCACCAAGTGACAAAACAAAAACTTTGCCTTTGGCTTGCAAGGTCGCCATATCTTGCTTGAACTGGGTAGCATCTAAGGCGGGACAGCTACTATGCGCATCGCCTGCGAAAAGATTGAAATGCACGGTTCCATTACTGTTGCGGTCATTGTCGGCAAATGCAATATCGATCACATCCCACGCATCAGACATATCAGCGAGACGCATTGGGCAGCCAGCAGCATTGACAAAATTATGCCAGTAACCGATCAATTTGTGCTTTTTCTGTGTCTGTTCAACCACCTTCACGGCAGCCGCGTCTGACAATACACTACTGCCTGCATCATAAGCTTGCGCAGCCACTGTGTATTCGCCGATAGCCGTAGGTGTCCAAGTGTAGGCATAAGGCGCACTGGTATCAGTTGCGACCACCGCTCCATTCACTAAGAAATCGACTTTAGAAACAGCACCAGTGAGTGACGTCGCATTGGCAGCAATATTGACTGGTTTACCTAAACCGACGGTTTGCCCTGGCGTTGGCGATGTTAACGACACCACTAACGCTTGATCGCTTACTGAAACGTTAATCTGACTTTCAGCGCTATTATTGTCATTATCGGTTGCGATGGCTTTGAGTGTGGTACTTCCGACCTTGCTCGCAACCCACTCAACCGAATAAGGCGCTTGGTTTACTACGCCAAGGCTCGTGCCATCAACAAGAAATTCCACTTGTACTACACTGCCATCGGCATCATTAGCTTGTGCGCTGAGCAGGATGGTAGAACCAGCCAGAATCACTTCATTGTCAGCAGGGCTCGTCAATGAAACGGTAGGTGGCGTGGCGCACGCGCCCATTCCTGTCCACGCTTCTTGCCAATAACTTCCTTTGCCCGGCTCATAGGCCCACGCTGAGCTGGAAGAGCACCAACCTGCGATATCACAACGGAACTTTTGATTATTGTTTTGCACCAGTTCGCCCGCAGCGTAACTGCTACCCGCCACATAGGTTGCTAAACCTGCACAACCACCACTTGAGCCTCCAGATACAACCAAGGCGACCTCTTGGCTATGAGTCGTTTGGTTATCATTATCCGTCGCTTTGGCTTTAAAGGTGTGAGAGCCTGAGACAGCAGTCCAATCGTGGGCATAAGGTTCTGAAGTATCTGAAGCGACGAGTTGTCCATCCACATAAAAATCAACTTGCGTGACGGTTCCATCCGAATCGGTGGTATTAGCGCTTAGCGTCAATGAGTCACCAGCCGCTAGCTGCTCAGCACCTGTTGGGCTGGTTAAGGAGATGGAAGGAGGCACTAAACCACCAACAGGCGTAACCGAGATGGTTGACTCTGTTGACGTAGTCGCACCCTGATTATCAGTGGCAATTGCAGTCACTTGGGTTGCGCCTAAAGCGGCAGTCCAATCGGTTTGGAAAGGCGCTTGTGTGATGACGGCGATCGACACGCCATTAATCAAAAATTCAACCTGTGCCACGCTACCATCGCTATCAGACGCGGTGGCTTGCAGCGTGATTAAGCTGCCTTGTGGGATTTGTGCATTATTGGCAGGAGAAACGAGATTTAGCGTGGGTGGAACATTGCCACCACCGCTGTCACACTGCCCGAGTGATAGCCAAAATGCCCAGGGGCCGTTATTGCTTGCAGGATCATTTCCCTGCGTCCAATAGTTAGCTTGATAGGCTGCGTTAGATTGCGTCACTTTATCGCCGGACGTATAAATGGCGGCCGTATCCCAAGAGCCCAAGCCATCACAGTTATAGGCTTGAGCTTGGTAGCTTATCCCTAACGTTGTAATGATGGCAGCTCTGAGTAGATAAGAACTCATTGTTCTCTCCTTTGCTTATGAATAATTAACCCGTTCCCAAGTAACTTGACGTGGTGGCCTGCAATACGCGAGATAAAGACAAGGCAACATCAAGTAGGCAGGGTATATAACTAATAAGCTAGAGGACGAGAATTGCACTCTAAATAACTGATAATTTTAATTATCTCAGCTCAAAATCACGGCATGATTTCAACATCAACACCGCTTGCAAATCTTTTTCGGCGGACTTCACGAACTTACCTAATCACACGTCGTTGAGAAATTGATATGGTCAATATTATTTTGGTGAGATGGATGGATAAAAATGCCAGCTCTGTTAGCCGGCATCGAAGATACAAAATGTATGGTGGGTTTTCGTAACCAATAGAAACGCTACGTTTATAGCGACAAAATAACCCCAGCAAGCGCAGCGCTCATCAAGTTAGCCAACACGCCAGCGCTGATCGCTCGAAAACCATATTGAGAGATGAAGCTGCGACGCTCTGGCACCAAACTGCCCAAACCACCGATCAATACTGCCATGGTCGAAATATTGGCAAAGCCGCACAGAGCAAAAGTTACAATCGCTTGAGAATGTTCACTGAGCGAATCTTTTACGTCCATCAATTGGATGAAAGCGACAAACTCGTTCACGACAATTTTATTACCAATCAGTGAGCCTGCCGTCATCGCTTCGCTCCATGGAATGCCCACCAGCCACGCAACTGGAGCAAATAGGTAGCCTAAAATCAACTCAAAACTAAGGGTTAAGCCAAACAGACCGCCCACCCAGCCCAATAGGCCGTTGAGTAGCGCAATCACACTGATAAAGGCCAGTAACGTTGCCCCAACCGCAACCGCGATACGAAGCCCAGACATTGCACCATCAGCTACGGCTTCAACCACATTGGTTGCTTTTGGTATCTCAACCTCTTCATTGGCCACCTGCTGACTTTGCGCTTCGGTTTCCGGCAGCAAAATTTTCGCCATCAACAAACCGGCTGGAGCTGACATAAATGCCGCCGCAATAAGATAGTTAAGGTTAACGCCCAGTGAGGCATAGCCGACTAACGTACCGCCCGCAACCGAGGCTAAGCCACACGTCATCACCGCAAAAAATTGCGAATCACTCATGTGCTTTAAATAAGGCTTAACGACTAACGGCGCTTCAATCATGCCGACAAAAATGTTCGCCGTGGCTGACAGTGACTCTGCACGCCCCGTACCCAATAATTTTTGCAAACCACCGCCAATCAAATTAATCACTTTAGGCATCAAACCAATGTGGTACAAACCGGAGATCAAAGCGGAGAAGAAAATGATGATGCCAAGCACATTAATCGCAAACACAAAACCAACGCTACCATTGGCTAAACCGCCAAAGAGAAAGCCAATTCCCTCTTGCCCATAATTGATCAAATTCGATACCGCACCCGTGACACTGTTGAGTACTTCTTTCCCCATAGGGACATACAGAACCAATAGTGCAAAGCCTACTTGCAATAAAAAAGCGAGCGACACGGTTCTAAGTTGGATGTTTTTTCTATTGGTAGAAAGTAGCCAAGCCGTAAATAAGATGGCGACGACGCCAAGTAATGAGTTCATTTGCTGTCAATCCAGATAACGGGGATAGGAAAGGCGCGCATTCTATCGTGCGAAAACGAATGCGCAAGTCGCAAATGTTACAGAGGTGTGCTTAAAAATAGCAGCCTTAAGCCTCTTGTTTCAAGCTGTTGATTTGTAACAAGCTAAACGATTGCCTAGGCTTATCTTTTCCATATAGAAAAGATGTTTCTGAGTTTGGAAATAATAAACCGTGCTCATTACACTTTTGTCAAACGGATGTAAGGCTCTAACTGAGTATCCCAGTAGCAAGGTGTACCGATTAAAGCCTTGATAAATTCAATCACGGCTGAGGTTTTCTTCGGCATATGTTGTCGGCTCGGGTAAACCGCATAAAAAGGCATGCTTTGATTTGCGTGCCAATCTGGCAACAACTGGATCAGTTTACCAGTTCGAAATTCATCTCGAATTAAATAAGTCGCCAAGTAAGCAACACCCCACCCTGCCACGGCGGCGTCACGCACGGCTTCGGCTAAATCCACCGAATAGTTACCCGACACATTGATGTTGACCTTTTGCTCTGGATTGGCAAACGACCAACTGGTGTAATCTCGCTCCCAACTACGGTAGATAAGATAGTTGTGACCTAACAGATCACTGGGTGTCTGAGGGGGTGAATGGTTTAATAAGTATTCCGGTGACGCCGCCAGCACAAATTGGCAATCGGCGAGACGTTGCGCCACGTACCCTTCCGGCAAATGTTCGTTGTTGGTCACCCACAAATCAAGCCCTTCTTCGAGCATATCGACTCGATAATCGAACAAATGCACTTCCACTTGCAGTTTTGGATAACGCTGACGAAGCGCCTCCAGTGCTGGCAAAATGTGCAAAGAACCAAACGACTGTGAAAGACCAAGCTTAATTAGCCCAGACACCTCATCACGCTGGCTTTCCATTTCAGACTGCGCAGCATCCATCAACCCAACGACCGCAATACAATGGCGATAAAAAGCCTCTCCAGCCTCGGTTGTGGTGAAGCTGCGGGTGGTTCGCTGAACGAGCTTCACCCCGAGCGAGGCTTCCAGTAAGGCCAACTGCTTACTAACATGCGATACTGATACGCCTAAGCTTTTGGCCGCAGCGGTAAAGCCTTGATGTTTGATTAACGCAGCAAATATCACCATTTGCCCTGCACGTTCAACTAGCACACGCTCTCCAGAAATAGCAAAGGGCTCATGATGAGCCCTTTGCGTTCAATTAAGGTTCAAATCAATAGGTAATTCTATCCGCCAAATGGCTCACCGCGAGGGCGAAATAATATGAACGGTTCCACTTCATCAACACATTATAGTTGTTGTATACCAAGTAAACGCGGCCATTTTCATCATCTGGCATGATAAGCCAAGCTTGAACGTTGTCTAAATTAGGAAGTGGTTTACCTTCGTAACGAGTAATACCGAGCTTGTTCCACTCTCTCAGTGATTTCCCTTTTTCGGGCTGTCGCCCTTCTAGAGTTCGGTCAAACCCATGCGGAACTTTAACTTGACGGCCCCAAGTGTATTTATCATCCCATCCCGATTGGCTGAGATAATTGGCCGTCGACGCGAATACATCTTCCTTTGAGCGCCAAATGTCTTTTTTGCCATCGCCGTTACCATCGGAAGCGAACGCCAAAAACGAACTCGGCATAAACTGGCATTGTCCCATCGCGCCAGCCCAAGACCCTTTCATCTCATCAGCTTGGATATGACCTTGCTGTAGAATTTGCAACGCGGCCATCGTCTCCTTGCGGAAAAATTCTTCTCGACGACCGTCATAAGCCATAGTCGTCAGCGCATCAATAACACTAAAACCACCGGTCAACGCACCAAAATTACTTTCTACGCCCCACAAAGCCACGATAAAGCGCGGCTGTACGCCATATTGTTCGCCAATGCGGCTAAGCTCTGCATAGTGCTTTTCATACAGCGCCTTTGCTTGGTTCACTTTCCATTCTGGAACCGCGCGTGGGATATATTCATCCAGCGTTAGTTTCTTTTCTGGTTGATTGCGATCGGCCGTCACAGCACGTGGCTTGTACTCCACATTTTTAAACGCATCGATTAAAATTTGCTCTGAAATGCCTTCATTTCGTGCTTGCTGCTTCAAGCCTTCGACATAGTGTTCAAAACTAACCTCATTCGCCATCAATGGCGTGGAGAGGCTTAATCCCAATACGACTGACAATAACTTTCTCAAATCGTCCTCCTTGAGCTGAAAACTTAGCTATCTTTTTGCTGAGCCTTTTGCTGCTTATATTGTTCTAATAAATTTTGTGGCGGTGGCGGTAACTGTAGGAAAAAGCCCTCATTTTCTAGAGACTCTTTTACTTTTTCAATGTTCACTTGGGCAAGTGTACGCCCTTCCAGTTTCACTACCATGACTAAAGTAGGTTTACCGAACATCGCCATTAATGTGTCAGGAACCTGTGAAAAGTCATCCTTTTTGGGGATATAGAGATAGGTACCTTCTTTTTTAGAGCTTTTGTAGATAGAGCAAAGCATGACAAACCTTTTATTGTAATAAACTGGCTTTTCGAGCCAATTAAGTTAGAAACGTTAAACTTTTACCAAATTTGAGATTAAAACAAACATTTGACCGCAAGATAACTTGCTGAGCTAAGTCAGGGAATATAACATGACAACCCTAGTTTCAGGCAACGCCCTTTCTAGTGAAGCCATTAGTTATTGAGGTCAATATAAGATGTCGAATACTCCTGACCTAAAAGGTAGCAGTTTTACTTTGTCAGTGTTACACCTTTGCGACAGTGAAGTTGCCAATACCGTTGAGTTTCTCAAGGAAAAAGTCGCCCAAGCTCCTGCTTTTTTTGCCTCTGCACCTGTGGTGATCAATATTGCTAAAGTGATTGGCGATATTGATTTTGCGATACTTAAACAAGGCATCACTGAAGCGGGAATGATCCCGGTCGGTGTGACAGGTTGCCGTGATAAACGCAGCCAAAACTTAGCCTCAGAAGCTGGCTTTGCCGTGATGGCGGCAAGCAAGTCGCCTTCTCAAGCTCCCGCTCAAATCGCGCCAACCAAGGTGATTCGCACGCCCATTCGCTCTGGCCAGCAAGTGTATGCCAAAGATAGCGATTTAGTGATCCTCAATCACGTCAGCGCGGGGGCCGAAGTGATCGCCGATGGTTCAATTCACATTCATGGTTCACTGCGCGGAAGGGCCATTGCCGGTGCCAGCGGCCAAACGGAAGCAAAAATTATTTGTCACGATTTACAAGCAGAGCTGGTCTCCATTGCTGGAAATTATTGGCTTAGCGATCAAATTGAAAGTGAGTTTTGGCAGAAGAAAGTGATGCTCAGCATGGTTGATGATTCACTGCATTTTGAAACGCTCACGATTTAAAATTAACAAGGAAAACATAATGGCACGCATTATTGTTGTAACGTCAGGAAAAGGCGGCGTTGGTAAAACAACCTCAAGCGCAGCAATTGCTTCTGGCTTGGCTTTAAAAGGTAAAAAGACAGCGGTCATCGATTTTGATATCGGTCTGCGTAACCTTGACTTAATCATGGGTTGTGAGCGCCGCGTGGTGTACGACTTTGTTAACGTCATCAACGGTGAGGCGACGCTTAACCAAGCGATGATCAAAGATAAACGCACCGAAAACTTGTTTATTCTGCCTGCCTCACAAACCCGTGATAAAGATGCGCTCACCAAAGAGGGCGTAAAGCGCGTTTTGGATGAACTCGATACGATGGGCTTTGATTTCGTCATTTGCGACTCACCAGCAGGTATTGAGCAAGGCGCATTGATGGCTTTGTACTTTGCTGATGAAGCGATTGTAACGACGAACCCTGAAGTCTCTTCCGTACGCGACTCGGACCGCATTTTAGGGATTTTGGATTCCAAATCAATGCGCTCAGAGCAAGGGTTAGAGCCTGTTAAACAGCACCTTTTATTGACTCGTTATAACCCTACTCGCGTGACACAAGGTGAAATGTTGAGCGTGGAAGATGTTGAAGAGATTTTACATATCTCTTTACTTGGCGTGATCCCAGAAAGCCAAGCGGTGCTTAATGCCTCCAACAAAGGTGTTCCGGTTATTTTTGACGATCAATCAGACGCAGGCCAAGCTTATGCTGACGCTGTCGAGCGCTTATTAGGGCAAGAAGTCGAGTTTCGTTTTCTAACGGAGCAGAAAAAGGGCATCTTTAAACGACTTTTCGGGGGTTAATATTATGTCTCTACTTGAGTTTTTCCGACCACAAAAGAAAACGACCTCAGCAAGCCTTGCCAAAGAGCGTTTGCAAATTATCGTCGCCGAACGTCGTAGTGAAAATGACCCTGCACCGACCTATTTGCCTCAATTGAAAGAAGACATTCTCAAGGTGATCGCCAAATACGTCGCGGTTGACCCTTCGATGGTTGAAGTCTCTTTTGAGCACAAAGATGATGATATCTCTGTGCTGGAATTGAACGTGAAACTGCCAGACGAAGAAAAGTAATTCTTATGATAAAAGAGCCTGCAAAATTGCAGGCTCTTTCTCTTTACTAAACCAATTTGTTGAGCCGTTCACCGAGAATAGGTAAGCGCCAGCTCTGCATCACATCCGGCAATTGCGCGGGATCTCTCTCTTTCTTCCACACCCAACTCAATAGCTGGTTGAGCTGTTTTTTAGAGGCTAAAAATTCAGTCGCTAAACCCGTGGTTTGAGACACTGATTTAACTTCATCTTTCAACCGTTTAAACAACTGTTTATAGCCGGGATAGTCCATCAAAGGGTCGATTTTAGGTGGGTATTGATCAGCCGGAGTCTGCTGGCCCGCTTTCACCAATGCAATGATTTTGGCACTGTGACGTTGAATCGATCTCGGATCGGCCCCTTCATCAATCATACGGCTTGCACTCGTCAATCCCAAACGAGCGATAGTCAGCAAATCTGTCTCTTTGACCACAAAATTGAGCGCCAAATCACGGCGTACCGCCTCTTCGTAGCGCCAAGTAGCTAAGGGTTTGAGAATCGCTAATTCTTGCGGTGTTAGTTGCCATGCCCCTTTGATATCCAAATAGGCCAAATCGGGATTAGTCTGTTTAATGCGTTTGACGCTCAATAGTTCAGATTCTTGCTGCGCCGCTTGCCACCAGCCCGCCTGCGTCACTTTATCGAGTAATTTCTCGTAAATCGGCAGCAAATAAAACACATCGGCGGCAGCGTAATCCAACTGCTTTTGCGATAAAGGCCTTGCTAACCAATCAGTACGCGATTCACTTTTATCAATTTCAATCCCTAAGAATTCATTGACCAATGCGGCAAATCCGGTAGACAGTCCATGGCCGAGAAAGGCTGCCATTACTTGTGTATCGACCATTGGAAACGGTGTGCAGCCAAATGCATTATGAAACACTTCGAGATCTTCACCACACGCATGCAGCACTTTGAGCACGGAGGTGTCTTGCAGTAGCTCGACAAAAGGGGCCATGTCATCAAAGGCAAGTGGGTCGATTAAAGAGAGGTTTTCACCATCATAAAGCTGGATCAATCCGAGCTGTGGGTAAAAGGTACGCACTCGGACAAACTCGGTATCGAGCATCACCACATCGGCATCTCGCGCGGCAAGGCATACACGTTGTAGGTCGTTAGGCTGGGTAATTATTTGGTAGTTCACTAATGGCTCACTTTGGGCAACCCTACTAGAGGGGACATAAAAATGCCGACGGTTTGAGTCGGCATTCTAGCACTATTTTTTCATACTGAGTTGATGCTTAGGCACGTTTTGTTTGTTCAATTGCCGCATCATTTTCTTCACGAAGTACGCGGCGTAAAATTTTACCCACATTACTTTTTGGTAAATCTTCCCTAAACTCAATCAACTTAGGCACTTTATAGCCAGTCAAATGTTTACGGCAATGGGCAATGATTTCATCTTTGGTTAAGCTCGGATCACGCTTAACCACATAAATCTTGACGATTTCACCCGACACTTCATGAGGCTGGCCGATAGCGGCCACTTCTAATACTTTGCCATGCAGTGCAACCACATCTTCAATCTCATTAGGATAGACGTTGAATCCAGAGACTAAAATCATGTCTTTCTTGCGATCGACAATATAGACCATTCCTTGCTCATCAAACTTGACGATATCGCCTGTAGAGAGCCAACCATCGGCATCAATCACTTCTTTCGTCGCTTCCGGTCTTTGCCAATAACCTTGCATCACTTGTGGGCCACGCACTTGCAACTCACCGACTTGATCATAAGCCAACACTTTGCCTTCATCATCAACGATACGCACTTCGGTTGAAGGAACGGGTAAACCAATTGCTCCCGAATAATCACTTAAATCATAAGGATTACCTGTCACCAGTGGTGCACATTCAGTCAAACCGTAACCTTCAAGCAGGTGGATACCCGTCACTTTTTTCCACTGATCGGCCACCGCGCGCTGTACCGCCATGCCACCACCAACAGAAAGCTTAAGATTTTTGAAATCAAGTTCATGGAAATCTTCGTTGTTGACCAACGCATTAAACAGCGTATTCACCCCCGTAATGGCAGTAAATGGGTACTTTTGCAACTCTTTAACAAAGCCTGGAATATCGCGTGGATTAGTAATCAATAGGTTACGCCCACCCATTTCGACGAACAGTAAACAGTTTACGGTCAGTGCAAATACGTGATAAAGCGGTAATGCCGTCACAACCAGTTCGCGGCCTTCGGCCAATACTGGGCCATATGCCCCTTTTGCTTGGAGCACATTCGCAATCATGTTGCGGTGGGTCAGAATTGCCCCTTTTGCCACACCGGTTGTACCACCGGTATATTGCAAAAATGCAATGTCGTCGCCAGACATAAAAGGCTTCACATACTGTAAACGGCGACCTTTGTGCAACGCCTTACGCATGGAAATGGCACCTGGTAAGTCATATTTTGGCACCATCCCTTTCACATATTTCACAACGAAATCAACCAACGTCCCTTTTGCTCTAGGTAACATCTGTCCAAGGCTGGTCAATACCACATGTTTTACCGAGGTATTTTCAACAATTTGCTCTAAGGTATTGGCAAAATTCGAGACGATGACGATCGCCTTTGCATCGGCGTCATTCAGTTGATGTTCAAGCTCTCGCGGGGTGTACAACGGGTTAACATTCACCGCAATCAACCCGGCTCGTAATACGCCAAATAACGCGACCGGATACTGCAATAGGTTAGGCATCATTAAGGCGACACGATCACCTTTTTTCAGCTTCAGCTCATTTTGCAAATAGGCGGCAAATGCTCGGCTGCGCTCTTCCAGTTTACGAAAAGTCATGACCGAACCCATATTCATAAAGGCTGGTTGATCGGCATATTTATGAACCGATTGCTCAAACATTTCGACCAAAGAGAGGTACTGATCAGGGTTGATGAATTCAGGTACGTCAGTTGGATAGCGTGAAAGCCAAGGTTTCTCCACGGTAATACTCCTCGTTATTGGCGGCTGCTCTACGGCGATATTTTAATGCTCGCTATTACAGCACAGCCAAAGCGCTTGAGCACGAAACACTCAAACACTTGTTTAAATTTTGTTAACTAAGCCAAAAATTAGTTCGGCGACTTGCGAAGGTTGCTCAAGATGGCAATGATGACCACCAGAAATAGTGAACATCTCTTGCCGATCATCGGCGAAATAGCCTCGAGCGGCTCGTAACTCAGAAAAACCGTGTGTACCGAGAATCACACGTTGTGGGCATTGGATGTGCGCCATGATGTGCTGAGCATGCTCATACGACATGCGATACAAGGAATCGCTGTTTAACTGTGGGTCATGACGCCAATACCACTCGTCATTGCGCCGCTCAACCCCTCGAATAACGATGGGTTGGATCAAGGCTGCTTCTAACTGGTTGACTTCGGCTCGGCGAGCAACAGCGTATTCTAAATTCGGTAACCTACGACGAGGCTTACGCCGGATCCGCTGGCGGCTGAGTACGCCATTGCGCAGCCTGGCCACACTCTCTAGTGGCGATTCAGCCAATGGAGCCATTCCTTCGATTTGAACTAATCCTGCGACTTGCTCAGGAAAGGCGGCACTATAGCAACTTGCGATTAAAGCACCAAGGGAATGCCCTACGATCACTAACCTGTTTGGTGATAAGTTGAGCAAAAATGAGTAAATATCATCAATATAGTCATGAAATGGGTAAAAATGACCGTCGGCTTTATGGCTTGAAAGGCCATGTCCCGGTAAATCGATTGCGCAAAGGTGTAACTGTGGATTAAGGTGACTTAACGCTTTGATAACGGTAAGAAAACTGGATGAATTGTCTAACCAACCATGCAAAAAAACGACCGATAAGTCGGCCGTTTGTGCGTTTCCCAACTCTTGAGTCGCAATCATTCCTTGCACAAGAGAGTACTGTTTTTGTTGCATCGCTATTTCACTTCTTGTACCACGCGCCCTTCACGAGCACCAATGTACATTTGACGACAATATAAGCTGTGGCAAGGGTACATATAAGTACCGAGATCATTCACGACCACTCTTTCTTCAACTCGCCACAAATGTAGCCCTTTTACGGACATGGTTGGGAAAGTGTATTCAAACTCACCCACTTTGGCTTTTTCTGGAGCAAGGCTAGTTCCCACTAGCGTCACCAAACGATCTTTCGCATAAGCCACTGGGTCAACAAACCCGTCAACATAGCCAACAAAACGCCCTTGCGGTTCACGGTCGATATCCGGTCGGCCTGATGAGCTAATCTGCAAATTGACTATTTCAATCCGTGTTTTATCCGCCAAATTAGTCACACTGGCGATGACGCCGCCCAGCCGGACTTCATCTTGTTCATTGGTTGGCGTATTGACCCAAGTGGCGTAATCGGTGATCACGGCCTCACTACTGGCACGAAGATCATCCGGTAAGCTTGAGCATGCACCAAGCAACAATGTGGACGATAACAGCAGTAGCGTTTTAGAAGTGGAAAAAGATCGCATCATAATGACCTTGTTGGATTAGATGTAGATATCGACTCCAAGCAGTTGAGCAAGTTCCTCTTTTTTTGCTTGGTTCATCACGTCCATGTACTCTTCCATCGCCTTTCTTGATCGGCCTTCAGGAAGATCGTATTCCAGATTAGCCCGATGAATCTCTGATGGATCAACATGACGAATTGAATGAGAAACAGCATTCGCCACCTTAGTAGGTTGGCCTACTCCGGTTTTGACATCACCTTTCTTTACCCCATTGTTCTTATTTGCGCGATTAGCCCTATTGCTACCGGGCACTATCGCAGGAGGTAAACCGTTAATTGAAACCATACTGTTCCTATTCAATTAGAGCAAGACGAATGCAACGCCTTGCCTTTCACTGATTATTCTCGGCCCGGTAACTTCTTCCAAGCCACGTTATCACGCAGGTAAACAGGGCTCGACTCTTCCACTGTTAGCGTGTTTCCTTTAGCAAACTCATACTGAGCAAGAAACACCATATCCTGTGCATCTGGGTACAATACTTCCCCCATTTGACACGAGATAGGCAACGTATCTAACTCTTCTTTATAAGCCGCCCAACCCGTTCCAGCGCAGCCCCAAGTGATGCTGTCAGCTTTGATTTGCTCAGCAAGAGTATTAGGAGCAATGACGCACTCTGCATCTATCTCTTGCCAAGAGCCATCTTCTTGACGTGTATAACGACCCCAGTAAATCTCACTCATTCTGGCGTCAATTGCACACGCCACCTGCTGGTAACCCTGTAAACGATAACTGCCTTGCGCCATCGCTGCCAGGGTCGAAATACCTATCATAGGTAAATCAGCGCCGAATGCTAAACCTTGTGCAATTCCAATGCCAATCCGTACTCCGGTAAAACTGCCCGGACCACGGCCAAAGGCTAGCGCGTCTAGTTCCTGTAAGGTGATGCCCGCTTCTTTGAGGACGGAATCCACCATGGGTAGAATTTTCTTGGTGTGATCGCGAGGGGCAACTTCACTGCGAACGTACAGTTTGCCGTTCATCATTAAAGCAACAGAACAGTTCTCTGTTGCTGTGTCTAAGGCAAGGATCTTTGCGCTCATTACTGTCTCTAATTGTTGTTAATAGTTACGGGTGTCGTGACTGAAATTTGACTTAAGAAATCTTTTACTTTGTCCAAATCCCGCGTGCGTGGAATGGGCGGTAAACTGGCAAGAAATAGCCCACCGTAGTCACGGGTGACTAAACGGTTATCACAAATGATCAGTACACCTTTGTCATGTTTATCGCGGATCAAACGCCCGACCCCTTGTTTCAAGGTGATGACGGCATCGGGTAGTTGTACTTGCGCAAATGGATCGCCACCGCGCATTCGGCAATCTTCAATTCGCGCTTTCAACAGCGGATCATCCGGCGCGGTAAATGGAAGTTTGTCGATAATAACACAGCTTAATGCGTCACCTCTAACATCTATCCCTTCCCAAAACGCCCCTGTCGCGACCAATAAGGCATTACCTAATTCCATAAATTCGGCCAACGTTTTTTGTTTACTCGTCTCCCCTTGCATCAGCACTGGCACGGTTAACACTTCTCGAAAACGTTCACCTAACTCGCGCATCATGCTGTGGGAAGTACATAAAAAGAAGCAGCGGCCTTGGTTTTGCTCAATCACTGGCGACAAAATACGCACCAATTTATCGGCAAGGCCAGGGCTATTGGGTTCGGGTAAATAGCGTGGCACACACAGCCGCGCCTGCTGCTGATAGTCAAACGGGCTTGGTAATGAAAACTGAGCTTGGGGCTTTAGCCCTAAACGCTGAGTGAAATGGCTAAAATCGTCGTTTACAGCCAAAGTTGCGGAGGTGAAAATCCATGCGCCCTGCTTTTGTTGCACCTGTTCGTGAAATTTATCGGCCACCGAAAGTGGGGTGATGTGTAAACTAAAATGGCGCGGCGTGGTGTCATACCAGTAGGAATAACCGGTAATGGAGACATCACACACTCGATCAATTCGTCCTTTAATTAAGTTAGCGCGCTCAAATGCGGTATCCAATAACTGACTGCGACCTAACGCAAGCTTTAACACATCGATAGCAAAATCTAAGCTGTCTCGCAAACGCGCTAATTCTCGCGAAATCGATGGTGAAGCTAACGCCTCACGCCAGTTGCCTCGAAAACTGGGTTCACCCAACACAATGCGTAAATCCATCGCTGACTGCACCAGTTTATCGCCCACTTTCTGCAATTGGCGCATGTCTTTTGCTTCAGTGCGATAGCCGATTTCAATATCTTTCGCCAGCTCTTGAACTTGGCGACTGGAGACTGATTGACCAAAATATTGGCTGGCGATATCCGGCAACTGATGCGCTTCGTCGAAGATAAAGACCTCGGCTTCGGGGATCAACTCACCAAACCCGGTTTCTTTGATCGCCAGATCGGCCAGAAAAAGGTGATGGTTGACCACCACCACATCAGCGTCCATCGCCTTTTTGCGCGCTTTCGAGACAAAACAATCGACGTAACTTGGGCACTCTTTGCCAAGGCAATTGTCGTTGGTCGAGGTAATCGTTGGAATAATGGCACTGTCTTCAGGCAGTTCTTCACATTCGCCTAAATCACCGCTTTTGGTTTCCGATGACCAACGACGCACTTTCACTAATTGAGTCAGCAGCTGTGGATCAGATTGGTTGGTGTGGCTTTCTACCATCTGGCGGCTCAGCCTATCAAGGCACAGATAGTTTGCTCGACCTTTCAATAGCGCGACATTGCCATAGAAACCGAGCGCATCAATCATCAAGGGTAAATCACGATGAAAAAGCTGCTCTTGCAGGTTTTTAGAACCCGTGCTGATAATGACTTTTTTACCACTGAGCAGCGCCGGTACCAGATACGCAAAGGTTTTGCCTGTACCAGTTCCTGCTTCAACCACTAATTGCGATTGCTGGGCAATCGCTTTAGCGACCGCTTCAGCCATGTCAATTTGCGCCTGCCGCGCTTGAAAACCAGCAATGGCTTTACCTAATGCGCCTTGTGAAGAGAAGGTTTTTGCAATCATCAAAAAGTGGGTATCAGTATTCGTTGCGGGGCATTATGTCAGGTTTGATGAGCTGGCGCGAATCCAAGTGCAACCCGCGCCAGTTAGGTGTGTTCTATTTGCGATTGAGGTAACGAGATAACCAAGCTGGTCCTTCGTACCCATTCTCCGTTTGGGTCATTGCTTTTGCCGCCTCGGCGGGTGACGCTCGGTTCTCCCACATGTCTTCCAAAATGATTTCGTCAATTTGATGGTCTCCCATCAATGCACTCACTCTTTCCATATACAGCTTTCGTGCGAGGAGTTCTCTATCCATAAATACCGCCTTAAGACACTCTGTGAGGAAGAAAATTAGTAAAAGCCTAACGGTGAACCCGTTTATATATTGAAACCAACTTGATAATAGATTAATTATAGCCCTTATATTGCGGGGCGCCTCACCGTTCACACGCTCACGAATTAGTTTTTAGAACGAAAAAAATCATGCACGGAAGTAATTAATAATGGAAAGAAAAACACTGCTCACTCATTGTAGTGATGCGCCCGGACTTATCTCTAAAATCACGAACATTTGTTATAAACATCAACTCAATATTATTCATAATAATGAGTATGTTGATAACATCAGTGGTCACTTTTTTATGCGTACTGAATTGGAAGGCTACTTTAACGACACCACCCTTTTAGCCGACCTTGACCAAGCCTTGCCTGCACACGCAAAACGTAAACTGATTGATTCTTCGCGCAAACGCATCGTTATTTTGGTGACTAAAGAAGCACATTGCTTGGGTGATATTTTGATTAAGAATTATGATGGCAGCTTGGATGTCGATATTGCTGCAGTGATTGGCAATTACGATACCCTGCAAAATCTGACCGAAAAGTTTGATATCCCGTATCACCATGTCTCTCATGAAGGGCTAAACCGCGAGGAACATGAGCAGAAATTGTTAGAAGTGCTGGACCAATATCACGCCGACTATTTGGTCCTCGCCAAATACATGCGGGTACTCACTCCTGGGTTTGTCGATAAGTACCATCACAAAATTATTAATATTCACCACAGCTTTTTACCGGCATTCATTGGTGCAAAACCTTACCAGCAAGCATACGAGCGCGGTGTAAAAATCATTGGTGCGACGGCGCACTTTGTCACTAATGATTTAGATGAAGGCCCGATTATTAAGCAAGATGTGATCCCGGTTGATCACACATTCAGCGCGCAAAACATGGCGCAAGCTGGACGGGATGTTGAGAAAAATGTGCTGAGTAAAGCCTTGAACAAAGTCATCAACGATCACGTTTTTGTTTATGGCAACAAAACGGTCATTTTATAGCAAAGCGAAGACTGTTCTTCACGAACGTAGGAAAGACAAAAGGCGCGATTTGCGCCTTTTGTTGTTTTACGATTGCTGGTTGATCACTTCAAGTGATAACACCACCGGCTAGCTTGGACCATAGATTATAACTTAATCGCCAGTTCGACCCCCTGACGAATCGCACGCACAGCATCAAGCTCACCAGCATAATCGGCACCACCAATCACATGCATCTTCTCACCCAATGATGCCCATTTATCTTCAAAAGGACGTACCGATTCTTGCCCGGCACAAATCACAATTTTATCGGCGTCTAACAGCAAAGGATTACCGTCAAGCGTGATATGTAAACCGTCAGCGGCAATTTTTTCATAACCGACACCACCCAGTAGATTCACTCCACGCTTTTCTAAGGTGCGTTTATGGATCCAACCTGTGGTCTTACCGGGGCCTTTACCTACTCGTCCTTTGCGACGCTGCAATAGCCATACCGTTTTCTCACTCATACAATCGGGAAATGGGTACAAACCTCCGGGATAAGCAATCTCTTTATCGATGCCCCAATCATGCAGCCAATCATCAAGCGTATGCTCTGTCGGCTCAGTCAACATAGTGGCGACGTCGACACCAATTCCGCCAGCACCAACAATCGCGACTTTTTCGCCAACGGGTGTTTTTTCACGGATCAGCGTTTGGTAATCCACCACCTTTTCTAGGTTATCAATACCATCAATTTTTACTTTTCTCGGCTCGACACCCGACGCCATCACCACTTCATCGTACGGTTCGAGCATCTCAAAATTGACGTCAGTATCTAAATGCAGATGCACACCGGTTTGATCAATACGATTTGCAAAGTAGCGAATGGTTTCTCTAAACTCTTCTTTGCCGGGAATTTGCATCGCCAAACGGAACTGGCCACCAATGCGATCATTTTTTTCAAACAGATCAACATGATGCCCACGCTCAGCCAAGGTAGTCGCGCAAGCAAGCCCCGCCGGACCTGCGCCAATCACCGCCATTTTTTTCGGCTGAGCCGCAGGGCGAATAACCATTTCCGTTTCATAGCAGGCCCGCGGGTTGACGAGGCAACTGGCCCGTTTGCCTTTAAATACGTTATCTAAACAGGCTTGGTTACAGCCGATACACGTATTGATCAGCGCGGCTTTTCCTTGCTCGGCTTTGGCAACAAATTCTGGATCGGCAAGAAACGGACGCGCCATCGACACCATATCCGCTTGACCCGTTGCTAATATTTTTTCTGCTTCTTCTGGAGTGTTGATGCGATTACAGGTCACGACGGGCACAGAAAGATGTGGGCGGATTTTTTCCGTTACCCAAGTAAAAGCAGCACGGGGTACTTGAGTCGCTATCGTTGGAACGCGCGCTTCATGCCAACCGATGCCCGTATTGATAATGGTCACGCCAGCTTGTTCAAGTGCCTTAGCGAGCATTAAAACCTCTTCAAAAGTACTGCCCTCTTCGACTAAATCCAGCATTGAAAGGCGGAAAATGATGATGAACTCTTTACCAACCACTGCGCGAATCGCTTTCACTATCTCAATGGGTAAACGGATACGATTTTCGTAGCTACCGCCCCAATCGTCGTAACGCATGTTGGTACGTTTACAGATAAATTGGTTGATCAAATACCCTTCCGAGCCCATCACTTCCACACCATCGTATCCTGCAAGGTGAGCTAATTCAGCACTACTGGCAAAGGCATCAATGGTTTTTTTTATCTGACGGGCACTCATTTCACTCGGTGCAAAACGCGCAATAGGTGCTTTAATCGCCGAAGCACTTTGGGCAAAAGGGTGCATTGCGTATCGGCCTGCGTGCAGCAATTGCAAGGCGATTTTTCCACCTTGGCGATGCACTGCCTCAGTCACAACTTGGTGTGCACGCGCATGTTTTGCCTTGCTAAATTCAGCACTGAAAGGGTGCAGTCGACCGCGCAAATTAGGCGAAAACCCGCCCGTCACAATCAGCCCAACCCCACCTTTTGCGCGCTCTTCATAAAAAGCGGCCAGCTTATGGAGCCCTTCCTTGTGCTCTTCTAATCCCGTGTGCATTGATCCCATCAATACACGGTTGCGTAACTGAGTAAATCCTAAATCCAAAGGCTCTAACAGATGTGGGTACATGGCGACTTCACTTTTATAATTATGCGTTATGGTCTGACCAGAATATTATTGCCCACAAAAAAAATCAAACAAGTGTTTACATTTTTGTAACACCGATCAATCTTGCGGTTGTTTGGGTATACTAGATCACGTAGGATGTAAGCCATTAATATCTCAAGGTTAATCCCTTGATTCATTTAAACACGCTTGCGAATAACCGCAGTGGAGAAACAATGAAATCACTATTTCGATTTATCGGTTTGATATTTAAAGGTTTTTGGAAAATCATTACCTTTATTCGTTTAGCCTTAACCAACCTGTTCTTTTTGCTCAGTATTGCACTGATTTATTTCTTGTATGTGCATGCCGATTCTCCCCTGCCTACCATAGAAAAAGAGTCCGCATTAGTAATGAACTTATCGGGACCGATTGTTGAACAGAGTTCTTACATCAATCCGATGGATTCAATGACAGGTTCATTTTTTGGCAAAGACTTACCCAAAGAAAATGTATTATTTGATGTAGTAGAGACCATTCGCCATGCGAAAGACGATGCGAAAATCACAGGCCTTGTGCTCGCTCTCGGAGAAATGCCTGAAACCAACCTCACTAAGCTACGTTACATTGCTAAAGCGCTGAACGAATTTAAAGCCACGGGCAAACCCATCTACGCGGTGGGAGATTTCTATAATCAAAGCCAATATTACTTGGCAAGCTACGCCGATAAAGTCTATTTGGCACCGGATGGCGCAGTGATGCTAAAAGGCTACAGTGCCTATTCAATGTACTACAAAACTTTGCTGGAAAAGCTGGATGTCAATACGCACGTTTTCCGTGTCGGGACTTATAAATCAGCCATTGAGCCATTTATTCGTGACGATATGTCCGACGCGGCGAAAGAGTCCGCCTCTCGCTGGTTAACGCAGTTGTGGGGAGCGTACGTTGATGACGTAGCGACCAACCGTAAGATTGATGGGAAAACGTTAAACCCATCAATGGATGAATTTCTGACGCAATTAAAAGCGACCGAGGGTGATCTCGCTGCTTTATCATTAAAATTAGGGTTAGTGGATGAATTGGCCACTCGCCAACAAATGCGCCTATCGCTCGCCGAAACATTTGGCAGCAATGGAGAAGATAGCTACAACGCCGTAGGTTACTACGAATATCAAGCCACCATTAGGCCACAGTTTAACGCTGATATGGACGATGTAGCCGTAATCGTGGCTAGTGGTACCATCATGGATGGAGATCACCCACGAGGCACAGTCGGTGGTGATACCACCGCCGCATTACTTCGCCAAGCGCGTAACGATGATAAAGTCAAAGCCGTCGTATTGCGTGTGGACAGCCCAGGAGGCAGCGCCTTTGCCTCCGAAGTTATTCGTAATGAAATTCAAGCGTTAAAAGACGCAGGCAAACCGGTTGTCGTCTCAATGTCGAGCCTTGCAGCATCTGGCGGTTATTGGATTTCAATGAGTGCAGATAAAATTGTCGCGCAGCCAACCACGTTAACCGGTTCAATTGGTATTTTTAGTGTCATCACCACATTCGAAAAAGGACTCAATAAATTGGGGGTTTATACCGATGGCGTAGGAACCTCACCTTTTTCTGGTGTCGGTGTCACCACAGGGCTAACAAAAGGCGTGGCCGACGCACTGCAACTGGGCATTAACCATGGTTACCAGCGTTTCATCAGTTTGGTGGGAGAGAACCGTGGCCTTTCATTGGCACAAGTCGATCAGGTCGCGCAAGGCCGCGTATGGACAGGACAAGATGCGATGGATCATGGTTTAGTCGATCAAATGGGTGACTTTGATGATGCCATTAAGCTCGCAGCACAACTGGCAAAATTAGAGACCTACAATATTTATTGGGTAGAAGAACCCCTTTCACCCGCTGAGCAGTTCTTGCAAGACATCATGAATCAAGTGCAAGTTCGCTTCGGTTTTGATGTATCAACACTAGTGCCAGCGTCGCTGCAACCTGTAGCAAAACAATGGGTGCAAGATGCCAGCTTACTCAACCATTTTAATGATCCGAAAGGGCAATATGCATTCTGCCTAAACTGCCAAGTTCAGTAGCAATATCAATCTGTAATGACTAAAAACCATTGGGGCGCTTTGTGTTGAGCGCCCCTTTTTATATTAAGTGAATACGCTATAATCCCCCGCTCTGTTCCCCTACACGAGTGATTTCTAGCTATGGCAAGAAAACATATCTACATCGCCTACACTGGCGGTACTATCGGCATGCTAAAATCCGACCATGGTTATGTCCCTATTGCGGGCTTCATGGAAAAACAACTCGCAGGTATGCCTGAGTTTCAGCGCCCTGAAATGCCTGAGTTCACCATTCATGAATATGACCCTCTGATTGACTCCTCGGACATGACACCTGAAGATTGGCAACAAATCGCCAACGATATTCGAGATAATTATGATAAATACGATGGCTTTGTGATTTTACATGGTACGGATACCATGGCTTACACGGCATCGGCACTCTCTTTCATGCTGGAAAACTTGGGTAAACCCGTCATTGTGACAGGCTCACAAATTCCGTTGGCCGAATTGCGCTCTGACGGACAAGCGAATTTACTTAATGCATTGCACATCGCCGCTAATTACCCCATCAATGAAGTGACGTTATTCTTCAATAATCAGTTGATGCGGGGTAACCGCAGTGTCAAATCACACGCCGATGGTTTTAATGCGTTTACCTCGCCGAACCTTCCTCCGCTGTTAGAAGCTGGGATCAATATTCAAATCAGCAGTAACGTTAAAGTTGGCGAACAGCCGCAAGGAGCCTTCCGAGTCCATAACATTACACCACAACCGATCGGTGTGATTACCATGTACCCTGGCATCTCTCACGAAGTGATCCGCAATACCTTATTACAGCCAGTCAACGCGATGATTTTGCTGACTTTTGGTGTGGGAAATGCACCTCAAAATGCGCAACTATTAGCGCATTTAAAAGAAGCCTCAGAACGTGGCGTCATCGTCATGAACTTAACTCAATGCTTAGCAGGTAAAGTCAACATGGGTGGTTACGCGACAGGCTGTGCCCTTGCAGAAGCAGGCGTGATCAGCGGCTACGACATGACACCCGAAGCCGCTTTAGCCAAGCTTCACTATTTACTGAGCCAGAATCTTTCTTATGAAGAAGTGAAGCAGAAAATGCAGGAAGTATTACGTGGTGAAATGAGCTTATAGCTTTAAGCACCCACAATATATTTTCCCTTCATTAACAAAATCCCCAACTCAATGAATTGGGGATTTTTGTATTCTGTACAAGTCAAATAGACTCATTCGTGGTTTGGATTGACTCGAACAATATCGTCTTGTCCGTTTTGAAAGCGCTTTTTAAGCTCATTTTTTGACTTAAAACTGATTTCTCCACCGGCGGCAACTGTCATATGGTCCGCTTCTACATTATGCTTAGATTGATACAACATCACAGCTTGCATGCATGAATCTCGCTGTGTTTGTGAAAGTGGTGTACCTTCGGGCCACTTACCCGTTTCAACAGCGTGCATTAATCGCTTGTAAGCTTCGGGGGTGATGGCGTTAATGAGTTGATCGGCATCCATGGTCTATCCTTAATTAACGAATTCGTCACAAACATAACTTGCCATGATATTGAGTCAAGACAAGCCCAATAAATAAGTGTATTTGATCACAAGCTAATATTATGAATTTGATAAAAGTGCCCATGATTCTCAGCCTATCACTTCTTATAAGTGGCTGCTTTGAGAATAACAGAGATACCGACAAGCTATGTGCAGATAATCCTAATTTGCGCTGTGAAAGGCTCAATATAAATGATGGGCAATGTAGAGTTCCACGCACGGACCTCATCTGGCATCGATTTGAAGTACTTAAAAATCCAAGCGATAGCAACAAGATTAAAGAATACGGATTAGTTCAAGCTTATCGAAAATGTCTCGAGCTCGCTTCACAAATTCAAGCTATTGATCAAACGGAACTGAAACAACGTCGATTTTCAGCACTCGTCAATACAGGGAAAGATTTAGAGCAGATTGAAAAAGAGCTTCAGTCATCCAGCTCCGCGGAAACCTTATACTTTCTCTGGAGTCAGATTGGTGATAAAAGTGCACAAAGAAAATTCTTACAACGTGAAGGTAAACCCGAGCTAGATACAGCAGAAATGCAATACGCTCTCGCTACTTTTTATGTTCAACGGGATCGAGAAAAAGCAATCTATTTGCTCCATCGAACCTTAGAACTCAGCCCAAAAGGCAGTATCAACCTTGATGCTATCAAATCTCTTGCCAGTACCAACCAAATTCTCAAACAGAAAGAAAAAGCTTACATTTGGGCGATGGTAGGAAAAACATTCAATGTGCCGGTTGCTTCAGAGACAGAACTCAAATTGCTGTATGGGTTTGATCAAGAAAAATTTGATGCACTCGACGATATCGCCGAAAAAATCGTTGACGCTATCAAAAATGGACAGTTTAAACCAGAGCTCATTCCTCTCGACTTTGCCAACTAACAAAATGTAATCATAAAACAAAGAGCGGTGATAAGTTCACCGCTTTTTCACTTTTTGTTGAAAATTAACGACACTGAATTGACACAAAATCGTTCACCTGTTGTTTGAGGTCCATCAGGAAAAACATGCCCTAGATGGCTATCACACACCGCACAACGGATCTCAGTTCGAATCATTCCATGCGTTAAATCTTCAAGATAGCGGATTGCAGTATCATTGATCGGTGCATCAAAACTTGGCCAACCACACCCCGAATCATACTTATTGTTGGAGACAAATAACGGGCTGCTGCAACAGGCACACGCGTACACACCTGTGTCACGATTATGTAATAACTTGCCACTAAACGGGGCTTCTGTACCGCGTTGACGGCAAACATAAAACTCATCATCCGTTAGTCTTTCACGCCAGTATTCATCAGGCTTAACATTATTCTCAATCTTCGATTTCACTTACAAAACTTCCCTTCTTCTCAATATTGCACTGGTACTTTTTATGCCAAAAACTTGCATACTCCACTCTTTGTAGCACATACTTTCTCACCATGAAATGGTAGGTATGTGATTTCTAACTGCCTTAGAAGGCTAAAGTATTTTACGCCAACTGAAAGTAAACAGAAGCGGTATAAAGTTTAAAATTTAATCACTTACGATTAATTGTGAAAAAAAGCGTCGCTTTTTTTTGACTTTAAACAAGTTAAGTCCGATTATCTGTTGCAGACATTTACTGGATTCTGTAATTTTACTACCAGTTATCTTTAATCAGAAATTAAGTTGTGGAGCAACTATAATGACTATCAAAGTAGGTATTAACGGTTTTGGCCGTATCGGTCGTTTCGTATTCCGTGCAGCGCAAGAGCGCAACGACATCGAAGTTGTAGGTATTAACGACCTTATCGACGTAGATTATATGGCATACATGTTAAAGTATGACTCAACTCATGGCCGTTTCAACGGTACTGTTGAAGTTGAAGCTGGCAACCTAGTTGTAAACGGCAAAACTGTACGTGTAACAGCTGAGCGTAACCCAGAAGATCTAAAATGGGATGCAATCGGTGTTGACGTGGTTGCTGAAGCAACAGGTCTATTCCTAGACGATGCAACCGCTCGTAAGCACATCACTGCTGGCGCGAAAAAAGTTGTTCTAACTGGTCCTTCAAAAGACGCGACTCCAATGTTCGTAATGGGTGTTAACCACGCTTCTTACGCTGGCCAAGACATCGTTTCTAACGCTTCTTGTACTACAAACTGCCTAGCACCTATCGCTAAAGTTCTTAACGACAAGTGGGGCATCGAGTCTGGTCTTATGACTACTGTTCACGCAACTACAGCGACTCAAAAAACTGTAGATGGTCCTTCTGCGAAAGACTGGCGTGGTGGTCGTGGTGCTTCTCAAAACATCATCCCATCTTCAACTGGCGCAGCTAAAGCGGTTGGCGTTGTAATCCCAGAACTAAACGGCAAACTGACTGGTATGGCTTTCCGCGTACCTACAGCGAACGTTTCTGTAGTTGACCTAACTGTTAACCTACAAAACCCAGCATCTTACGCAGAAATTTGTGCTGAAATGAAGCGCGCTTCTGAAAACGAATTCGCTGGCGTTCTAGGTTACACTGAAGATGCAGTTGTTTCTCAAGACTTCATCGGCGAGATCAACACATCTGTATTCGATGCTAAAGCTGGTATCGCACTAACTGACAAATTCGTTAAAGTTGTATCTTGGTACGACAACGAAATCGGTTACTCAAACAAAGTTCTAGACCTAATCGCTCACGTTTCTAAATAATCGTAGTGTTTAGCGAAGAAATTCGTTGAGAACAAAAAGGCGGCCATTGTGTCGCCTTTTTAGTATCTGTCCCTTTCATTAATGGGACTGCGTTAGACAATCCGAGCCGTTCCTCACTTATTTATCCGGTAGGAATGGTATGAGGTATCGAATTTATGGATCTGCAATCTCTCCCTACCCTGACTTATCTTTCTGACAACGTCACCATCGTTGAGAAAGAGGGCGTTAAAATTGTTCGCGTTATTCATGACAAAGCGACCGCCGGAATTACACTGCATGGCGGCCATGTCATCTCATTCACTCCTAAAGGACAAGATGAGCTCATTTGGATGAGTGACACGGCCATTTTTGACGGTAAAGCCGCTCTAAGAGGCGGGATCCCTGTTTGTTGGCCATGGTTTGGCCGTATTGCTGCACCAGCCCATGGTTTCGCACGCACCAGTGAATGGGCATTGATTGAACATAGAGAAAACGAGCAGGGCGTCATTATCGTGCTAGGGCTCGACCATTCGCCCCAAACACTGGCTATTTGGCCATTTCAATTCCAAACCCGTCTTTATGTTGAAATCGGTGACAAGTTAAAAGTCACTTTAGAAACGACCAATACGGATGAGAAAGCATGGACGTTTTCTGCAGCGCTGCACAGCTACCTCAAGGTTGGTAATATTACCCAGACCACTACTACAGGTATGGGCGTTGAATATATAGACAGCTTACAAGATGCAAAAATGTGTCAAGGTGGTTCAACACTGGTCCTCACCGATACGATTGATCGCGTCTATACCGCGCCTGAAGCACAAATTCAGGTCCAAGATCCTGTTTTGAATCGCACGTTAGTGGTTGAAAACACTGGACACAACTCTGCCGTCTTGTGGAACCCATGGGCTCAAGGCGCTCAATCAATGGCAGATATGCCTGACGATGGTTATCAAACGATGCTGTGTGTTGAATCTACACTGCATGCCCCTTGCTTGTCCGCAGGAAAAACCTTGCAACCAGGTGAAAGCCATCAGCTCGTCACGACGGTTTTTTCCAACTAAGCTTTTTTGGCGAATTTTCCGTCATCATACTCATGCTGAGGGCAGTGAAATCACGCTGTCCTTTTTATTTCTAGCCGCAGACGCTAAACTGGCGCCTTTGTTTTTCAAGCGAGATTTTCATGGCGTATCTGTGCCCCCTTTGCCAGCAACCTCTGTTGCAACAGCAGCAAATATTGAAATGTGAAAATAATCATCAATTTGATATAGCCAAAGAGGGCTACGTCAATTTGATGCCTGCACATCATAAACGCTCAAAAGATCCGGGTGATAATAAAGAGATGATGCAAGCTCGTCGCCGTTTTCTTGAAGGTGGACATTACGATCTGATGCGTCAGACGGTCGCTCAGTTGTGCAGTAAGTATCTGCAAGATTCTTCTTATCAGTTTTTAGACATCGGCTGCGGCGAAGGTTACTACACCCAATTTGTCGCTCAAACGCTTGCACAACACTCGACACAATCGGTCACCTATGGGTTAGATATCTCTAAAATCGCCGTCCGTTATGCAGCAAAGCGCTACCCTATGGTCAACTTTGTCGTTGCCTCCAGCCACCGCTTGCCCTTTGACGATGCTTCCCTAGCCGGTATATTACGAATTTATGCGCCCTGTAAAGCACAAGAGCTTTACCGCTGCATTCAAAAGCAAGGAGTGGTGATTACCGTTACACCCGCGGCAAGGCACCTCTATCAGTTAAAAGAAGGGATCTATCCTAATGTTCAACTGCATGATGAAACCGCAGAAGAGATAGCTGGGTTTACATTAGTAGAGCAACAAAAACTGCACTACACCATGGCATTAAGCGGTAACGATGCTTTTGATTTATTACAGATGACGCCGTTTGCATGGCGGGCCAGTGACGAGCTAAGAGCGCAATTAAAGCAAGCTGAGCAATTTAATTGTGAGGCCGATTTTATGATCAGCGTTTATCGCAAAGTTAGTTGATAATAATTCTCATTATATTGCAAATCCACAGTGTCTCCATTATTATGCCAAATTCAAAATGGAGACCCTCATGCGCTTAGTTACTTCTCTGGCTCTACTATTACCACTTTTTGGCTGTGCTTCGCACCAGCCGAAGCCCATTGCTCACTTTTATGATTACCAATTATCCACCTCTAGCGGCAAACCATTGAATCTCAATTCGCTGCCGAATGAGATAAAAAATGCCGATATCATTTTAGTCGGTGAGTGGCATACACACCCAGCCATTCATCGCTTCCAAACCGAGCTATTGGCACAACTCAGCCGCGAAAACACCCATGTAGCCTTGTCTATGGAACAATTTTCACGCGATGAACAAGAGATACTGAACCGCTATCTAGCAGGAGAAATCGGCGAACAATACCTTATTTCTCAGACCAGAGCGTGGCCAAACTACCAAAGTGACTACCGCCCACTGGTTGAATTTGCAAAATCACAGCAGTTGAATGTCATTGCCGCTAATGCGCCTAAACCTTTCGTACGTTGTATCGGCAAAGTGGGAATCAAATACCTTGATAAATTAACGCCAGTAGAGCGGGCTCAGGTTGCACACCAAATTGACACCTCAGCCTCTCCCTACAAAGCGAAGTTCATGGAATCAATGCACCACGGTTCAAAAGAGCAAACTGAAAAACAGTACGCAGCTCAGCTCACTTGGGATGAAACGATGGCAGAAAGCATGGTGGATTATTTACAAAACCACCCGACAGATCAGGTGATGCACATCGCAGGCAAGTTCCACACCGAGCAGGGTTTAGGCACGGCGCATTCTATCCTTCGTCGAAATCCTGATTTAAAGATTGCCATCATCACGCCCGTAGAGGATACCCAGACGTCGTATCCTGATTTCCAACTCACTGTACTGCCAATTCCCACCGCCTATGTTCAAGCAGAGCATCGCATGCAAGCCTATCAACAGATAAAGAATCGCAATACAGATCTCACTTGCGACTAATTAGCGGTGAATAACGGGCCTGCTTATTCTTTTCATATAAAGTAGGCGCGCTTTTTGCTTGTACATACCTCATACAAATTGCGAATTTTTTGCACAAGTTTTTCATAAATCTGTCGATACATTAACTGATGGCATTTATAGGAGAGAAGTATGACACCGGTAGGGACAAGCTCAGCGCAACTGCATTCACTCCAGCAAGTTAAAGCTCAAGCAAATTCTACAGCGGCATCCCCCCCCTCTGCCCCGCTCAAAGTGGAGCAGAATACCGTCACTTTGTCTGATGAAGGCAAAGCCTTGCTCGCAGCGCTGCAACAACTCGACAAAGAGAGTAAGTTAGAAAACAAAGAGAAAACCGTGACAGGCAAAGTGGAGTCATTTGCTCATGGTGCTTTGGGGTTAGATCATCCAGATAAAAAACCAGAAGAAGACGATAGCTCCTATTCCGCAGGGAAATATTTTTCCGCCGCGGCAACAGTAGGAGGTTTGTTACTGCTTCTCTAGTCTTTTAGATTTCTATTGGATATTAATTGCGGTTTGGATGATTGATGATGTGGTCCTCCCAGTCGATAACATCAATCTCATAAACGACTTTGTTGCGAACACTTTCTTGCGCGGCGTGCATCGCCTCTTTGGAGCCGGTAATCAAAGGATGCCATTGCGGCAATGTTTTGCCTTCTGACAGTACACGATAGGCGCACGTATCCGGCAACCAGTTAAATTCATCAATTTTATCACGCGTCAGTTTTAAGCACTCCTCACCAGAATTGAAACGGTTTGGATAATCCTTGCATGAGCAGGTATCGCTGTTTAACCAACTGCAAGCGACATTGGTGTAATAGACCTCATCACTATCTTCATCCATTAACTTGTGTAAGCAGCACTTACCGCATCCATCACAAAGCGACTCCCACTCCGATTCCGTCATTTGTTCTAATTTCTTATTTTGCCAGAATGGTGTGCTCATGAGTCTCTATCTTACTTAACGAATGGGGTGCGTGTTATACCTCCACACCAAGCAAAGTTCAAGGATAAAAACGGCTTGTTAATTTAGGAAGCTATTGCTGTACACTTCGGTCACATCTGCTAGGATCGTCACCCTTTTCTTTTTACTGGTACTCAATTATGGAATGCAGACTTGGTTGTGGTGCGTGTTGTATCGCCCCTAGTATTTCTTCCTCCATCCCGGGTATGGAGCAAGGAAAGCCAGCAGGTGTACGTTGCATTCAACTTAATGACGCTAATTTGTGCAAGTTATTTGGTAAGCCTGAACGTCCAAAAGTATGCCACGAATTTAAGCCTTGCCCGATGGTCTGTGGCAACACGAACCAAGAAGCTTTGAGCAACATTACCGAACTCGAAAAAATCACTTGATGGCACTGCTTTGTTTGCCTTAATTGATGGCGTCACTCAAAATTGCCCCAGCAGCTAGGGCAATGATTCGAAAGGTACTACAGCTTTTGTCTGCCAAGCAAAGAGTGTGATAGCGTCGTGCCATCAACAAGCTCAAGCTCACCGCCAACAGGCACACCATGAGCAATACGGCTCGCAGAGACTTGATGGGCGCGACATAATTCCGCAATGTAGTGCGCGGTGGCTTCACCTTCAACGGTTGGGTTAGTAGCAAGAATGACTTCGGCAATGCCACCACGTTGCAAACGGTAATCCAGCGTATCTAAACCAATATCACTCGGGCCGATACCATCTAAAGGTGATAAGTGCCCCATCAGAACAAAATAACGTCCAGAATATTGGCCTGTAGCTTCAATGGCCGCAATATCAGCAGGGCTTTCGACTACACAGAGTTGGCCGTTATCCTGCCGCTTAGGGTTGCTACAAATATGACAAGTTTCTTCTTCAGTGAAAGTTCGACATTCACTGCAATGTCCAATTTCTGTCATGGCTTGGCTTAAAGCATCGGCGAGCTGTAAGCCGCCTTTTCTATCGCGCTGTAACAAATGAAAGGCCATACGCTGTGCTGACTTGGGACCCACCCCAGGCAGACAACGTAAGGCCTCCATCAAATGCTCCAGCATATGACTGGTACGCATTAGTAACCTATTTTGTTTGTTAAAAAGGTTGTTTGTTAAAAAAGTCGTTCGTTAAAACGGCATCTTCATACCTGGTGGTAATTGCATACCGCCAGTGACAGAAGCCATTTTTTCTTTTTGAGTCTCTTCCACGCGGCGTGCAGCATCATTGAAAGCGGCGGCAATCAGATCTTCTAGCATCTCTTTGTCGTCTTCCATTAAGCTTTCATCAATCTCTACACGGCGTACGCTGTGGCTACCAGTAATGGTCACTTTGACCAGACCAGCACCAGACTCACCAACCACTTCCATATTCGCAATTTCTTCTTGTAGCTTTTGCATGCGCTCTTGCATTTGTTGGGCTTGCTTCATTAGGTTGCCCATACCGCCTTTACCAAACATGTTTATCTCTCTGGTTGAATTGAGTGTTTCACATAAGGTGGGGTCATAACATATAGATTCAACCCCACACTCGCTTAATTGATTAAATCGGCCGCACACTGTCGCGATCAAGTTCCGCATCAAAACGTCGCTTGAAGAACATTACGTGAGGGTCGGCCTCCAAGCTGTTCAATGCTTGCTCTAATTTGAGTTGGTAAAGACGCTCTCTAAGCTCCAATGGAGTCTCACCTTGCTCACCAATTGTCACGCTAAGGTGGCACTCTTCAGCTAATGTCTCATTGAGCGCTTCTAACAACTCGCTTTGTGCTTTATCGGTATTAAGATGGGCCTGACTTGGCCGCAGCACTAGCTCAATTGATGAGCCCGATTTGTGGTAGACAGAATTAAGTGCTAATTGTTCCACTAACTTGGCAATATCGAGCTGGTGGATCAGAGCTGCCCACTCATTTTGTTCTATCGATTCTGCAAGTAACTTTTCTGCCATCTCTGGCGTTTTAATATGTTCTAGCGCTTGCTTAATTTGTGTCGGTGTCAGCTCTGTTTTTTGTTGTTCAACCACCACAGGTTGCAGCGTTGGACGCCACTGATAAGGCTCGTTGTCCAAGGTTGGGGCAGCTTCAGGAGCGGATGTTGACAAAGGCGACACTCGAGCTGATTTTCCATGCGAGGCAACACGCTCAAGCACAGATTCAGATTTAGTCGATGCCGCATTAGGCTTTTTTGTCCCGTTGCTCTTTGTTTCATTCACTCCTTTTGCTGGCTGAGCAACTCCTTGGCGCTGTGAACGCAACTGGTGTCGCAGCCCTGCAATCGGTGAGGGACGTGGAGCTGAAGAAGGTGCCGGTGGTTGAGGAACTGGTGCAGGCTCATACGATTCTGGGGCATATTCCATTGCACTGGACATGTCATCATTCATATCCGCATAGCGGTTATCGTAATCTTGAACGATGCCATAATCAGGCTGAGTATCCTCATGCCTTTGTGGCTCATTAACCTGACTGTCCGATACGGGAGCCGCCGATGTTTGCTTAGGTTCAGTTAGAGGCGTTGCCGCTGATGCGGGTTGTAGTGAAGGAGTGCCGTGGCTTGGCACTGCGACATCTGAACTCACTTCAGTACTGAACGTATTCACCAACGATACAGAAGCAGGACGAAACGCCATCATACGTAGCACAATCATTTCCAGCCCCGTTCGAGCGGTTGGCGAGAGTGCTAAATCTTCACGCCCTTTTAAAGCAATTTGATAATAGAGCTGCACATCTTGTGGGCTCAGCGCTTTGCTAAGCAGTTGTACCTTCTCTGCATCGGGTTGGGTTTTGTCCAGTGTTGCTGGCAACGCTTGATACATCGCAATACGGTGTAACTGCGCCGCGAGTTGTTGTAGTAATCCATCCCAATCCACACCATTTTGTGCTAAATGTGCAACGCTATCCATCGCCGTTTGAGGCTGTTTACTGCTAATGGCTTGCAGTAAATGGAGTGCTTGATCTGTGTCTAGCGTGCCAAGCATTGGGGCGACTACATCGGCCATCACCTGGTTATTACCTAGTGCAATCGCTTGATCAGTTAAGCTAAGTGCATCACGCATACTGCCATCGGCAGCATGCGCGATCATTCTTAATGCTCTCGCTTCACAAGGGATCTGCTCTGCCGCTAAAACATGCTCAAGCTGATCGTGGATATTTTCAACACTGATCGGCTTAAGATGAAACTGTAAGCAGCGCGATAAAATCGTAACCGGCAGCTTTTGCGGATCTGTCGTAGCGAGCAAGAATTTCACATACTCAGGCGGCTCTTCCAACGTTTTAAGCAAAGCGTTAAAACTGTGGCGCGACAGCATGTGTACTTCATCGATTAAGTACACCTTGAAGCGACCGCGAGCAGGCTTGTACTGCACGTTATCAAGTAATTCGCGCGTATCTTCGACTTTGGTTCGTGATGCCGCATCTATTTCTAAAAGATCAACAAAACGGCCTTGGTCAATCTCTCGGCAAGTATCACATTGGCCACAAGGTGTGGCCGTAATACCGGTTTCACAGTTTAACCCCTTGGCAAACAAGCGACCAATCGTCGTCTTGCCGACACCACGTGTACCGCTGAATAAATACGCATGGTGCAATCTATTTTGGGCCAACGCATTTTCTAGTGCAGTTAAGACATGTGCTTGTCCCACCACCTCATTAAATTTTGTTGGTCGCCATTTTCGCGCTAAGGCAAGATAACTCATGAGTACGTCCAGTTGATTAGCTTAGTGACCTTCAAATTCACAAATACTATAAACGTTCAGGCCCAAACCTTGTAAACGTTTGTCTCCGCCAATTTCAGGCAGGTTGATGACAAAAGCCGCGTGCTCAACTTCACCACCAAGCTGGCGGATCAATTTAGTCGTCGCTTCAATCGTACCACCCGTTGCCAGTAGATCATCCACCACCAGCACTTTATCACCTTGTTTGATCGCATCAACGTGAATTTCTAATGTGTCAGTACCGTATTCCAATTCGTAAGATTGGGCTAACGTTTCGCGTGGTAACTTACCCGGCTTACGTACAGGTACAAACCCCAAACCAAGCTCTAAAGCCAATGGCGCACCAAATAGGAAACCACGCGCTTCTGTACCCACAACTTTGGTAAAGCCCATGTCTTTATATTTTTCGACTAATAAAGCAATGGTTGCTTGATAGGCTTTTGCATCCTCTAGCAGGCTAGTTACATCACGAAACAAAATGCCAGGTTTTGGGTAGTTAGGGATGCTTTGAATGCTCGATTTGATCAAAGAGATAGTTTCGGTTGTCATAACTTACATTTACTTAGATTGGCTCTTCATTTCTCACGATACATTTACGTATCAGAATGATAGAGCGTGAGCTCTCAGCAACATAGATAAGCCACAATATCTTAGCCGCTGAAAAAACAAACGCCCATTCGAAGAATGGGCACACTTCCCCATAATGCTAGTGATTTTCTTGTTGGTTAGCAACCTGCTCATGAGTGGGAAGTCGAATAAACCAAGTGATCAGGACCACAAGCATAGTAAACAACATAATTTTGAGCCAAAAGTGTGGGACAACCCAGATGGAAAAAATAAAGCTTAGAATAATCCACAAACATCCCCGTTGTTTCACTTGCCGCGAAACAGCGCCATGTTGCTGCCAATTATCCAGTATTGGGCCTAGCGTCTGATGTTGATGCAACCAAGCATGAAAACGAGGGCTACTTCGTAAGAAGCAAGCGCTAGCAAGAAGTATGAAAGGGGTTGTGGGGAGTAGCGGTAAGAATATGCCTATCACGCCTAACAGAAGGCAGAGCCCACCAGCCACCGTAAGAAGAAAATGACGAATATTGATGGTGAACTCCCAACGTACTATCCAACTCAGAAAGTTGAATAACCATTAAACACACGGATCCAAGTCAGTATTGCTGGCAATGTAGGGATCGAAAGTACGGCAATAAAGCCTAAAAAATAAAAAATGTTGTAAGGTTCTTTAAAATTCTGCTCTTCCATCATAACTTCTCTAGTGTTGGATGACTCCGTTCGTTTTGGCACCATAAACAAAGTTAATGTAACGTAAACGAATTGGGTGATTGTTGTTCTAGACGCGAACTATACCTCAAACAAATCACCGCAAACACCGACTAAAGATAAGGTTATTAACTGCTGCCACCTTGGTAAATATTGAGTTTGAAACTACTCGAACCTAAGCGATTAGTTGATAGCTGACAAGTTGAGTTGATCGGTAAATCTTTAGTGATAAAGTTTTTTAAACAGTTCTGCCCAAGGCTAACACCCGCGGCAATATGTTGAGTTAAGTAGCCATTTGACCATTGACTGTCGAGCCCAGCCGGCAGGATAGAGAGTGTACCTTCGCTTAAATCCGCAATACCGAATACCGCGTTGATTGGATTAGCACACTCTGAGCATTCAATACCTTTTTCCAGTATGTCGGCAAGGTCTTTCAGATCGGCACTGAAGCTTTTTAAGTTGCGAAGATAATCGTGAAACAGAGCACGAACGAGCAATGTTGAAGCCACACTATTTTCATAATGGGCATCTGAATCGACCAAGTAAAAGGCAAACTGCCCGTTCATCAACCATGCATAGTCAAATACCAGCGGCATCACATCCGCCGATTGTAAAAGACGGTAACTACACTTCCAACTGCCTTGTGAAGTATCCTTTTCTGGTAATAACGCGTGCAGCAAATCTTTCGCGGTACTGGGGTTTTCTCGTAAATACTCCAGATGCCAATGCAACTCTTGTTCTTCTGGAATATCACCACCATCATCGACCCGGAACCATTGCGTCGAAAAATCACGCTGATCAGATAAACGGCTAAACGTATCTTCGAGCGTACTTTCTATTGCACTGCTTAAATACTGGTGGTTACCAATCGGTTTAGGAAGAAAATCCTTAACACCAAATCGCAGCACTTTTGCAACATCAGCCATTTCATCAGTTGCAGAGACCACAATCAGTGGCAGCGAGGGATACTCAAGGCTCACCTCTTCAACAAACTCAATGCCATTCAGTACTGGCATTGCTAAGTCACACACAACAAGGTCAGGCTCCGCATCTTTTAACTTGCGCAACCCCTCTAAGCCATTTTCAGCTTCAAGCACTTTATAGCCTTGAGCCGACAAATAACCACTGGTTATTCGCCTAAAAATTGGGTCATCATCAACGAGCATGATCAGTTTTTGCTCGACGTGCTGATTATCTGAAGGTTTTTTCGCCAAGAACTCACTAGCCTGAATGTGAGATTTATACATAATCCTGCCTCACAATGCTTTTAAAAAGCAGTCATTTTATTGTTATAGGATAAATTGATAGGTTACTTTATAAAGTAGTCGCAAAATAAGATTTATACAAATGTTCCACTTTGTAACTCGGTTGCATACTATATATATGGGCTATGTATGGATTGTACGGAATGTTACTTTCGTCAAACAAGTTGATATGACTCAAGATTTGACAAATGATATACGTATAAATTACTCAAATTCGAAAAATAATGTGTCAGGAACAATGAAATTAGATGACCTAAACCTCTTTCGACTGGTTGTCGAAAATGGAAGCTATACCGCAACTTCTCGTAAAACAATGATCCCCGTTGCGACCATTACCCGACGCATTCAAGCATTGGAAGATTCTCTGAATCTTAGGTTGTTGAATCGCCATGCTCGAAAACTTTCGCTGACTGAAGCGGGTGAACGTTTTTTTCAAGAGTGCTCACCGTTGCTGCATCGCTTAGCTGCAACAGCAGAAGAGCTCACCGATGAATGTCGTGGCGCTTCAGGCAAACTAAGAATATCGTCACCATCTAATGTCACGAAACGCATGATGATGCCTATCTTCAATGCCTTCATGATGCAGTACCCAGATATCAACATAGAACTGACCACCAGCAATCAGGCCGATCAACTCGACCCAACCGAATGGGATGTCATTTTTAGAGTTGGCCCTCAACGAGACTCCAGTTTGATTGCGCGAAAAATTAATGAAGTGAAAGATGTGTTAGTCGCAAGCCCAGGGTATTTAGCGAAACACCCTGCACCAACTCATGCCGAAGAGCTCAGCAATCATTCATTATTGAAGGGATATCCTCTAGTAAAATGGCAGTTGACCAACAATAAAGGGGAATGCGTGGTCAATTGTGATACTGGTCGTTTTCAGGCCAACGCTTTAAACGTAGTGCGCAGCGCTTGCTCTGAGGGGCTGGGTATCACCTTAATGCCAGATGTGATGATTAAAGAATTTATCGAAGAAGGCAGCTTAGTCAGAGTACTGGAAGACTGGGTTTCCAACCCTCGTGATATTTATATGCTGTATAACCACAAGGATCATCTACCTGAAAAAGTCAGGCTATTTATTGATTTTGTGATTGCCTATCACATCCACTAGATTTTAGGCCCAGCATTGCTGGGCCATGAGTTATCGCAGCGGCAGATAGTCAATAAACTCGCTATAGAAACTCAATAAATTTACTCAAATCACGTTCAGGCACTTTCATTGGCGTGCACCCTGCAGTTCCTAGGTATAAGAAACCAACGATTTGATCGTCGCCCTTAGCACCTAATGCTTGCCGAACGTGAGAGTGGAACATCCAGCTTCCCGAACGCCAGAAACCTTGAAAACCTTGGGCTACCGCAGCCATTTGCATCGCTTGTACTGCGCATCCCGCAGAGAGATGCTGTTCAATCGCTGGCACCTTTTCATGCTCCGTAACTTTCGCGATCACTGTGACTACCATGGGTGCTCGAAACGGTGCATTTTTCGCTTTTTCTATCTCAGCATCACTGCCGCTATCCGCTCGCACAGCAGACGCCAAAATACCCGACAACTTTTGCAAACCCGCTCCCTGAGCAATCACGAAACGCCAAGGGGTTAAACCGCCATGATCGGGCGCTCGCAAGCCTGCTCTAATAATATTTTCCAAGACCAGACCTTCAGGTGCAGGCGATGTGAGATTGGCGATTGAACGACGGTTAAGCAGCAACTCTAGTGCATCCATTTCGATTCCTTATTGATGATTTTCCATAATCTTATACCAAACTGAGAATAACTCGCATAAAGAGATGACCTCATTGGCTATAAATGAAAAAAAGCGAGGATATTCCCTCGCCTAATTTAAGCAAACATATGAATGAAAACAGCCGAGATGACTACGGATAAAAACGTGCTTCAACCCCAGCGCGAGTCAGTAGCCTATCACAAGGAGCGAACTTATCGCCATACTTCTCAGCATGTTGATTCATCATTTCCACTAATTTCTTGATACCAATTTGGTCTATGTAACGGAATGGGCCGCCCAAAAACGGCGGGAAACCGATACCGAAAATCGCACCAATATCGCCATCTCGCGCACAACGAATTACGCCCTCATCCAAACAACGTACGGCTTCATTCAGCATAAGTAGCACGCAACGCAGCGCGATCTCCTTATCACTCTGTTTGGCATCTGGCGTTATTTTCAGCAATTTATAGATAGATTTGTCGATTTCTTTTTTCTTACCTTTATAGGTATAGAATCCCTTACCACTTTTACGCCCTTTGCGATTGTCATTGAGCAGCAAATCAAATACGTCTGGTCCTTGAAAACGTGGGCCGAGTTCTTGCACTAGAATTGGCATGATTTTCGAGCCAACATCAATGCCCACTTCGTCCAATAACGTGATAGGGCCGACTGGGAAACCGAAATCGAGCAAAGCCGTATCTATCTTTTCAATCGACTCACCCGCCATCAGGATCTGCGCCGCTTCATTCATGTAAGGTGCAAGGATACGGTTAACATAAAAACCAGCGCAATCTTTGACCACAATCGGCGTTTTGCCCTGTTTTTTCGCCAAGGCCACCACTGTGGCTATCGTCTCTTGCGATGTGGTTTGATGAGGGATCACTTCCACCAGAGGCATTTTTTCAACAGGACTGAAATAGTGCAATCCAATCACATTCTCTGGACGCGCCGCCTTCGCTGCAATTTTCTGGATTGGAAGCGAGGAAGTATTCGTCGCAAAAATGGTGCTGGTTTTGGCATTCGCTTCAACATCAGCCACCATTTGCTGCTTAAGCGTGAGATCTTCAAATACCGCTTCAATGACAACATCGATATGCTGATAACTGGTAAAATCAATCCCGCCAGACAATTGCGCCATTTTTGTCTGCATCTGCGCTTTGGATAAAATGCGACGCTTGCGCTGTTTATCGAATAATTTGTAGTTGTAATTGAGCGCGTTTAATACTCCATCATTCGAAACATCTTTGATTCGTACGGGAACCTTGGCTTTTGCAACGCTAACATGGCTGATCCCTGCCCCCATTAAACCACCGCCCAATACGCCGATACGTTTCACGGTTTGAGGTTTTGCGTCGCTGCCCGTCTCTTTTTTCATTTCGGTGGTGGCAAAGAAAATCGAGCGCAGTGCTTTGGATTCCGAGCTCATCACCAAATCACCAAATCGCTTCGCTTCAAGCTCTAACCCGGCTTTAAAACCACGATCTAAACCGTGACGGATCACCTCTAAAATCGCGTCTGCGGCTGGGTAATTACCTCGTGTTTTTTGCTTAGTCTTTTTAGCGGCCTGATCAAAAATTAATTTGCGACCAAGCTGCGTATGAGAAATTAATTTCTCTTTGGCCGACGTATTGGCCTGATGACGTTTTTTTCCAGAATTATCGAGCACATACTTCTTGGCCACATCCAGCAAGATAGTCTCTGCTACGCAAGCATCAATAACACCCAGCTGTTTTGCTTTTTTTGCGCGCAGCTGTTTACCCGTCAAAATCAAATCAAGAGAAGGTAACAAACCAATCAAACGTGGCAACCGCTGCGTTCCACCGGAGCCTGGTAGCAAGCCTAATTGCACTTCGGGCAAACCCAAACGCGTGATATCCGCGTCGCTGCACACCCGGTAGTGACAAGCCAGCGCTAGCTCTAAACCACCACCTAAGCATGGGCCATGAATCGCGGCAACCACTGGGAATGGCAAATCCGATAAGGTTTGAAACATCTCCTGACCTTGCTTGGCCAATGCTTGTGCTTCGCTGGCCGATTGGCAAGCGTTCAGCATACGGACATCCGCTCCAGCAATGAAATTATCTGGCTTAAGCGAGTGAATCACCATCCCCTTTAGGCTGGTTTTTTGAGCCTCCAAGGTCGCAAAAACCTCTTGCATCTCTTGGGCAAACGCCGCTTGTAGCGTATTCATTTTTTCGCCGGGAACATCAATCGCCAGCCACGCAATATTTTGTTCATCAATTGTTAAATGAAAAGCTCTCTCTGTGCTCATTATTCAACCTCCAAAATCATTGCCGCGCCCAAACCACCCGCTGCACAAGCGGTATTCAGCCCTAAACCACCACCACGTCGTTTTAGTTCACGCAGTGTTTGTGTGATCATGCGCGCACCCGTCGCCGCAAAGGGGTGACCATACGCAATAGAACCACCTAGCACATTAAATTTATCCATATCAATTTCGCCAATCGCTTTTGCTCGACCAAGATGTTCCTGTGCAAACTTATCACTGGCGAACATTTTCATATTAGAGAGGGTTTGCGCGGCAAACGCTTCATGCATGTCAATCAATGTGAGATCGGAAAGCTCAATACCTGCACGTTGTAAGGCTAACGGTGTCGCATAAGACGGTCCCATTAACATATCGTGTTCAACACCAATCGCTGAAAAAGCGTAAGAACGGATATAACCCATAATCTCCAAACCAAGCTCTTTAGCACGGCCTTCACGCATTAATAGAATAGCGGCAGCGCCATCGGTTAGTGGTGTGCTGTTGGCGGCCGTCACGCTACCATATTGCCTATCAAACGCTGGACGTAACTTGGCATAACCTTCCAGAGTCGAGTCATGACGAATATTGTTATCTTCAGCGATCCACTTTTTATAGGGCTCTGGGAATGCCGTCATGACTTCGCCTTGGATTTTGCCCTCTTTCCAAGCTTGTGAAGCTAGAGAGTGAGAACGATGTGCCAAAGCATCTTGATCCAGTCGGCTTATGTGATGAGATTTTGCCATCTGCTCAGCCGTTTGCCCCATCGAAAGGCCCGTTGAATATTCAGCGACCGCGGGGGGGACTGGCATTAAATCTTTAAAAGATAATGATTTTAAGATACTGAGTTTCTGAGCAACGGTTTTGGTTTTACTTAAAGCGAGTAAGCTAGCGGCTAATTTTTTAGACACTCCAATCGGCAAAACGGAAGACGAATCGGCACCACCAGCCATACCAATATCAATCGTGCCAGCCATTATGCTTTCAGCCACATTCACCGCCGCCTGAAAACTGGTAGCGCACGCTCGTGTGACGCTGTACGCATCGGTATGGATGCTCATTCCTGTGCCTAAAACGATCTCACGCGCGATGTTTGGTGCCTCAGGCATTTGCACGACTTGTCCAAAGACGAGTTGTTCGATCAATTTAGGATCGAGTTCCGTTCGCGCAAGCAGTTCACTCACCACCATCTTGCCTAAATCGACTGCAGGAACTTGACTAAATTCGGTACTTTGACGCGCAAAAGGGGTACGCAATCCCGCGACGATAGCCACACGCTCACCAGAGCGCGTTTTGACTTCCTGTTTGCCCATTGTTTCTCCTTAGAATAGAGGTCTGACCTGGCACATTGTAACGAGGTTGTTAAAACAATCAAACAAGTGTTTAAATAAACGTGATATTCGCATCGAATCGAAGAAAGTAATGTAGGTAAAGGAGATGGATAATCACTTAATCTTTAAATGAATAACGGAGTTATACCCAAACAACTTGGAGTTGCAGGTAGGCGGCAAGTGAGTGAGTCCCAATAAGCATAGGCAAACGAACGAACGTAGCCAATACCGCTGCGGCTTCAAGTAGGAAGGGTATATAAGCAAAAAAAAAACCACACAATAATGTGTGGTCGGAATATATAAAGCAATTAACTTACGCCAATTGAAATAATCAGTTTCCTGATTAGGAGAAAGTAAAGTCAGCCTTCAAAAGGAAGTGTCATCTTGCTCAACATGTTAGTCGCAATGACTAACGAGATGACAAGGTGTACTATAGCCACTTCGTGCTATGAGATTTTGAAGTAGATCAATTTTATATTGATTTATTCCATACTATGAAATTAAAAAGCCGTCGACGCTTGAATTGATGTTACCGAACAACTTGAACGGATCGAAAGCGAACGAATACGCGAAGCGTTCATCGCAAGACGACCATAAAATGGCCTAAACAAAGAAGAAATCACAGAGCAAACGGAGACTCATGTGTCGATAATAACCATGTTTGGAAAGAAAAAGTCCAGCAGCCCGGTCAATAGTAATATTGACAGACAGAGAAAATATGAAACGCTTGTGCGTGCTTATCACCGAGATCTTTTTCGTTATGCCTATTGGCTATGTAAAGATAAAAGCATTGCTGAAGATTTAGTCCAAGAAACCTGCTTGAGGGCTTGGAAATCTCTCGATAGTTTGCTCGACGAGAAAGCGGCCAAATCGTGGCTTATAACTATTCTTCGTCGCGAGAACGCGCGCCGCTTTGAGCGCAAGCAGTTTGAGTTGGTCGATATTGATGACTACAGCGGTGACGTAAAAGTCAACGATGATCCTCATCATCAACAAGAGTGGTTGCAGGCACAGATAATGAAGCTGGATATTGAATACCGCGAACCTCTTTTCCTACAAGTCATTGGTGGTTTTAGTGGTGATGAAATTGGCGAGATCCTCGAACTCAATAAGAACACGGTCATGACTCGTCTGTTTCGAGCTCGTAATCAATTAAAAGAACAATTGGATTCATCAGAAGCGTATAAGGGGCAGCAAAATGGATGAATTAGAATTTCGCCGCCGAGTTATGTCCGATCCAAAACAGCATGACCAAGAGATTATCCAAGCGGCATCCACTAGTGATACTAATCGTCAGTTCCTAGAGGACATATTGAGCTTAGATACAACGATTGCTACTGCAATGAATGTAGACGTGCCTGACGATCTCGCAGACCGTATTCTATTTAGTCAAACCACAATGGCAAGCAATGTCATCCGACCTACTTTTGCCAAGCAAGCGATGACATTGGCTGCATCGATTGCTTTTGTGTTTGGTTTATTGGTTGGCCAAATCAATTGGCGAAATGTGCTCATTCCACCGGCGCAGGCAAGCCTAATGGACACCGCCATCAAACACGTCATTGATGAAGAAGGCTTTGTCAACCAACTGGATGAACAAGTGAATTCAACGCAGATCAACGCCAAAATGCTGCCATTCGCTTATCAGTTAAGCAGTAACTTCCCTTACCACGTTTATTACCTAAACCACTGTGGTTTTGGCAAGGCAAACGCTCTGCACATGGTTTTTCAAGGTGAAAGCGGGAAAGTGACGCTCTTTTTCACAGGCATTGCCAGTGAACAAGCCGTGAACTTTAATGAGCAAGGCATGGCAGGAATCATCGAACCCGTCGGTGATGCTAGCCTGATCCTTGTCGGTGAAAATGGCGAAGATGTCACGAACATCGCTAAAAAACTAATGCCTATGCTAAAACCTTCCCATTAAAACCATTCCTGGCCTGTATATAATGCGGGCCAGGTTCCCTAGACAAAAATAGAGCTTAAACTCTATAAACAAGCATTTTCCGCCTTTTTCCTGCCAAATAGACATCATTTCTGCAATTTTATCATTCAATTAGACAATGGTCGGATTTCTATCTTCTATACTTGCCTCTAGTATCAGCCACCAATTGAGCATTTGCTCAAAAACAACGTCCATTAGAGGCGATGAAATCAAAAAGGAAAAGCACCATGAACAAGACGCGTCTGTTTAAAAAATCGTTACTTGCCGTAACGGTAGCTCTCGCTTCACAACAAGCACTGGCAGCGGGCTTTCAGCTCAATGCACAATCTGCGACTGGCCTAGGTCGTGCATTTGCTGGTGATGCTGTTATTGCCGATAACGCATCGGTGATGGCTCGTAACCCTGCCGCAATGGCACTGTTTGACGAGACCTCACTCTCTTTGGGCTTTGAATCCATAACGACAAAAATTAAAGTCAAGGATGCGAAATACTGTGGTACAACTTGCCAAGTTGCACCACAGCTATCGGCTCCAAAAAACGCAAATTATGATGAAGCAGGCGGTACATCTATTGCTCCAAATATCCATCTCATTGTCCCTCTCAATGATAAGTTTGCGTGGGGCGTCAATGCCTATTCTAACTTTGGTACAAAAACTGAATTTTCAGATAGTTACTCTGCTAGTGAATATGGCGGTTTAACAGACGTCAAGAGCTTTAACTTAGGCCTTGCTGGTTCTTACAGAATAGATTCTCAATGGAGTGTTGGCGCTGGACTAGATTTAATCTATGGTAAAGGAACCATGAAACGTACGGCTAGTTCTGATGTCGCAAGTTTGGGTGGTAAAGATTTAGTCAACGTAGATGGTGCTGATGTTTGGGCTATCGGATTCAACTTTGGTACTGTCTTTGAGCTAGACGAAAATAACCGTTTCGGTGCCGCATATCATTACAGTCCTGAAATGGAAGCAAAAGATGATAAAGGACAAAAAATCAATTTACCATTGCCTGACCTTTTTGAGTTTTCTGGATTCCATAAAATAAAAGATACCAATTTTGCAGTTCATTACAGCGTACAATGGATCGGCTGGAGCACATTTGATCAAATTGAATTTAGTGACCTCAAAAACTCCCCACTAGGTTCTACTTACAACAAACCATATAAATGGCAAGATGGATGGCATTATGCTATTGGCGGAACGTATTATTTAAATACAGATTGGACTTTACGTGCTGGTTATATGTATGACACCAGCGCTCAAGATTCATTAACGTCAGTATCAGTACCTGACTCTGACCGCCAATGGTTCTCTGCTGGCTTTACTTATAACCTAGATGAAAAATCAAATATTGATTTTGGTTTCACCTACTTACTGGGTGATGATGTACAAGTATCTGAAGGAACACCTAATCCTCTTGGTTCACCTCAATATCTTTCAACTCTGACGGCAACGACTCACGCAGATGCAATCCTAGTCGGCTTACAATATAGCCGCAGCTTCTAAGCGCAACGTTTATTAGCATAGCATTAAAAAGGGCTGGTTTTCCAGCCCTTTTTAATGCTTGTAATATCATCTCCTCGCCTAATTCAGCTAACAACTGTACCTTTTGGGCCTTAAACCACACTACAAGTGTTCGCCAAAAATCAGAAACACTTTCATAACAAGCAGAGCATTCCGCTTATAATTAAACCTTTAATAGATTTTAATTTCAAAAACAACAAATTCACTGCTTTATATTTTTAAAGCATTAGCTCTAACCTTAAAATCCCCACACCGAATTCAAATATTTCAGCGAACATTATAATGAAATCAAATAAAACTCTTCTTTCACTTGCAGTGGCATGTGGACTATTCAGCATATCAAACGCATCTCAAGCCGCCGGTTTCCAATTGGCAGAATACTCTGCAACGGGCCTTGGGCGTGCTTACGCCGGTGAAGCGGCTATGGCTGATAACGCCAGTGCACAATGGCGTAACCCTGCCATGCTGACTTATTTGAAAGGTACGCAAATTTCTGTTGGTGCAATTTACGTTAATCCGAATGTTGATGTGAATGGAAAAATCAACGGCGCATTAGAAGCAAGCTCAAATGACTTCGCAAATGATGCCGTCATCCCCAATTTTTACCTCTCACATCAAGTGAACGATAAAATGGTGCTAGGTTTAGCACTCGGTACTAACTATGGCATGGAGACCGAGCTTGACCGTAATTTCAGCGCGAGCCACTTTGGTAATCAAGCGATGGTTAAAACAATGGAAGTCAATGCCAACATCGGCTACCAACTTACTGATGCGGTTACCGTTGGCGGTGGCATTCGTTATGTGATTGGAGAAGGCCATTTCGGTGCGACCTCTCCAGCTCAAACTAAGCCTCTTCCACAAGGTACAACACTAAAGTACATGGAAGGTGAAGATAAAGCTTGGGGTTGGCAAGTGGGTACGACATGGCAGATCAATGATAGCAATCGCATTGGCTTTACTTATAAATCCGAAGTTGACCTAAAGCTTACTGGCACAGCGAATATATTTTCGAAAGAATCGGGCAAGGTAGTGAATGATACAGGTTCAATGATGCTCACTATGCCTGCCACCGCTGAACTGGCTAGCTACCACCAACTAAGTGAACAGTTGGCACTACATGCCAGTATTAACTGGACCGATTGGAGCAGTTTCGAAAAGCTTGAAGCGGATTTAAACACTCTTGGCTCAGTGATGGTTAAAGAAGAAAACTGGGAAGACAATTACCGTTTTGCTCTGGGTGCTACTTACCAAGTCGATGCAAAATTAGCACTGCGTACAGGCATTGCTTACGATATGGCGGCAGTTAACGATAAAAACCGTACCATTACCATCCCTGAAACTGATCGAACTTGGTTAAGCGTTGGTGCGGAGTATGCCTTCACGGAACAATTCACCGTAGACACTGGCTTTACTTACATTTTTGCCAAAGATGCCAACATTGTGGAATCTCGTGGTTATGCTTCAGATGATGCAGCGCAAGCCGTTGGAGGCCAATTTTCTGGTACAACGACGGGTAATGTTTGGCTTATCGGCGCACAAGCCAATTACCGCTTCTAAACTCATTAGAAACACTCCAGAAGGCCAGAGCACTGCTCTGGCTTTTTTATTCCTTGTAATTTCGATGGTTTTTGCTGCCGAGTAGTTGAGCTATGATAGCGGCAACGCTATTAATGAACAGGATTGAGCATGTCGACTGAAGAAATTAAAAATGAACGCCATAAAGCGAGACAACAGAAAGTAAAAGAGCAAGTCGATGCACGAATTGCCGCGGCCCAGCAAGAGAAAGGGTTGTTATTGATCATTACCGGCAATGGCAAAGGGAAATCTACCTCAGGTTTTGGCACCATTGCGCGCGCTGTAGGGCACGGTTTGAAATGTTCGGTAGCCCAGTTCATTAAAGGAACCTGGGAAAACGGTGAACGTAATCTGCTTGAAAAACTGGGCGTCGAATTTCAAGTCATGGCGACGGGCTTTACTTGGGAAACACAAAACAAAGAAGCCGATACCGCAGCGGCGCAAGGGGTTTGGCAAGAATGCAAACGCATGCTTAAAGATGAGTCGATTGATGTGGTGTTGTTTGATGAGCTGACCTACATGGTGAGCTATGGCTATATCGAATTAGACGAAGTGATTGAAGCCTTAACAACACGGCCAACAATGCAGTCGGTGGTGATCACGGGCCGAGGAGCACACCGCAGCTTGATTGAAATCGCCGATACGGTGTCGGAAGTCAAAAATGTGAAACACGCCTTTGAGTCGGGCATCAAAGCACGAAAAGGCATCGACTGGTGATAAAAAAGCCTCCTCTAAATCGAGGAGGCTTGATCAATCATAATGAAATCAACCCAGTAAATTACTTAAAAAGACTTTTTAATAAGCCATCAACCGCTTTCTTGGTTTTCTCGTCTTTTATCTCAACGCCGAGCTTTTCCAAGCCACGGTCAATCTCTTTTTCCGCTTTTTGTCTTAACACATCATCAAAAACCAATTTGAATTTAGGATCGCTCCATTGCCCTGAGATGTTGATAGGAATCGTGACGTCTCGCAGCTCATCAATGTCTTTGCCACCTTGCCCCTCTAGTGTTCCCACCACAGAAGTGCTCACCAAGAAATCAACCGTTTGTTGCAGATAATTCGCTTTACCCTCACCACGAATACGCAACAGTGGTGATTGCATGGCGAGGTTATTGGTGGTGACTTCCCCTTTGTTCAATTTCAGCGTAGCGGTCATGGCGCTAAAATCGGTTTTCTTCACTGGGTCGTCATCAACTTTCTTACCTTTAATTTTGGCGTAATTGCTACGGATAAGGTGAGCAACGTTAATACCATTGACGGCACCATCGGCAAAGTTGATGTTCACGGTTCCGACAAGGTTTTGTTGAATGCCCGTTGGCGTCAAACTGCGCCCTTTTACGTCCACATCGATGTTACCCGTGCCTTGTAACATCTCATTATTGAGTACATCTTTTAATAGCGGCAGCACCTGTACTCCCTTAACGCTTTTTTTAGCGCTATAAGTGGCAGGTACTTTGGTTGCATCTAGTTGAGCGGTCGCCTGAATAGTACCTTGGTAAAGGTTGGCACTGAATGAGGTTAAATTCACGATGCCACGATCGACGCTAAAGCTGGTTTGTACATTCTGTAATCGAGCATTATTGGCTTTGAACTTGTCTATGGTGACCTTGCCTTGCACATCCAACGTTTTTAATGCACTGAGATCCGGTTCCACTTCAGCACTCACTGTAGCAGGCGCAGCTGACGTTGAACCTGACGATGCCTTACTTTCACTCACGGCACTGCTTGCCGTTGCTGGATTCGCAAGCCCTAAAAATTCATCCAAATCGATATTTGGGCTATGCATATTGAAGCGGATTTTAGGGATCTCAGCCAACGTCACTTTGACATCACCATCAAATTCTAATGCATTTGCGGTTAATTTACTGAGTAAGACATCCAGTTGGTTTTTAGAGAGATCAAAACGAATGTTCGAAGTTAAACCAATCTGCATTGGGCTTTGTGGCAAACTGGTTCCTTCTAGATTAGTATCCAACACCAGCGTATCAATCTTCACCAAGCTCATGGCTTTATCGAGAGTCAGTTGCGCACTCCCCTTCGCATCGAGTTTTAGATCAGCCGCCTTTCCTTTCACGCTGAATGACAGCGCATTCTTCTTATCAAACTCGAACGTGGCTAATTCAATCTTCGCAGAATCAATCTGGTTTGATGGGTCACTAAAGCTCGCATCAAACACAACGTTCTTCACCGTATAATCCTTGAAACCAGCGGCTAATTTGAATTCAGCTCGCCCTTCTGCGGCAAAGTTTTGTTGGTTATTTTTACCTTTGGCGGCAAAAGTTGCTGACGTCCATTTGTCCACCGCAAACTCTGAAAGATTTACCGCCACGTCATACAGCTTGGTATGTGTACCGGCTTTACGGTCTTGTATTTCCAGTAATGCGTTTTCGACGCTAACGCCCGCTAAGTTAATCGTCCACTCTTGAACAGGGTTGCTCGCATTGACGCTGCTTGTCTCTTCTTGTTCTGGTTTTGTTTCGTTTACGGCGGAAGAGGCGGCTGGTTGAGGCGCGGCTTGAGTTAAGCTATCTAAGTTTGAACGGCCATCTTTAAGGGTTTCAAGATGGAACTCAGCACCATTTAGGCGGATGTTGCCAATTTCCAGTTGCTTATCCAGCAATGGCATCACCGAAATTTCAATACCAACTTGATCGACTTTAAACAGGTTTGGAGCGCTGAAACCTTGTGGGTTTCTGAGTTCAGTTTTGCCCAACTCAAAGCCAAGCGAAGGGAAGAAACTCCAACTGATATCTCCTTCAATGACTAAGTCCAACCCCGTTTTCTGTTTGGCTTGTTCTACAATCAAGGGCTTAAATTGGTTAGGATTGACCAACAGGACAAGTGCGAGCGCGGCAGCGATTAACGCACCGATAATAATGGCAATGAAAAGAAACAGTTTTTTCATCAGCTTTTTCCTTGCTTAATTAGAAAAAGAAAGTGGCACCTAAAGTGCCACTTGTCTGCTTAAAAATAAAGACCACAAAAGTTAAGATTTCAACAATTTCGCGATGTGGGCTTTTAATACATCAATGGCGATACGGTTTTTACCGCCACGAGGAACGATGATGTCCGCGTACTGTTTTGACGGTTCGATAAACTGCATAAACATAGGGCGAACCGTTTTTTGGTATTGCTTCAATACCGAATCCATGGTGCGGCCGCGCTCTTCTACATCACGCTTCACTCGGCGTAATAAACAGATATCCAGCGGAGTGTCCATAAATACGGTCGCATGCATTAAGTCACGTAAACGTGGGTCTGTCAGCAGTAAAATACCTTCTAAAATAATCACTTTCTTGGGTGTTAATAGCGTTGTATTCGCGGTGCGAGTATGCTCAGTGTAGCTGTACTCTGGCACTTCAACCGCTTCGCCACGGGTTAATTGTTCTAAATGTTGGCAAAGTAGATCATGGTCAAGTGCATTCGGGTGGTCGTAGTTTGTCTTAACGCGCTCTTCCATGCTGAGATGGCTTTGGTCGTTGTAATAGCAATCTTCCGTAATCACACCAATTTGGTGGTCGCCTACTTTGGCACGAAGTTCGTTATAAATCGTGCTTGCAATCAGGCTTTTTCCAGAAGCTGAAGCGCCAGCAATACCTACGATGACGCATTGATTATTCTCAGACATTATTTTTGCACCCGGTGATGGTTTGGTGATGAAAATAGATAAACTGCCCGATTATAGGGACTTCAACCACCTGATACCAGTCTCGATTTAGACTTTGGAAGAGGTTTGAATAACAAACTACCAAGCAAACGTTTTCGTCGCATTTCAGAAGAGATCACCACAGTGCTACTTTCACAGCACTGTGGACCAACACTAGTCTACCAATGTAAAACTGATTGCATCTGGCTTAGGCTTTCCTTGCCAATATAGGCTTGAACAGACTCGTTCCGCCAGTTGAAGATAACGCTGTGTATGCTCACTTTCTGGTTGAGCAACCACGGTAGGACGACCTTGGTCGATGTCTTCACGCAGGGCAATGTGCAGAGGAATTTGTGCAAGCAGCGCCAACCCATATTCACTGGCCAGTTTCTGCGCGCCACCGACACCAAAGATATGCTCTTTCTCTCCACAATGACTGCAGATGTGATAGCTCATATTTTCAATAAGCCCGATAACCGGAACGTCGACTTTTTCGAACATGGCCGCCCCTTTGCGCGCATCCGCTAGTGCCAGATCTTGCGGAGTGGTGACGATCACCGCGCCCGTTACCGGAATTTGTTGTGACAAGGTGAGTTGAATATCACCTGTCCCCGGTGGCATGTCGATGACCAGATAATCCACATCTGGCCACTCGGTTTCATTGAGCAATTGCGCCAGTGCTTTCGATGCCATCGGCCCGCGCCAAATCGCCGCTTCAGATTTATCAACCAGATAGCCAATCGAATGGCTGAAAATGCCAAATGCCTCAACGGGCTGCATCCACTTATTATCACGCACATCTGGCTTTGCTTCTTGCTTGCCAAGCATCATCGGCACTGAAGGGCCATAAATATCCGCATCCAACAAGCCAACTTTCGCCCCAGATTGAGCAATGGCTAGAGCAAGATTGACGGCTGTGGTTGATTTGCCGACGCCCCCTTTGGCTGAAGTCACCGCAATAATATTTTTAACACCATTAACACTATGAGCCACCGTCGTCGCTAGCGCTTTCGGCGCAATAATGATCTCAACACTGAATGGAGCAAGCGCATCGGTTTGCTGCTTGGAGACGACCCATTCGGAAAGCTCATTCAGCAGATTTTTAGCGGCAAATGGAATATGAACCGTCAAACGCCCCGCTGTTGTAACCGAAACCCAATGCGGTTGGTTTGCCCACCCCGCAATAAGATGAGGGTGTTCAAATTGGTTTAACCAATCGCAAAAATCTTGTTTAGATGTGAACGGCTGCATAGCTTCTCCTTTTTGCTCATGCTATCACTCTCTATTGTCAGACTGAACCCCAAAAAAGTTGCGGGATTCCTTAGGCTCACGCCTTGGAGTCGCTCGCTGCATAAGGTAGTATTGGTCTCTATTTTTCATACCTATCAAAAAAGCGAATATTAAGTATGGCGACTGACCCAAGAAACGTTTCTTCAAGGAAACTGCTGGTAACTTGTGCCCTTCCGTACGCTAACGGTTCGATCCACCTTGGTCATATGCTTGAGCATATCCAAGCTGACATTTGGGTTCGTTACCAACGCCTACGCGGCAACACTGTAAACTTCATCTGTGCAGACGATGCTCACGGCACGCCAATTATGCTTAAAGCACAACAGATGGGTATTACACCTGAAGAGATGATCGCCGCAGTAAGTGAAGAGCACCAAAAAGATTTTGCAGGTTTTGATATCAGCTTTGACAATTATCACAGCACTCACAGCGAAGAGAACCGCGAACTGGCTTCTCACATTTATCTTGAGCTGAAAAAAAATGGCTTCATTTCAAGCCGCACCATTTCTCAGCTGTTTGACCCAGAAAAAGAGATGTTCTTGCCTGATCGCTTCGTGAAAGGCACTTGCCCAAAATGTAAGTCAGAAGATCAATACGGTGATAACTGCGATGCGTGTGGCGAAACCTATAGCCCAACAGAGCTTATCAACCCGAAATCGGCCGTTTCTGGCGCGACGCCAGTAATGAAGGATTCCGAGCATTTCTTCTTTGACCTTCCTCAATTTGAAAGCATGCTCAAAGAGTGGACTCGCTCTGGCTCGCTACAAACAGAAACCGCCAATAAAATGCAAGAGTGGTTCGAAGGCGGCCTGCAACAGTGGGATATTTCACGTGATGCGCCATACTTTGGCTTTGAAATCCCCGGCGAAAAGAACAAATTCTTCTACGTGTGGTTAGACGCGCCTATCGGCTACATGGGTTCATTTAAAAACCTATGTAACAAACGCGATGACTTAGACTTTGACGAATACTGGAATAAAGACAGTAAAACCGAACTGTACCATTTCATCGGTAAAGATATTGTTTACTTCCACAGCCTATTCTGGCCAGCGATGCTTGATGGCAGTGGTTTCCGTAAGCCTAATAACGTCTTCGTGCACGGTTATGTCACAGTCAATGGCGCGAAGATGTCGAAGTCTAAAGGAACGTTTGTCAAAGCAAGCACTTACTTAAACCACCTAGACCCAGAATGCTTACGCTACTACTACGCCGCAAAACTCAATAGCCGCATCGACGATCTTGATTTAAACCTTGAGGATTTCACCCAACGTGTGAACGCCGATGTGGTCAATAAAATCGTCAACCTTGCATCGCGTAATGCAGGCTTCATCACCAAACGTTTTGAAAATCAGTTGTCTGCAACCTTTGCCGAACCAGAGCTGTACGCAGAATTTGCCGCTGCAGCGGATCGCATTGCTGATCTTTACGAAAGCCGTGAATTTAACCGTGCCATTCGTGAAATCACCGCATTGGCGGACAAAGCGAACCAATACGTGGATGAAAAAGCGCCTTGGGTTGTGGCTAAACAAGAAGGTCAAGAGCAAGAGCTACAAGACATTTGCTCAGTGGGTATCAACCTATTCAGCGTGTTAATGACTTACTTAAAACCTGTAATGCCAGCACTAGCGGCGCGCACCGAAGCATTCTTAAACCAAGAACTCACTTGGGAAGGCGTACAAACACCATTAACAAGCCATACACTCACGCCATTCAAAGCGCTGTTTAATCGCATTGATCCGAAACACGTTGAAGCGATGATTGAAGCGTCTAAAGAAGAAGCGGCAGCAGAAAAAGCTGCGATTGAGAGCGCGCAACCAACCACAGTTGAAACTGAGCTAAGTAAAGACCCTATTGCAGCTGAAATCGAATTTGATGATTTTGCTAAAGTGGACTTACGCGTTGCTAAGATCATCGCTTGCGAAGCGGTGCCAAAAGCGGACAAATTGCTTAAATTCCAATTGGATATTGGTGGCGAAACTCGCCAAGTGTTTTCAGGTATTAAAGCCGCTTATTCACCCGAAGAGTTAGTAGGCAAGTACACTGTCATGGTAGCGAACCTCAAACCGCGTAAAATGAAGTTTGGTATGTCAGAAGGCATGATCTTAGCCGCAGGCCCTGGTGGCAGCGAGTTATGGATTCTTGAGCCACATGAAGGTGCTCAAGCTGGCATGCGCATCCTGTAATACATCAATCTTCACGATAGCATCCCCAACACAGAGTGTGTTGGGGATTTTTTATCACCATACTGCTCAAAATCGATCCAGCTCACACTTTTAGTTCAAAATGCACCAATAAGATGCATCACTTCAACGCGAAAATACATAACCCATTGAATTTAAACAAACAAAAAACTGGCATTAACCCTGCTAACTCTAGATTGGTATAACATTAACAAGGAGTTGGTTATGTTTGTTTTTATCTCAATGCTTATCTCTATCGGTATATTGTGGCTGATGTTTTATCTGGCAAAACAGCGTGAATCCACATTACAACGTAAATATCAACTGCTGATCGACCTTCGCCAGCTACTGTTTTTATGCCGTCAGCACCGTAACATTACCCATCAAACACTAGCCTCTGGTCAAAGACGCGACACTGAGTTGAATGAATTGCAAGATACGCTATACGAAAAAAGTAATCACTTAATTGCTATCGCACACTTTGACAACAAACCAATGTACCGTGTGCTGCAAATTAAGCTTAAAGCACTCATGAAGGAGTGGCCAGAGCGCTCTGTGGCTCGTAACCAAATGATGCATGGTAAAATAATTCGTCACTGTATGTTCTTAATGGATGAGGTGATACTGGCTTGGTTGGTGGAATCCAACCGCGAAGATCTCAGCGATGAATACCATGTTAATTGGCAACAGGTCATTGATGCGATGGACGCGCTAACTCAGTTACGCATCAGCATTGATGAAATGGATACTCAAGATGGCCGCATACGCTTGCAGCATTATAGTGAGGTTGTCAGGCGTAGGATGAATCAACTCGCCTTAATCAGCCCTTTAACGGTAGCTTCGCCAAGCTGCTCAGCCGCGCTGCATAGCCTGAGCGAACTGCATGATCATCCTGCCTTTCAAATAGAAGCTGGCGCGATGTACCAAATCACTTCGGATATTTCACTCAGCATCTCTCACGTTTACGACCAGATGCTCAGCGACTTAACCGAGAGCTTGTACATTCCGTTGCCTAAATTGGCGATTGCTTAGTGAGTAATTGTTTAGCTGGTGACTGTTTGACTGGTGATTATTTAGAAAGTAAAAAGGCCACTTTATTCAAAAGTGGCCTAATCACTCACCGTGTACATAGATACATCAGTGTAAATTCAGAACTCAATTACAGCATTTTACGCGCAGCTTCGACAACCACTTTGATTGAACGAGCCTCGGTCTCTTTGAGTGTCGCGTGATCTGGGATCTCTTTTTGAGTACGGTTGATGATCACACCCGCCACACAACCTGCTTTCAAACCTGAGCTCGCACACATGGTTAGCAAAGTGGCGGATTCCATCTCAAAGTTCAATACGCCCATGTCTTGCCACTCTTTCATCGAGCCTTGGAAACGACGCACAACACGACCCGTGAAGGTGTCATAACGCTCTTGACCTGGGTAGAAAGTATCACTTGATGCGGTAACACCCATGTGCACGGTTGCACCACTTTCAACTACAGCCGCTTTCATTGCAGTGGCGACATCGAAATCAGCCACAGCAGGGAATTCCATTGGCGCAAAGTGCAAACTTGCACCGTCAAGGCGAACCGAACCTGTGCTGACAATCATATCACCCACATTGACATGAGGTTGGATTGCACCAGTAGTACCTACGCGTAGGAAAGTACGCACGCCAAGTTGAGCAAGCTCTTCAACCGCAATAGACGTAGAAGGACCACCGATACCAGTAGAACAAACAACGACTGGCTTACCGTCTAACTCTGCGCGGTACACAGTGTATTCACGGTGGCTAGCAAGAAAGACTGGATTTTCCATCTCTTCAGCGATTTTTTGTACGCGGGCTGGATCCCCAGGGATAATGGCCAAAGTAGCACCATTCAGATCGGCTTCGGTAACACCTAGATGGAAAACGGCTTGAGACATAAGTGACTCCTTATTGCGGCTTGTTCAGCTCATAGATATACATCGGGTATGCAGCTACTCTAGCGAACCACGCACCAACAAAGAGTGATCAAATTCACAATGAATGACGCAATGTAACGAATACATTCTCATAAAAACGGTTTGCATCACAAAAAACAGCAAGATTGATGAAATAACACCCAACCCTAAAAGATGATTTCCAACACTGCATAACAAAATACAAGCGCAATATCGACGCATTTCACACTATTACCACAATAGGGTGCAAACCCAACAGGCATGAGAGATAACGACCCGCCATGCCTTGCTGAGCTTTTTGGGTTTTAGTCTCGGACTATTTTTTAAATTTCAATAGACGCAACGCATTGAGCGTCACTAACGCGGTAGCTCCACTATCAGCCAGCACCGCCACCCATAAGCCCGTAATACCGAGTAAACTCGTGACTAAAAAGATACTTTTTAAGCCTAGCGCTAGCGTGACATTCTGGCGAATATTGGCGAGGGTAGCTTGTGATAGCTCGATCATGGTGGCGAGCTCGACCAATCGATTATGAGTAATTGCCGCATCGGCCGTTTCCAACGCAACATCGGTCCCCCCCCCCATCGCAATACCAATGCTGGCTGCTTTCATTGCTGGTGCATCATTAATGCCATCCCCGACCATCGCCACTTGTTTTTGTTGCGCCAACTGTTGAATGTATTCCACTTTATCTTGCGGTAATAAACTGGCTTTGAAATCTATCCCTAATTGAGCACTCATCGTCGCAGCGCTTCTAGGGTTATCGCCAGTGAGCATAATAGTGTCGATCCCCAAACGGCGCAGTGCTTCAATGGCGGCTTTGGCATCTTCACGCAAGGTATCTTGCCATGCGATTAAACCGACAATGTTCTCTTGCTCAAAAACCACCACCACTGTTTTGCCTTGCATCTCTAGCGCTTCCACTTGCGCGCTAAATGCATCAGAAAACGGAACATTCGCTTTGCTTGGCGCTAATACGCGCAGTGATTTCCCCTCCACAACCCCCGAAACCCCACTGCCAACTAACGCTCGCTTCTCTATCGCTTCTGGAATGGGCAAAGCCATCGCTTGCACTTTTTTCACTAAAGAGGTTGCCAGAGGATGGCTCGAGCCCATTTCAACCGCTGCGACATAGCGCAACAATTGCTCTTCATCCCAGCCATTGAGCGCAACCACATCCGCAACTTCCGGTTTACCTTTGGTCAAAGTACCCGTTTTATCAAAAGCAATACTCTCTATTTTTCCAAGCTGTTCGAGCGCCGCGCCCCCTTTGATCAGTGCACCACGACGCGCCGCTGCGGCAAGGCCAGAAGTAATGGCCGCCGGAGTTGAGATAACCAACGCACATGGACAAGCAATCAGCAGTAAGGCTAAGCCACGGTAAACCCATGTTTCCCATGGCTGCGCAAACAGTGTCGGCGGTATCACAACCACGGCTAATGAAACCAACATCATTAATGGGGTATACCAACGACTAAATTTATCAAGAAAACGTTCTAACGGCGCTTTGCGAGATTCCGCTTCTTCAATCAGATGCAAAATGCGATCAATCGCGTTTTCACCCTGTTTGGAGGTGATGGTGAAACACACCACCTGATCCGCGACCACAGCACCCGCCATGACACTGTCACCTTGATAGCGTTCGACAGGCAGTGATTCGCCCGTTAACGCGCTCTCATCAAAACTGGCCGACGCTTCGTGCAATTGACCATCCGCGGGTAGCCGAGAGCCGGGAGAAACTTCCACTACATCCCCCGGTTTTAGCTCATGTGCCGCCACCGTGATGCGTTCTCCTGCCACAATTTTTGTTGCCGTTTCAGGCACCAGTGCCATTAAAGCTTGTACACCGCTACGCGCTTTAGAAGCGGCAAAAGCTTCTAGCCGCTCTCCGATGAGGAAGAGTAATAGCACCATCGCTGCTTCAACCGTTTCACCAAGATAGAGCGCTCCGAGCGCCGCAACGCTCATTAAGGTTTCAATCGCAAAAGGTGTGCCTGAGCGTGCCAGTTGAATCGCTTTTTTACCGATAGGATACAAACCGGCAAGGCAGGTCAAAATGAACATCCCATCGCTGATTTGAGGGAAATAAGGCTGCACAATAGCGGCGAGTACCATGGCGCCAGCAATGGAGAGGATCTGCGCGTTCTGTTTTATGACTGACTTCCAATCGCTACGAATGGGGGCAGAAACTGGATTAGCCGCATCAATGCGGTGAGCCGTAAAACCTGCGTTACGAACCGCTTGCTCTATTTCAAGCGCTGCCTCTTCGGTATTAAACTTGACCACCAATTTTTCAGTGGCAAACAGCACTTTGGCGTCGATCACATTACCCACTTTTTTAAGCGCCGTTTCAACCTTACGTGCGCAAGATGGGCAATCCATCCCTTCAATTTTCCAGCTTTGGTTAAACTGTGTTTTAACGGATGTGAGCTGCGCGGGTTCATCATCAGGATCATTGCTTGCGCACTCTCGTGACCCGCAGCACCCCTCTTCATTTGAATCAACGCCCGCAGCCCTAATCGCGGTAATTTTAAGACTAGAGCATGACACCGCCTGCGGGTTTGCCATGCTATTTTTTGTAGTACTGCAAGCTTCATGTTTTGTGCACATAGGATTCTCCTTCTCTGATGCACAAAGCTTAAACCCTAGAGTTAACTCCAAGGTCAAGCGCATTTTTATCAAACCTGAACTTAACGCACATTCACCTTGATTAGATGGAAAAGAGGTGCACTGCACCTCTAGAATTTTATTTATTCCTGCTGATATACCCAAACAACTTGGAGTTGCAGGTAGGCGGCAAGTGAGTGAGTCCCCATGAGCATAGGCAAACTATGTGATTGGGGTGAACGAACGTAGCCAACACTGCTGCAGCTTCAAGTAGGAAGGGTATAGTTTGCTATGTTGGTTTTTTAAAACAATGCGTTAAGTTTTTCCCTAATGCTCTCAGTACATCTCTGCGCGTAATAATGCCAACCAATTTACCTTGATCGATCACGGGATAAACTTTCGGTTTTCCTACTTTCATCATGTCAGCAAGCTCAATAATAGAGGTGTCTGATGAAACGGACAGCACTTCAGGGTGCATGCAGTCACGGACTAAATGGGTGTCTTCACAGAAATAACTCACCTTCACCAATTTATCGAGCAAATCCTGCTCTGATAGAAAGCCAATCACTTGTTCTTGGTCGTTAATAACAGGACCACCAAGATGCTCCGAACGCATCACTTTTTCTAAAGCCGCTGTCATCGGCATGTCCGGTTTGAAGGTGATGGCTTGTAATGTCATATAATCTTTAACTATTAGCGATTGCATATCTGTCTCCTTAGTTGCAACGGTATGCTGCCTTAAGTTAAGTGTTGACTAATTTCACCGTTTTACTAAATGGAAAAAATCGATTTTGCTCATCGGCACAAACTATCGATATTACAAATAGTTAATTTTTATCAAGGGTAAATGGCAAAATCTTTTATCAAAACGTCTCATTTTTGAATCAAACAACACGTTAAGAACACGATGTCTCGCAAGATTTTACAGTTAATATCATTTATATCTTAAACATTGACCGTTTTATTAATAAGGACTGGGCATGGTGAATTCGCCACTGTTTTCCGAGATTATAGAAAACCCAGCACTGATGCGCAGCTTGTTGGAGTCATTACCCGAACCCACTTTTCTGATTAACCGCGATGGCGTATATGTGGAGGCCTTAGGAGGCACGGATCGCAGCCGACACCACGACCCAAGAGTTCTCATTGGTCTCAATCTATACCAGGTATTACCCGAAAAAAAAGCCGCTTGGTTTCATCAAATTATCCAAGAAGTCATTGATAACGGACAAATGCGAGAGTTTGAATACGATCTCGACCTAAGGGTGATAGCTCAATTTAAAGGCAGCTCTGGCCCTATCGATATTCAGTTTTTTAACGCATTGGTCATCCCGCTGAAAAATACTGAGTACGTGCTATGGATTGTGAGAAATATTACCGCTTATAAGCGCACGTTAGAGCGGCTTTCTATACACCAACTTGAGTTAGAAAAACTGACCAATGTGGATCATTTAACTCAGGTCTATAACCGTTATGCGATGGACTCATTGCTGCCCAAAGCGTTAGATAAGATCAAACGTGAGCAAAGTAGTGCTGCAATTTTCATGATCGACTTAGATTGCTTCAAAGAATATAACGACCACTATGGCCATGTGAATGGCGATACTGTGCTGCGCAAGATAGCGAGCACTCTGCAGCATTGGAAACGTAAAGATGACCTCTGCTTTCGCTATGGAGGAGATGAATTTCTACTATTTATTGCGGATATTGATATTAAACAGTGCGAGCAAAAAGCATTACAACTACTTAGTGAAGTGAGAGAGCTGCAAATCCCTCACCGCTATTCTCGTGTCTCATTGTATGTATCGATTACTATCGGCATCCAATATTGCGAACACATACCGACTGGCATGACGCCAGAACAGTTTGTATCAACGGCCGATAAAGCGCTGTTTCACGCGAAGAATCAACAGCGCGGAACTATTCATATACTACACAAGGCTTAGTCGATGGTGTGATGATTAGCCCAACGTTGCGCGGCTTGGGCATCTGAATCTCGAGACTCCACCCAGCGTGTTTGTTCGGTGGTGCGCTCTTTCTTCCAAAACGGTGCTTTGGCTTTAAGGTAATCCATAACGAATTCGCACGCCTCAAAAGCCGCACCACGATGTGAGCTCGACACGCCTACAAACACGATTTGATCGCCAATATCTAAATCACCGATTCGGTGGATCACACGGATTTTTTGCACCGGCCAACGTGCCTGAGCCTGATCACAAATATCACTCAAAGCTTTTTCTGTCATTCCCGGATAGTGCTCAAGCGTTAAGCCAATAACATTATCACCTAAATTCATATCACGAACTTTGCCAATAAAGGTAACCACAGCGCCAGCGGAAGTACCTTGCGACAAATCACGGTATTCTGCGTCTACCGAGAAATCTGATATTTGAACGGAAATACGGCTATCCATCACTAGCCTCCGGTTACTGGAGGAAAAAAAGCCACCTCATCACCATCACTTAACGGGTAATCAAAGGCAACGATGGTTTGATTGACTGCCACCAGCAGTTTTCCCGGTCGTAAGGCTAAATCCCATTTCCCAGGCTGCGAGGCTAAGTGGCTACGCAGTGCTTCAACCGTAGCAAACTGTGCCTTGAGTTGAATGCTGTCTTGGCCGATCAACTCACGAGTTTGAGCAAAAAAGAGGACATTAATCATGCGTGACCTTTTGTTGTGGCTGAGCGCTAAAGTAACCAGATTTCCCGCCGCTTTTTTCAAGTAAGCGCACTTGTTCAATCACGATATCTTTTTGTACTGCTTTACACATGTCGTAAATGGTTAACGCCGCCACCGATGCCGCGGTTAAGGCTTCCATTTCAACCCCTGTTTTACCGGTTAATTTACACAATGATTCAATTCGAACTTTGCTTTGTGCTTCGATGGCTTCAAGCTGCACTTCTACTTTAGTAAGCAGCAATGGGTGGCACAGTGGGATTAAATCCCACGTTTTCTTCGCCGCTTGAATGCCCGCAATTCTTGCGGTGGCAAACACATCACCTTTGTGGTGTTGCCCAGAAAGGATCAGTTGCAGCGTTTGTGGTGACATCTTCACAAAGGCTTCCGCACGTGCTTCACGTACGGTTTCAGCCTTGGCAGAGACATCGACCATATTGGCTTCGCCTGAGGCATTAATATGAGTAAATTCGCTCATTGAAACCCCGTTAAACCGAAAGATGTGGCATAAAGTTGCATGGGCGATGGCTGGCATCTAACTGCTGTTTGATGATTTTCGTCCAACCGGTTTTGCACGCTCCTGTTGAACCTGGCATGGCAAAAATAACCGTATGGTTGGCAAAACCTGCAATGGCGCGAGACTGAATGGTTGAAGTGCCAATTTCATCGTAAGAGACCAATCGGAACAGCTCGCCAAAACCTTCAACTTCTTTATCAAACAAGGGCTTTAATGCCTCTGGTGTGCTGTCGCGTGAGGTAAAACCCGTTCCACCCGTGATCAGCACGGCTTGCACGTTTTCATCCGCGATCCACTGAGAAACAATCGCGCGAATTTTATACTGATCATCAATAACAATCTGCTTATCGGCCAGAATGTGTCCCGCTTGTTGAAGTTGCTCAGCTAAGTAACCGCCTGAAGTATCGTTTTCTTCAGTACGAGTATCGGAAACCGTCAGTACGGCAATATGTGCTGGTTGAAATGCGCTTTCTGCGTGACCCATGTGTTCACCTACTGTTCAAATGTGTACCAACATCACCCGCTAAACAATAGCCAGTGACAAAAAGAATTTAGCCGCCAATGGAGGCGAGATTAGGTGTCATACCCGTATTGCCATCTTGTAAAAAGTGGCTGACCGACTTGGTCTGTAATTGCGCTTGAATTCGCTCAATTAAGGCTTGCTGTTGATTATCTTGGGCGAGCAGATCGCGTAATTCAACGCCTTGCTCACCGAAAAGGCACAGGTGTAACTTCCCCTTTGCCGAAACACGTAAGCGGTTGCAGCTATGGCAAAAGTTTTTCTCATACGGCATGATAAGGCCGATTTCACCTTGGTAATCGGCATGAACAAATACTTGCGCTGGCCCATCATTGTGAGCTCGGGTTTTCAGCACCCAACCATTGGCAATCAGTTGATTACGAATGGCAACACCTGAAATATGGTGACGCTCAAACAGCGAGTCCATTTCACCAGTTTGCATTAGTTCAATAAAACGAAGTTGAATAGGGCGATGTTTAATCCAATCTAAAAAAGCAGGTAACTGCTGATGATTAAGGTCTTTTAGCAGCACAACGTTGACTTTAACTTGCTGGTAACCGACTTCAAAAGCGCGATCAATCCCCGCCATCACTTGCGTAAATTTGTTTTCACCCGTGATTTGGTGGAACATTCTTGGATCAAGACTATCGACACTGACATTGATATGCGTTAACCCGGCCGATTGCCAACCTTCTACTTGTTTGGCCATACGGTAACCGTTGGTGGTGGTCGCCACTTTCTCTATACCAGCGGTATTCGCCACACAAGCAATAATGTCGTTAAAGTCTTTACGCAAAGTCGGCTCCCCCCCTGTGATGCGTACTTTCGACGTACCACAGTCGGCAAAGGCTCGCACGACGCGTTGTATTTCAGGAAGGGTTAAAAAAGACGAGTTTTTCTGCCCCGAAGGTTGATAACCATCAGGCAGGCAATATGTGCATTTAAAGTTACAGACATCTGTAACAGATAAACGTAAATAATAAAATTTACGTTGGAATCTATCTTCGAACTGTTGCGCCACGGAACACCTTTCCAAATACGGGAGGCATAATCATTTCCAATTATGCCCTTGTGGTATTAGACCACTGGCTTAACCACCCTATCTCACAAAAATGAGACTTAGCCAGTTAAGCTCGGAGCTATGGCAGCCGTTGAGGTAGTATAATTAACTATCTCTACAGCAGCTGATAAGTAAAATACTTAATATTAGTAAGTGATTCTACCCTTATCGTAAAAAAAAAGAGTCCATTACCCAATTTACCTCCTAATGAGTATGGGTTGTGAACAAGCTGATTTAAATTGTAGTTAATTATTAAAAAATAAGAAGAACAGATGACTCTATACACTTCAAAGAAAGTCGTCGCCATTGGCGGAGGACATGGGCTTGGACGCATGCTAGCGGCGTTAAAAGATTTTGGCTCCAATGCGACAGGGATTGTAACCACCACAGATAACGGCGGTTCCACTGGGCGCATTCGCCACTGCCAAGGTGGCATTGCATGGGGCGATACACGTAACTGTATCAACCAGTTGATCACTGAGCCTTCAATCAGTTCGATGATGTTTGAATATCGCTTTAAAGGTGCGGGAGAACTCAATGGCCATAATCTCGGTAATTTGATGCTGACTGCATTAGATAACCTATCTGTGCGCCCTTTAGACGCGATCAACTTGATCCGAAACATGCTCAAAGTCGATGTTAATATTTTACCTATGTCAGAGCATCCTTCTGATCTTAGTGCACTTTCTATGGATGGTCACTGGGTCACGGGTGAAACGAACGTGGACGAGATGACGGAAGATTTAAGGCGCTTAGATTTATCACCTGAAGTGCCAGCAACCAAAGAAGCCATACTCGCCATCAGTGCAGCAGACTGCATCATCCTTGGCCCGGGAAGCTTTCTCACCAGTGTGATGCCACCACTACTGCTGCCCGAAATTGGCAATGCCATTGAGCAAAACGTAAAAGCAAAGCTGATTTTTGTTGAGAACTTGTCTCCCGAGCAAGGACCTGCTGGTCGCATGTCGCTACGGCAGAAATTGGAATGGTGTGAGCGCGCCTGCCACGCGCGAAAAATCGATGTGGTGATCGGCGATACACCACATCCGGAGCTGGCTGAACACTGGCATTGTGTCACTACAGAGCTAGCATCATCCAATCGTGACTGGCGGCACGACCGAGTTAAACTTCAAAAAGCCATTGAGAATCAACTCACAAGCTAATCCATCAAGTGGCAGTAGCAACGATGCGTCTCTTCGATAAGAGCGCGCATCGCCGCCACTTCTTCAGCCTCATCAAAAATGCAGTTTGCCTTTCCTTTGCTATCGATATCCACCGCTTTAGCGCACAATCTATCCGCACCAAAGCTGGCGGCACTGCTTTTTAGAGCATGGCTGATATCTTTTAAATATTCGATTTTATCCGGCAGATTTTGATCAGCTAGCTTCTGTGTATAGGCGCTCAGCTCGCTGAGAAAAATATCGAGCAATATTGGCACATTCTCTTCTCCAATTTCTTGGGCCAAATGCGCAATTTTGTTTTTATTGATCAGTTCCATATCTCTATGAGTTCTCTCTACTGTTCCACGCTTGAAGCTTGCGGTAGATCGTTGAAGGGCTAACGTCTAAATAACTGGCTGCTTTAGGAATATTACCATCACACGCTTCTATCGCTTGTTCGATGGCTTGTTTTTCCGTCATCCATAAAGGAAAAATATCGTGCACGGTTATATTTTCCTTGCGCGTATCCGTCGTTAGGTTTGCTAATCGGATCTTGTTATCCACGACTTGATTTAGCGGTGGGGGTAACATGCTCAGTTCGATCTCGTTGCCGTGGTTCAATACCACCACATTCCGCAACACGTTTTGCAGTTGACGCACATTACCCGGCCATTCATAGCGCGTAAAACGCTCCACAACCTCTGGCGCTAAGCGGACAAAACCTTTGCCTTCTTCTTTAGACATAAAGCCGAGCAAAGAGTAAGCAATTTCAATAACGTCATCGCCTCGCTCGCGTAGCGGTGGTAAATGCAATGGGATCACATAAAGACGATAGTACAAATCTTCACGAAAACGGCCCTCTTGTACCTCTTTCCATGGATCGCGGTTGGTAGCGCAGACAAAACGAACATCGACACTTTTCATCTTCGATGAGCCCACTTTCTGGAATGTGCCCGTTTGGATAAAGCGCAACAGCTTGGTCTGCAAATCCAAATCCATTTCACACAGTTCATCCAAAAACAGTGTGCCGCCATCAGCCAACTCGGCTGCGCCTTGGCGATCGGTCGCTGCGCCAGTAAATGCGCCTTTCACGTGGCCAAAGAGTTCACTCTCTATTAAGTCTTTAGGAATGGCGGCGCAGTTAATCGCAATGAAGGGTTTATCGCCACGTTTACTGGCCGCATGAATCGCTTCTGCGCACACCTCTTTACCCGTACCACTTTCGCCAGTAATAAAAATACTGGCTTTACTGGAGGCCGCTGAGTCAATGGTTCGATAGACTGATTGCATGGTTTGACTGCTGCCGATAAAACCTTGGTAGTTCTGATTACCCGGGTTACCAGCCTCATTTTTTAGTTTGCTAGCTTTACGTATGGCGTTGTTAACCGTGACGCGCAAGCGGTCTGCTTCACAAGGTTTGATCAAGAAATCTTGGGCACCGTGACGCATCGCTTCCACTGCGGTATCGATCGAACCATGAGCGGTCATGAATATCACTGGCACATTGGGGTAGTGACTTTTCACAGCATGTAAAACGTCCATGCCCGTCATATCGGGTAATCGAAGATCCAGCAATATGAGGTCCGGCTCTCGGTAAGCTAAACTCTCTATCGCATCACGACCTGTACCAACAATATTGATATCGATTTCAAGGGGGGTGAGGTATGAACGATACAGCGCCGCAACGGAAGCCGTATCTTCCACCATCAAAAGGTATTTAGCCTTTTGTAGAGAAAAGTCAGGTTGCATATTCTAGCCATTATTATTTTGCACTTTGCCTTAACTATTGCATTAAGGTTCGCATTTTGCAAAATAAAATAACAAAAAGGCACTAATTCGTTAGTTAATAGCCCTTTTTGCATAAAATTAATTGGCACGATATGTGCTCTATTCAATATGACCCTTAGGGGTCACCTAGCCAACTGACGTTGTTAGTGAATAAAGTGTTCACAAATAACAGCCAATAGACCTTTTTCTATTGGCTATTTTTTTAACTGTTGGTAATGAACTGCTGACGCAGTTTTTCAATTTGGTCACGCTTTTCGGCAGCCAATTCAAATTCTAGGTTTTGTGCGTGTTTGTACATTAACCCTTCTAGTTTGGCGATCTCTTTTTCCAGTTGTAGCGGCGTGAATATTTCATAAGTTTGCGAGCTTTCTGCCACCTTCGACAAAGGTACTTGTTTGCTCATCCTCTGCTGCTTGGACTTAGTAATATCACCTAACTCCATAATATCTTTGACATTACGTTTCAGCGCCTGAGGTGTTATCCCTTGTTCTTCATTATGTGCTTGCTGCTTTTCACGGCGACGATCGGTCTCATCCATCGCTTTCTTCATTGAGTTAGTAATGCGATCAGCATAGAGAATCGCTTTACCTTCAATGTTACGTGCCGCACGGCCAATGGTCTGAATTAATGAACGTTCTGAACGTAGAAAGCCTTCTTTATCCGCATCAAGAATTGCGACGAGAGAGACTTCAGGCATATCCAAACCTTCACGCAGTAAGTTAATACCCACTAACACATCAAATTCGCCTAGGCGAAGGTCGCGAATAATCTCAACCCGCTCAACAGTATCAATATCTGAGTGCAGATATCTGACCTTAACCCCATGTTCATGAAGATACTCAGTTAAGTCTTCAGCCATGCGTTTAGTCAATGTCGTGATCAGCACACGTTCATCTTTCGCTGAGCGAATGCGGATCTCTGACAGCACATCATCCACTTGTGTTGCAACTGGTCGAACTTCCAGCACGGGGTCCAGTAATCCGGTTGGGCGCACCACTTGATCCACAATTTGTCCGGCTGATTTTTCTAGCTCATAGTTGCCCGGGGTAGCAGAAACAAAAATCGTCTGCGGCGCAAGTGATTCGAACTCTTCAAACTTTAATGGACGGTTATCTAAAGCGGAAGGCAACCGGAAACCAAACTCCACTAACGTTTCTTTGCGTGAACGATCGCCTTTGAACATCGCGCCAATTTGCGGCACGGTTACGTGTGATTCGTCGATAATCAATAAACCGTCATGCGGTAGATAGTCAAACAGGGTCGGAGGCGGCTCTCCCTCTTTTCGCCCACTAAGATAACGTGAATAGTTTTCAATACCTGAACAAAAACCGAGCTCATTCATCATTTCAATATCAAATTGAGTACGCTGCGATATGCGCTGCTCTTCGAGTAGTTTATTGTTTTCCAACAGGTAGGCTTGGCGAGTTCGCAGCTCCTCTTTGATGTGCTCTATCGCATCGACAATGCGCTCTCTTGGCGTAACATAGTGCGTTTTAGGATAGATGGTATAGCGAGGAAGATCTCGCTGAATCATTGCGCCCGTCAATGGGTCAAACAAACTGATGCAATCTACCTCGTCATCAAACATTTCAACACGCACGGCCGCATAATCCGATTCCGCGGGAAAGATATCGATCACCTCTCCACGAACTCTAAATTGACCACGTTCAAACGCCATATCGTTACGTGTGTATTGGAGCTCGGCTAAACGGCGGATAATGTCGCGCTGATCCATTACATCGCCACGGCGAACATGCAGCATCATTTTCAGATAAGAATCAGGATCACCCAAACCGTAGATCGCCGATACAGAAGCCACAATAATCGCATCTGTACGCTCAAGCAGCGCTTTAGTCGCGGAGAGTCGCATTTGTTCTATGTGTGAGTTAATCGAGGAATCTTTTTCTATAAATGTGTCCGTGGTCGGCACATACGCCTCTGGCTGATAGTAGTCGTAATAAGAGACGAAATACTCAACCGCATTATTGGGGAAAAATGACTTCATCTCACCATACAGCTGTGCTGCGAGCGTTTTATTCGGTGCCAACAAGATAACCGGACGCTGCGCCTTGGCGATCACATTAGCCAAGGTGAATGTTTTCCCTGAACCCGTCACACCCAATAAGGTTTGATGAGCAAGACCTGCATCTAGCCCATCAAACAATTGCTTGATCGCCGTAGGTTGATCGCCTGACGGTTGATAACCCGATACCAATTCAAACGTTTTGCTCATAATGCCGTTGTCCTCTATAACTGAATAGGCATTCTCGCTGTTAGCCATGTTTTGTTGCAAGTAATTGTTCAAAATAGTTGCGTCGTAAATCACCCCTGTTTTGAAAAAATGCTAGTTTCTTCTCCATACGTTTGCTACCATCTTGGGCCTGATTCGTAAAAAACCACTCCTAACTTTCAAAAATAATCCACTTGTTTTCCCCAAAATTTCAAAATGACTCCCTTTTTCTCATCGCCATTCATTTTCATTTCTTATTGATAATTTCAGTTGATAAATCAAAAAATAAAATAAAAAACATAGTGTTATATAAAAAATAAACTCAAAAAATGAGTAGAGTAATAACTCAACATTCATTGATGAAACGAATTGCTCAGGATTCGTCAACACACTTATCCACAATTTTGGTGGATAACTAAACCTAGCCTAATGCCGATAAGGGGTACAGAAAAGTAAAGTATTTTCAGGGAAATATTTTTACTTTTTCTTCGGCTGGAAAGGTTGACACTGGACACCCCACTCGCTACCATTCGCACCGCTCAAAGCAATTCCCCCTTAGTTCAGTCGGTAGAACGGCGGACTGTTAATCCGTATGTCGCAAGTTCAAGTCTTGCAGGGGGAGCCAAATTCAAGAAAAAAGACGTCCTAGGACGTCTTTTTTTGTATCTAAACCTAGCTATTTCAAGGGATTGTATTCTCTTAACGTCTTTTCCTGACTCGTACTGGCTTAGAAGTTTAGGTACATAAATATTTTCCCCAAAAAAGTGACCCGTTAATCAATATAATTGCCCTTCATCCAAAGCAGAAGAAACCCAAACGAGAGGAGCATTCCAATTAATCGTGATCTCATTAAACGACCATGCATTAATGTTATCTCTATAACAGGTTTGGCCAACACACTGCCCCTTCAATGTCGCAGCGACTGGATCACTGTAACTCACTGAGTTGGGTCCACCTACTAGTGCGCCAGGTGCTGGAGCTGGCGACTTTTCATCCGCAGCATGTGCCCAAAAACGGTGATGTGGACTTTTAGCCGCATTGGTGCCGTAACCTGTAATATAAGACAGGTTCATTGGGTTCGCGCCTAGTAAGTAATCCATCGCATTTGCAGCCGCTTTTACATACTTAATATCGCCGGTGAAATCATTCGCATAGATTAAGAAGATAGCTCTATTTACAAAACTCGAGTTCGATCCCCACGGATACTCTTCTACCGTGTAAGGAATATGATAACCCTCGTTATTAATCTGGCCCACAAAGTTATCAGAGGTTGCGATTAAGTTTTTCCTTGCAACTTTAATTTGATCATCACCCAATCCATTAGGCACAACGGCCAAGCTTATTGTTGCTAAAGGCGCTGTGTACCCCCAGAACATTTCGCCATCTGCTTCAATGTTACCTTTTGGTGTCTCTAGATAATGAGGAGAAGCTTTCAGTGCTTTAAGGTACTTGCTGTCACCAGTGGTGATATAAAGTTCACTTGCAGCCCAGTAGAACTCGTCTGAAAGCTCTTTATCATCATATGGGCCCGACCCTGTGAAGTTATCATAGGCAAGAATATGAGGATTTTTGCTCGCGGCTTCCCAAGCCTCTTGCGCCGCATTCAAACAGTTTTTTGAGAACGCAGGATCAATCTCTTTCCAAATTCGCGCACATTGAGCACCAATTGCTGACAAGTTCAACGTAGCCGCAGTGGTTGGATAACCCACATATCGCTTTTGGGTGTCCATATGAGGTGGCAGTGGCATACCTGTCCAAGCTTCATCAGCAACTTTATGGAAAGCCATACCTTTTGCGTCAATCTTAGTCAGTTTAAGTGTTTTGTCTTCAGACTGGTCACCAACAGGAGCCGCTACAGGTTGGTCACTATGGATCTGCATTGCCAATATAAATTCGATATTCCAACGAGCCTCAGACAACAAAGGATTAACGCCATTTCCAGCTTCTGGAATTTTCACTTTCCCTTCTGCAAAAGGAATTGGTGCGTTATCTAGCCATTTACCTCTTTCAAACAGGTTCAAAAGGGTCCAAGTCGAGATACCGCTGTTAACCGTATACTTACCATGGTCGCCAGCGTCATACCAACCGCCAGTTACATCGACAGAAAAATCACAGCCTGGCCATTTATTACCCCAGCTGTCAGTCTTATTAAAACAGGTAACCACATCGCTCATATGCCCGCCGGGACGCGCTAGATCGTCACGCTGTACCAGAGCCTTATCAATCTCAATACCACTACGGTTTTGGTAGAAGTAAGACAATGCATCGTACTTCAACTGACTGTAGATATCTTTGCTAATGCTAAATGGCAAGCTCTCGTCTTCACCGACTTTTACTTTCAAGCCACTCATATCTGATCTGTAGTTCGATAGGTCAATACGGTGAATAAACTCGCCTGATGCCTTATTAAGACCAAAAACTTCCGTTTTACCTAAATCGACATTGATATTGCTGTTGTTTGTTAGCACCCACTTTAATGGCTCTTTAGATTCATTCGCGACAAACACAAACTTATCTGCTTGAGGAAGGTAACCGACTTGGTTAGCACGAACAGAATTTATCTTCAGCTCTTCAATGTATTTCTCACCGACGACTGAAACATTGCTAACGCATACGGTTCCCTTTTTCTGGGCGCCCATTTGAAACTGGAACTCAGTTTTAGCATCGCTTTCAACATCATGGCTGAACTTAAACTTATAGCTCTTCTTCTTCAGTGAGACTTTTGTATCATCCACAAAATAGTTGGTATAAGGAGGACCTTCATGCTGAATAAGCGTTCTCATTTGAGTATCAACGGTTGCATAAGCATCAAATGAAACTTCATAATCTGCTTTGTTTGCCAACCCAATCCCGCCCTGTCCTAAAATCACATTCCAAGGGTTCTCTCCTGGACTTCTAATCTCAAGACATGCTTCGCCATTTTTGATTTTTACATCTGCACCAGCATTCCACCAACCATCCATATTCCCGTTAAATTTGCCGTTCTTAATTTGCTCATTTGCATAAGCAAAACACGATGAAAGAATGAGTATTGTTGCCAATGATAGTTTGAATTTATGCATATTTACTCCTAGACATATAAATTACAACACCATTGAAATTAAGCGATTTTCATGGCTAATAAGTAGATGTCTGAGCACAAAAGAACCGTTCTAAAAACGCCTATTTCTCTCTTCGTGATACTGCTAGCACTTACCTCTAAGGTGATGAATCTGTTTCAAGGAAATCTCATCGATAAATTGACTTGTGCTCTAGCGAACAATTATATCAATCGGGGGGTAAACTAACTTTATGGCCTTTACAACATGCTCTTGAGCCCGGCTAACTATCTAGACCTTTGATATGAGCATAAGACCAGCTTGTACTCTTGGACTAAACGACCATGGTAAAAATCTTCTATTGGTAACCCCAAACGCTCACCAATCACCGTGGGCATTAATGTATTGATCTACGGCAGGAGATCAAAAAGCACAATCATCACAAACGTAATAGTGATTGATCATTGCTAACAGCTCATTTTAAACGCGTTCCCCCATTTTGATTTAAATCTGTTTACATATTGACAATTGTACAAATGTTTCACACTATCGAAAATAATTAATGATAATAATTATCATTACGTCGTAATGTTTATGCGGATAGTGCCCATGAAATCTCTACATAATGTGATGAACGCTTCATCAATCACTCCTTTACCCAATCTATACCTTCTAGACCAATCATCAGAAACCGATAATCAACGATCAATGGCCGTTCACCAACACCGCCAAGACATTCAAAATATCTTGTCGGGTCGTGACTCAAGGATGTTGGTGATTACTGGGCCATGTTCAATCCACGACCCTGAGGCTGCAATTGACTATGCACAACGACTCGCAAAGGCACAAAAACAGTTCAGCAGCACTCTCAAGTTGGTGATGAGAACTTATTTTGAAAAACCGAGAACGCGGACTGGCTGGAAAGGATACATGGTTGACCCTGATCTCAACGGTCAATTTAACTTACTCAAAGGGCTAAGCTCTAGCCGTGAATTACTCAAGTCAGTCTTAGCGCTGGGTGTACCAACAGCAACTGAGTTTTTAGATACGCATATCGCACCGTATATCGCGGACCTTATTTGTTGGGGTGCGGTTGGCGCAAGAACCACTGAATCACAACCACATCGCCAACTCGCGTCAGCATTGCACTGCCCTATTGGTTTTAAAAATGGTACTGACGGCAATACGACAATTGCAATCGATGCGATTCATGCCGCTAACGATTCACATCTGTTGATTATGGCGGGTGAGAATGGGCAACCGGTTGCGGTGCAAACTCAAGGTAATCCATATTGCCATATCATTTTACGTGGTGGTGTCACGCCAAACTATGCAAGTCACAGTGTTAAAAGTGCGGCTTATCAATTACACCATAGCCAGCTCAACAGTAGGCTAGTAATTGACTGCAGCCACGGCAATAGCGGAAAAATCGCTAAGAATCAATTGGATGTAATAAATAACATTGCCCAGCAACTGCTGTCTGGAGAGCGCCGCATTGCGGGGGTAATGTGCGAAAGCTTTTTGCAAGGCGGTAGCCAAGCTTTGAATAAAAGTCCGCTCTGCTACGGCCAATCCATCACTGATGAGTGCTTAAGTTGGGAGGATACAATGTGCTTTTTAAATACGCTCGATGATGCGGTTGCAACACTTCAACAGCAGCAATATTGTCACGCTCCAGTGTAAACGACCACTAAGGTGAAGCTCCCGTTTGCTTCACCTTGCCTATCGTCAGTGGCCTTCACCTAATTATCGAGCGTAGCGCCGCCATCCACTCTCAAATCATGCATGGTGATTTGACTTGCTGCATTCGACATCAAAAACATAACAACCCCAGCAATGTCTTCGGGCTCCGCCATTTTGCCAAGGGGTATCCCCAAACGGTACTGTTCAAGATTACCTTTTATCACTTCTCTTTCACCATATTCGCTGTTCCATAACTGCGTTTGCATTTCGGTGCGTGTTGAGCCTGGGCTAACGATATTGCATCGAATTCCATCGTTTGCAAGCTCAAGAGCTGCGCACTTGACCAACATATGCAAAGCCGATTTAGATGCCGCATATGCTCCAATATTGAGCCGAGGCGTATTCGCTGAATTAGAGCCAATCACAATAACATTGCCACGCTGGCGCACTTTCATTCCTATCGCAACCCCTTGCAAAGCGGCTAAGGTGCCAAACGTATTGACATCAAACATCGCTTTGATCTCTGACATCGATAATTCGGTGATTGAACCAAGGTGCAATATGCCCGCGCAGCTGATGAAATGATCAAACTGATAGCGCTCATTCAGTTCTTGTACCCTTTTTTTTACGTCGTCATGATGCTGTAAATCAAGCTCATAGCAATGAAGCTGCTCGGTATAGCGCTCGTTCAAACTCGCTAATTGCTGAGTTAATTGGTGGTGATTTTTATCCGTCGCTACAACTCGATAACCGCTCGCTAGTAAAGATTCCAATACGGCATAACCAATCCCCTGCCCGGCTCCAGTCAATAAAACCGTTTCGTCTAATTTCATCATTTTCCTAACTTTACTCCGTTAAATCCACACTAAACCATAGCCATAACTGAATCTCAGCCTTAGTTAATAACATTAATTATCATTTGTTATTGATAATTATTATCATATATAATCTGCGTACTTTAGTGGTTTGTAAAATAATAAGCAATTAGGCGTAACACGTTATTAATGGAGTTTTGGTGATGAAACGTGAAGTTATTGGGTTTTCAAAAATGGCTAATCAGCTATTGGATGAGCACTTAAAAGAATCTCCCTTCTTTTTTGCTTCGCCTCACAACACCATGCTTGGCGTGGGAATTGCTCATCAGTTCAATCAAGCAATCCCATTCTGTGAGCTGGCGGATCAAGCAACAAAGATGCTAGAAGCAGCAAAAACAGATGAGTACGACAATCCTATTTTATTTGCGACGATTCCTTTTAATGAAGAGACGGCGACGCGTTTCTTTATTCCAGAAAAGCTTTATGTTTCTGGTAGCCCACGTGCCAGTGAAAAAGAAGGGCAGCAGAGCCACAAAGCGACCATTGTTTCACCGCCAACGGGCAACGACTACAAACAAGGAGTCACAACCTTACTTGAGCTGTTTAATACCACCGAACTATCAAAAGTGGTGCTATCACGTTTAGTGAAACTCTCGACTCCACAACACATCGATCAAACTCGTTTATTGCGTAATCTGTTGTCCATCAATCGCAATGGCTACACTTTTTCTACTGAAATTGGCCCTAACGCCAAGTTAATGGGAGCCAGTCCCGAGTTGTTGTTGGCGAAGAAAGGCGGGTTTATCGTTTCTAACCCCCTAGCGGGCTCGCGGCCTAAATCAAACAACGCGGTGCAAAACCAACAGCGCTCCGCTTCATTACTTGATACGCAAAAAGATCTGAATGAACATGCCTTCGTCGTCGAGGAAGTCGAGAAAGTACTCAGCCGCTACTGCCATAACTTATTTACCCCTATGGTTCCATCAGTGATTGAAACCGAAACGATGCTGCATTTATCAACAGTGCTTGAAGGACAAGCCGATGATCCGATGATTAACTCGCTGCGCATTGCAGCAGAGTTACACCCCACACCCGCAGTGTGTGGTTATCCAAGATTATCGGCTTACCAAGCGATTAAGCAGATCGAAACCTTCGACCGCGGCTACTTCACTGGCATGATCGGTTGGTGCGACGCTCGGGGGAATGGCGAGTGGGTTGTCACGATACGCTGCGCGGAAGTGAGCCAAAATGAGATGAGTGTGTTCGCTGGAGCTGGCATTGTGAATGAATCCTCACCGCAGAGTGAACTCGATGAAACAGGGGCAAAAATGAGTACCATTTTGAAAGCCGCTGGTATTGAAATTGATGAATTACTTACCGCCTAAGGAGTGGTCATGAATAATCTTAACCCGACCGATTTTACCCCTTGGCCAGAGCAATTCAGCCAGCGCTATCGTGAACAAGGCTACTGGCAACAAAGAACCTTATTTGATTATTTCAGTGATTCCGTAAAAAAAAGCCCTGACGCCATCGCACTGATTGATGATTTCGGCCAGTACAGCTATCAAAATTTATATCAGAAAATGATCAGCCTTGCGGCTGGCTTGAGCTCCCTAGGTCTGCAGCGGGGTGATAATGTCGTACTACAAATGGCCAATCGTGCTGAATTCTATCTCTGCTTTTTTGCCTTGACCATGCGGGGCATTAAACCGGTTCTAGCTCTGCCAGCGCACCGCTATCTAGAACTGAGCTATTTTTGCCAACATACTCACGCCAAAGCCTATATTTTTTCAGACGATATCGTGGGCTTTGAAGCGCAGCAAACCGCGCAGAAACTACGAAGTAATTGCCCTTCTCTCTTGCATACCATTGTTTGCGGTCAATCCTCACACGAGCAAATTCAGGAGTTAGATACGCTTTACCACTGCGCGGGAGACGATCCTGTTACTGATTCGGTCTTGGCTGATCAAGTGGCTTTTTTCCAGCTTTCCGGCGGAACAACTGGCACTCCCAAATTGATCCCTCGTACGCACAATGACTACGCTTATAGCGTACTTGGTAGCATTCAAATTTGTCAGTTTGGTTCACAAACGAGGTATTTGTGTGTTCTTCCCGTTGCGCATAACTTTCCACTCAGCTCACCCGGCGCATTGGGCGTCTTTTACGCTGGCGGTTGTGTCGTGCTCGCTTCCGATACCACACCGCACACCGCTTTCCGTTTAATTGAGAAGCACCACATTACTGTCGCAGCGCTAGTGCCACCGTTAGCGCTACTGTGGATGAAATACGCCGAGTCCGCTACAGAAAACATCGCGAGCCTCACTCTGGTACAAGTCGGCGGAGCGAAGTTTAGTGAGGCCGCAGCAATGCGCTTACCGACGACTCTCCACTGTCAATTACAGCAAGTGTTTGGAATGGCTGAAGGGTTGGTTAATTACACACGACTTGATGACCCACTCAGCGTGATTGTTACTACTCAAGGACGCCCAATTTCAACTGATGATGAAGTGATGATAATCAACGATGAGGGTGAGCCCGCTGCGGTGGGTGAGGAAGGCTTGCTCATGACCAGAGGCCCTTATACGATTCGAGGTTATTACCAAGCTCCAGAACATAACCAACGCTCATTCACCGACCAAGGCTTCTATATCACAGGTGACAGAGTGCGTAGGACGGCTGAAGGCAATATTATCGTCACGGGACGAGAGAAAGATCAGATCAATCGTGGTGGTGAAAAAATCGCAGCCGAAGAGGTTGAAAACCTGCTACTTCAACATCAGGATGTTCATGATGTGGCTTTGGTTGCTATTGCTGATGAGTTTCTTGGTGAACGCAGTTGCGCCATTGTCGTTCCAGATAACGGTAAAACGCTCAAACCCATTACTCTCAAACGATTTTTACATGCTCAAGGATTAGCAGAATTTAAGATCCCTGATCACATCCATTTCGTCGATGAATTACCCAAAACCCCTGTGGGCAAAGTCAACAAAAAATGGTTAAGAACGCAATACTCTCACTAATCATGGCAACACAGGCGCTCAAAATAACGTGAAGATGAAAAAGCCGATATCGTCGATATCGGCTTTTGCTGGGCGATGCGTTCTCTTTCCCTATTCTAGTGGTCCAGTATACTCAAACTGGTTGCTCTTCAGTAGAACGCATGTCCGTTACTTGATGTGACGACTGAGCAACAACACTAGGCTCCATCACATGCCACCACTCTCTTAAAGTTGAATATTTAATCATCTCTGAAAAGGCGCACTCTATGCCCATCTTGCGCCATGATTCAAATAAGGTAACCGCGCGGATAGAATCTAAGCCAAGAAAAGTGAGCTTCTCATCTACATCCACTTCATCTAAATCGAGATCCAATAGCTCAGCCACTTGCTGACGCATCTGTTCAAGGCTTAATAATCTGGTTTCTTGACTGTGGATCATTTGTGGTTTTAATGCCTCAAGCGAAGTCACGCAACCAACACGCTCCGTGATGTATTTCAACGTATGATGATGATCTTCCAAAGAGAAATCAGCCACAGCATCACCGACCACAAAAGGCTGTATATCCAACATAAAGGCATCTAACGCCGTAGATAAGATACCTATATGTGCATAGACACCCACAATGATCAACTGGTCACGCTGTGTCTCTTTCATCCACTCCAGCAACGGCGTTTTCTTAAACGCGCTATAACGCCATTTGGTGTATTGGATATCCCCGTCTTCAGGTGAAAGCTCAGACACAATCTCAGTATCTTTTGTCAGCCCTGTTCCCCAAAAATCAGTCAGCAGCGCTCTCTCTACTGGGTCTTGGTTAGGAGGTTGTGCTGTGTACACCACGGGGATATTTGCCTGACGAGCCAGTGATTTCAGCTCTGAAATATTCGCTAATAACTCAGGAACGGGTGCCTGAGAATGATCAAAAAAGTTGATAAAGTACTTTTGCATATCGTGAATGAGCAGTACCGCTCTATCCGCTTGGACATGCCAATGAACTTTGTTTTTCGGAAATGTTTCAGCCAACGGAATGGAGTAGCTGGCTATTTTGGGAATCGCCATAAATGTAATCCTTGTTAAAAGAGGCTTTTCTCGTTCGTGATGCCTTAAAGCCAATAACGACTTCAGAAATAAGAGGCTCGTATTCGTCGACAACCGCCACATAAATGGTAACAATTATCATTTCATTAATACTAAAGCAGTCTACGCATAAAAATCAATTGTTAATGAGATTAATTCTCAATTATGTGCGTAACATGTCGCTCTCGACTCACGGCAACGCAACAAGAGCCCACCGCAAAACGAATAGCTAATTCATCGTTTGCGCCGCAGGTTGGGAAGTGACCTCATCTGAGGAGACGTTAGGTTCTGAGCTTGTGTTAACGATAAGCGCTGGATCAAACAGAGTCGCTTGGCGTAATGAGCGAAATGCCATCACCATCAACGCACCAATTCCCGTTGCACCCAAACCAAAAGTGAGGATCGACATCGTTGGTGCTAGCACTTTACCCAACGCCCCTAAACCGAGTGCTCCTATCGAGTCTCCCGATACATCTTGCGCCGTCCATAAGCTACTTACGCGGCCTAACAGGTGATCTGGAGTGTGTCCTTGTACGATCGAATATTGAATCAAAGAAGCGACCGAACCCAAATAACCATAGCCAACTAAGATGAGAGCAAACCACCAAAAATTATTCACAAGCCCCATAGCCACAATCGCTAAAAATGAGCCTAACGTCGCGTAGATTAAGACCATTCCTGGCTTTTGCGACTGTTTCACCCAACCTGAAGTCAATGCGCCACACATCGCCCCTAACGGAATGGCCGAATACATCACACCTGCGTTAGCGGCGGTGCCCTGAAATGAGACTAAAGCTAACGCAGGGAACATCACTCTAATCGCAGTTGCTAATGTTTCGAGTGTGCCAAACAGCACCACACAACCAACCACTTTGTTTGAAAATAGAAATTGAACACCTTCATACAGTGATTGAAATGGATTCTCTGGCGTATGATGTTGCGGTTTCATCGAAGGTAATCTAAACAGTGGGATCAGCGTACAAAGCGTTCCAACAGAAGCCGCAATATAGTTCCAACTGACATCACCGACAGTGATCAGTAAGCCGCCAATCGCTGGCGAAAGAACCATACCCAATCGAACCGTTAGCATGCTCAATGCGGCAGCTTCAGGTAATTTTTGTCGCCCAACAATGGTCGGTAAAGCAGCCATCAAGGCCGTCATACCCATAGCGCCAAAAAAACCATCCCACACCGAGAGTATATAGAGAGCCACTAAGGAGGATTGCGCGACTATGCTATTCAATGCTAATGCAGCAAACCCAATACCACAGGTCGCGCGTGCGAACAAAATCAATCGACGGCGATCGTACTTATCGGCCAATACGCCTCCTAGCAGCAGGCCAACAAACATCCCGATACCATCCAATGCCATGATAAGACCTACCTGCAAGGTCGAACCGGTCATTTGATGTATCTGTATCGGCACCGCGACCGTCATCATGCCAAGAGCAAGCACTGACATCATGCGGGCCATAAAGACCATTCGGAAATGTGGGTTGTTTTTCAGTAGGCTAAAATCTAAAAATATATTCTTTATATTCATACTATTATCTATTCAAACCAGAATGTAATGCTTTCAAAACATCGCGAAAATTAAGACGAAACCAGCCTTGATAAGCACTGGTTTCGTCGATGGTGGTTTTTGTTATTTTTTCAGTGCAGCCGTCGACTCCAGCAGCGTATTTAAACATTCGCCAATCTGGCGTACATTTTCTGGGGCCAAGATATCTTCATGTGAACAATCAAACTGATGCTTAATCAACTGGCCGACAAAAGATTGCCAATGAGCATCAATATCATAACCATCTGGCACCGTACGTTGCGCCACAAAAAGGTGGGCCGGACCTTGATAATCAGACGTTTGTGCCTGTGCAAGTAGACGTACCGCATCTTCATAGTTAGCGGTAATCTCATTGAACATCGCCAAACGTTGCTCATCTAATTCAATATCGGTTAGCTCATTGATGGCCAGAAACTGCTCTTTTTCACGCTCAATTTCGTACTGCTCTTCTTCATCCATCGGGCCATCCCAGCTCTGACCTTCCGGTGGATAGGTATCCAATAACCCTAAAAAGTGCACCTCTTCACCCTGCTGTTGAAGCTTCGCGGCCAATTTTTGTGCCACAATTCCGCCAAATGAATAGCCTAATAGATGGTAAGGTCCAAATGGCTGTACCTCTCTTAAGACGGGTAATAAACGATCACACACTTCTTCCATCGTTTCACTGGTCGCCATCGCTCCGCCGGGCCGAGGTGATTGCAAACCATAAATGGGATAATGTCCTGTCAGATATTTAGGTAGCCCTGTGTATTGCCAAGCAAAGCCAGAAGCAGAGTTGACGCAAAAAAGTGCTGGGCCACTTCCGGCACGGATAGGCAGCACTTCACCAAAACCAGCTAAGGTGGGGTCGTTAAAAGCATCTTCATCCAGCAACAAACTCGCCAGTTTCTCCACCGTAGGATTGACCATGATTTGACCAACTGTGACAGGTAGGTTTAGCGCTCTTCGAATATCTGCCGCTAATTTCATCGCCAGCAGTGAATGCCCGCCGAGCGTAAAGAAGTCATCATCAGCAAACAGTGTTTCGACAGCCAATACTTGAGCAAATAGCGTCACCAATTGTGTTTCAAGGCCCGGATGAGCCTTGCGCCCTACCCGTGCTGCGACGTCATTTGGCCGCGGTAATGCTTTTTTATCTAGCTTACCGTTGGCGCTCAGCGGGTAGTGATCCAGTAACACGATAGCCGCCGGAACCATATGGGCTGGTAAATGTTCGGAAAGTTCAGCGCGTAGCTTCTCGCCATTCGTTACGCTCATATCATGCGCGATGACGTAACCGATAATTTGCCGTTCATCAGCGCCTAACATACCTGAATGAGTAGAGAGCGTCTGAGCACAGACCACCGCTTGTTTTACCGCAGGAAGTGCCTGTAATGCGCTTTCAATTTCACCCAGTTCCACACGCTGCCCGCGAATTTTTATCTGATCATCACTGCGTCCTAAATACTCAATCGAGCCACACGCTAACCAACGTACGACATCACCAGTGCGGTACATTCGCTCGCCACAAGTAAATGGATTGGCGATAAACCGATCCGCCGTTAACGCACTGCGATTAAAGTAACCGATGGCTAATTGCTCGCCAGCAAGATAGAGCTCGCCCGGCACACCGATTGGTACAGCTCTTAAAAAGCTATCGAGCACATAAACTTGGGTGTTCCATACCGGTAAACCAATCGGTGCACTACGGCCAACGCTTGCGTTTAATGCCTCGCCGTAAGCTGGATAATAAGTCACGTCAACCGCCGCTTCCGTCGGGCCGTACAAGTTATGCAGCGGTGCATTAATTCTACGTGCGTACTGATGGCAGAGCTCTTTCGCAAGCGCTTCTCCTGAGCAAAATACTTGCTTGAGGCTTGGTGCTACGGTGAAACCCGTTGGCTGATTCGCTTCAATTGAGGCCATGAAAGCTGCCAGCATTGAAGGTACAAAATGCATCGTGGTCACGTGATAATCGTCAATTATTTGCAATAACCATTCAGGGTCTTTATGCGCTTCAGCCGGAGCCATCACTAAGCTCGCCCCTTCCAGTAAGGGCCAGAAAAACTCCCACACGGAGACATCAAAACTGCACGGCGTTTTTTGCAATACCACATCCTCAGAGCTCAAGGGATATTGGTGCTGCATCCACTTCAATCGGTTGACAATCGCTTGATGAGAAACCAACACCCCTTTGGGGTTACCTGTTGAACCTGAAGTGTAAAGCAAGTAGGCCGCATTTGAGGGAGTAAGCCCATCTGCGCGGTTCTGCCGCTCTGCGCGTACGGGGGCTGGTAACTTATCCAACAACAATAGTGTCGCTAAACCTTCAAAACGTGAGGTGAATGAAGAGCAAGTGATGATCAGCGCAGGCTTAGCATCATTGATCATGTAGGCCAAGCGCTCATCTGGATAACCAACATCCAACGGTAAATAAGCCGCACCGCATTCAATAATACTGTAGATCGCCAAGCTCAAGGTTGTGCTGCGTGGCAAGGCAACTGCAACAATATCCCCGGCCTTAACACCTTGCTGAAGCAGCAAATCGGCAATAGCGGCCACCTGCTCAGCCAGTGCTTGATAGGTAAAACGGTGCTCACTATCAATTAAAGCCAACTGATGTGGAGAACGTTGTTGCTGCGTGATCATCAAATCACGCAGTGTCGTGCGTTCAACGGCGGTTTTGGTCTGGTTGACGCGTTGCTGCAATTCAATTTCGCCACTTAACCGCAGATCCCATTCAGCGAAAGGCTTATCACTCGAAACCATAAACTCATCCAGCATTTGCTCAAATCGTTGTACGATCTGTTTTACTACGCCGACTCGGTCTCGATATTCAAACAGGATATGCAGTTGCTCTCCCGGTAAGACGAGAATGGTTAATGGATAATGGGTATAGCCACGATTGTGGATAGCCATTAATTTCGCGCCGCTAAAGTCTTGCTGGTACCAACGGCTATGATCTGGATAGTTTTCGACCACCATCAAGGTATCAAAGAGTGTTTTTCCCCCCACCAGTTGCTGGATCTCACCCAAGCCAAGTTCATCGTGCTCCAGTAATTGGATTTGGATCGCTTGGTGCGATTTTAATTGCTCACTCAAACTAAGGTGAGGTTGCAGTGTCACACGGACAGGCACGGTATTACTGAATAACCCTATCTGTTCATCAATACCGGCAATACGGCTGAACCGACCAGAGATTGGCGTACCAAAAACCACCTCTTCACGGCCCGTCATGCTGGCGAGAATACTCGCCCAAAGGCCTTGCATTAAGGTGCTCATGGTTAAGCCATGATGTCGTAAACACTGATTTAACTGATCCGTTTTATGCTTTGATAGCCATAACTGATGCTCGTTAACTTCCTCGCTAAGTGGAATATCATCAAAAGCCATACACGGCTGAACATCAGCTAATACTTTGCGCCAAAGCTCGGTCGCAACAGTTTTATCGCGCTGCGTTAGCTGGCTCACAACGTGAGCATAACCGACGGTTACCGGAGGTAAGTTCGAGACCCCTTGGGCGTATGCACTAAGAAAATCATTCAATAAAATCGGCGTTGACCAGCCATCGACCACCAGATGATGTGCTGAAAGGAGCAGTGTGCTTTGCTGATCGCCATGAAAAATCAACTGGGCCTGCAACAGGCTGTGGGTAGGATCGTTAAGGTCAAACTGGCGGCTTAGCTCTTGCTTCTCTAACTGATCAATCAACGCGCTTTGCTCATCACCACTCATATTTGTTATGTCATAACGTGTCAGTGGCCAGCTTGGGTTAACCTGCGTCATCACCTGTACAGTGCGCCCTAATATCGAACTATCAAATCGAGCGAGCAACTGCGGATGACGCCTAATCACCGCATTAAGCGCTTCGCTCACGCAATGCTCAGACAGTTGACCTTGGAAGGTAAGACGCGTGGTGGAGTTATAACTGCTATTTTTATCCCCTAATTGAGATTGGAACAGTAATCCTTCTTGCAAAGGCAATGCTGGCAGTACATCCGCTAACTTGCCATAGTGGTGTTGCAATAGGCTCGCTTGTCTCAGTGTGATTCCCGGCTCGGTATAGTCAGCAGGTACAGAGAGGTCCAACTCAGCACTATCGCCAACTTGTAGCGCTTGCTGTATTTTGAGCAGCTCACTTTCAATCTGTTGGCTCAGCGACACCATTTCCTGTTGGCTGAACAGGTGAGCATTCCAAGACCAGTTGAGCACCAATCGTGGCGTTGCCGATTCTTCGACGAAAATATTTAGTTCTAAGGGATGCTGCAAAGCCCGTTCACTGTTTAAGGTGACGGCAAATGTATCGGCAAACTGCCCACTATATTGCTGTGGTGACCACTGACCATCGCTGCTTTGGAAACGGCCAAGGTAATTAAACAGCAATGACGGTTGGCGTGTATTCGCCAACGTGCGTAACTCATCTCGATACGGATTATCAAGATAGCGCAGCACCATATAACCTAGCCCTTTATCTTTCACACTGCGCTTACTTTGCTTCACTTCACGTAACCGCTCGCGGTAATCACCCTGCTTTGGCACGCTAATGATCAACGGATATTCGGTGGTAAACCACCCTAGGGTTTGATTGAGATCGATCTCCTCTTTACACTCTTCACGGCCATGAGATTCGACGTTCACTTTAATCTCTTCACACCCATAAAGTCCTGCGATCGCCCCCGTGACCGCGGCTAATAGCATCTCTTCAATATCGAGATTCGTCTGGTGTGTGGGTAATTCCAATAACGGCTGCGTAACGGCATGAGAGAGTGGCATACGCCAATGCGTCATGCGTATTTTATCGACAGGATCCTTGATGGGAGCAACAGCACGCTGTGCCTGCGCTCGCCAAAATGGCATTTGCGCAGCAGCGACCGCTAAATGTTGATACAGCGCTTTTGACCAACAATGGATACCGGTAACCTCCTCAGAAATCACCGCCACTTCACCTGTGACTTGTGCTTGAGTTAATGCCTGCAACTGCGGAAGCAATATTCGCCAAGAGACACCATCGATAAGGAAATGGTGAGCAAGGATCATGAGACTTTTACGCCCACTGCGCTCCGTTATCATCACCAAGCGTAATAGCTGACCCGATGATATTGACATCGACTGACTTCGCTGGCTAAACAGACCGTCCAACACGTTGCCATCTAGCCTCTCAACCGAAACCGATTCAACCCAGTTTTTTACATCAAGATTTTGCAGCGCCTCAATATGGTATTGCTGTTCTTTTTGGACCAAGCGACATACGGAATGGTTGGCGACCAGTTGCACTAAACTGGCTTGCAAGTGCGCTAATTGGGTTTCGCTTTCCACCTCAACAAGCACACTTTGCACATAACTGGTTGTATTAGAAAATGTCTCCTCAAACCATTGCCACATAGGTAGAGGCCGAATAATGCCTTCTTGTTTCTCGCGCTGTTGTTGCTGTAGTGGCACCATTTGGCCCGCCATCATACCCAGTTGACGGGCTGCAAAAATAGCTTTGGGTCGTAGATCATAGCCCGCCGTTCGCAATCGCGTCCCAAGGCTCATTGCCGAAATACTGTCCCCGCCTAGGTTAAAGAAGTCATCTGACATTCCTACGTCACTGACACCGAGTAGCTCGGTGATCGCATCACATAACAGCTGCTCTGGTTGGGTTATTGGGGCCACGCGTTCGCTACGCGTGCCTGCCGAGTACTTAGGGAGCGCTTTTCTATCGATTTTCCCATTCACATTCAAAGAGAAAGCATCCAAGATCATCACATTGGCTGGCTGCATATAGTCAGGCAGCGCCTGTGCGATAAGACTTTGCAGTCTTTGCTCTGTGAACGCGGGTTGAACTGACTCACCCTGAGCCCCTTTCTCTAAAGTACAGTAAGCCAATAAACGATGAGTATCGCGAACAGGCTCTGCCACGACTACCGTTGTATTGACACCATCAATCGCATTAATAGCACTTTCTACATCGCCCAATTCAATACGAAAACCGCGAATTTTGATTTGGTGATCACACCGGCCAACAAAATCCAGTAACCCATTGTCTCGCCACTTCACCAAATCACCAGTGCGGTACATTATCTTGCCATACGCAAAGGGGTTCGCCACAAAACGTTCTGCTGTCATACTTGGCTGGTTGAGGTAGCCCTTTGCTAACCCCGCACCCGATAAATAAAGCTCACCCACCTCACCAATAGCGACAGACTCTAAATTTTCATCAAGCACGTAAACACAAGCACCGGCAATCGGTCGACCAATGACAGGCGATGCATCTGCATCAAGCGAAGCGCTGATCGCATCAACCGTAAATTCTGTTGGTCCATAAAAGTTTTCCACCAGCAGTTCGGGAAACTCACTCACACGGGACCAAAGCTTTTGTGGTATGGCTTCACTACCAATCAAAACTAACGTCGGCACGTGATCGTTCGTCATTAATCCACTATCGAGCATTTGATCAAACAGTAAAGGCGGTAAATCAAGAGCATCAATATTATCTTCAGCAACACACTGAACCAGTTCGTAGGCGTCTTTCCGTTGTTCATCGTCATACAAATACATAGTATGGCCAGACAACATCCAGAGTACTTGCTCCCAAGAAGCATCGAAGGAGAATGACGTCGTATGCGCCGCACGAACAGTAATAGCTTGTTCTGGTAACTGACGACGTGTCGCCAGTTTTCTGATGGCCGCAGAAAAAATCGAACCTTGATGAGAGCGCAGTAAATTCAACAGCGCTCCATGTGTATTCATGACCCCTTTGGGGTGGCCAGTCGACCCTGAAGTAAAAATGATATAAGCCACGTCGCTGTGACTGATCGTCGGTTTGGGTTGTGGCGCTGTGTGAATGCGAGCCAATTCAGGAAGAGCAATAAACCTAGGAACGTAGCTTATCGATGAATAAGCCATGTTTTGCTCATCCTCCTCCACAACTAAGCACCAAGGACGTGCTTGTTCAACAATCGATTCAATACGTTCAACGGGATAATCAAGATCGATAGGCAGGTAAATCGCACCCGCTCGCAAAATGGCTAGCATAGTCACGACGCTTTCAGGCCCACGTCGTAACGCGACACCGGCAATATCGCCTTGGCGCAAGCCTGCGGTAATCAGTTGATCCGCTCGAGTTTCAATGCGGTGATTGAAGGCATCAAATGTCCAACGCTGCTGTTTAAACACCAAGGCATCTTCGTTTGGCTTGCTCTCAACAGTCTGCTGCCATACATCCAGCACAGTTTGCTCTGTTTCATATTCATGTTGTGGCCCCACCGACCACAAAGCAATCTGCTGCTTCTCGCTCGGCGGGATTAACTCTACCAAATCAAGTGGCTGTGTTGGATGGTTGGCAATCTGCTCTACCATCGCAACGAAACGAGCGGCATGAAGTTCTAATGACTCTTGGCTATATTTGGTGCGGTTGGCCGTGATATTAACACTCAGTGTCTGACCATCGAGCACTGGCGAAAATTCAATCTCATCAATCGGACCTGCCGAGAGGATATGTGTCTCAGTCTCTACGCCAGATAAATTCAGTGCAGCTTCAAAGGGTTTAAAGTTGAGTATCGGGCCATAGAGCGGCTGGCCTACTAATCCCAAATCACGCTGGATCTGCTCAGCGTCATACATCTGGTGGCGACGAACTTGGCGGATAGTTTTATTCATCTCTCGCGCCACATCAATAATGCTCATTTGTGGATGAAGTGACAGCGCCACCGGCAGTACATTCACTACCGCACCAGCGGCACAAGTGGCGGCATTGCCCATTCGGCGCATAAAGGGGACACCCACACACACTTGCTCTTGCCCAGAATGTAAATGGAGATAAGCAAATACCATCGCCATCGCAAGCTCGGCGGGTAACAACTGTGGACTATAGCGAGTTAACCACTCTCCACCGATTAATGGCTCGGTGTGAGTGATCGTGCTCGAGGATGTATTGGCTGCGCTACCTGTGGTGAGCGAAATAACATTGGGTAAATGATCCGCTTGCGTTTGCCAAAAGTCATACGCCTGCTGGCGCGCTGCTGAGTCTAAAAATTGCTGATATTCTTGAATTACATCACTAAAAGCGCTGAACTCTTGAGGTTTCGCAGCGCCAATCCGCCAATGGTTATATAGTTGGCAGATGTATTGACTGATGGCATTCACGCTGAACCCATCCACGTCAATATGATGGTAACGTTGATACCAAAACCATTGCGGTACATTGCTTGAACCAACATCAATTAAACAGTGTCGGAAACGCCTCTTTCTTGATGAAATGTCCAACCGCTGCGCAAGATCGTGCTTCATCCACTCCCGAGCCGACTCTTCTGGCAAGGCGGCTTGTGAAAAGTCGAGAATCTCAAGCCTCTGCCCTTCTTCATCCGCTGGATAAAACTGCTGCCTCACGCTGCCATCGCTCTCTAGATAATGGCAGTGGAGGGAATCAACGCCTTGCAAGCCGATGGCTACCGCGTTTGAAAATAACTCAATATCGATTTGACCTTGAATAACCACGTAGTGGGCAACATTAAATTGCTCTGGATTGGTCATCATCTGCTCGGCAAACCAAATACCTTGCTGTGTGCCGATAAGAGGCCACTGATCCTCTTGCACTGATGAGTTGTACATCTCTTTATTCCTAACAAAAGTCATTGCCTATGTCCCTTTTTGTTACCCCGCTTAACAAGCATGAATGAACAGCGCCGCTATTGCAGGAGTCAAAACTCGTTTGGTTTAAGCTCGAATATCTAACCACTGAGCTTCGATGTAGTTGCAACACTCTTGTTTTGACCTCGGTCCAAGGATGGCTTGCCAACCAGCGGGAATGGCTTTGAATTCTGGCCATAAACTGTATTGATTATGCGAATTGATCAGCACTAAAAATTGATGCTTAGATTCATCAAAAGGGTTGGTGTATTTTTCTGACATATTTCTCTCTACCGATGAAAATTAAAGATAAGGTTCTAAAACATATGACAAGCCATCGATGATCCCGCCGCGCCAACAGAGTCGATCATGACCGCCGTCAAACAGACGAAATTGAATCCGATGCTGTTGTGAAGCCAACTGTTGGTATAGATCTCGACTTAAATCGATCATGATGTCTTCGCCGCTACCCACTTCGAGGAAAAGCGCAAGACGTGAATTGGCACCTAAACCTTGATGTACCTCTTGGCTCATTTTGCTTAATCGCGAGTCGCTTTTCGGTGGACAATATTCACTGGGGGGTTTAACGATCGAGAAATCGGGCCACCAAAATGAACCCGATTGACAAACCACAGAACCGAATCGCTGCGGCCAGTGTAATGCTGCGTACATTGCCGCTAAGCCTCCTAAACTCTGGCCTACGATCACCGTTTGGTCTGCATCGCGGGTTACTCTGACGCGCTCGTTAATCGAGGGGAGTAACTCTTCCATCACGGCTTGCCAAAACAGCGGATTACAGCTGAGATCATCACTGCGTTGTTGAGCGCTAATTTCATCAATCAACACATAGAGCGCCACTGGAAGCTTTCCACTGTGGGTCGCCTGTGAAAGAGCCTCATAAACCGGCATCGATTGAGACCAAAAACGGCCATCCAGCATCAACACCAAAGGTAACGGCTCAGTGGTGGGTCTTTGCGCGGTCGAATAAAGCCAAATCTCGCGCGATGTACCGAGCAAAGTGCTGCTCCAAGTAAAGGTCGAATCAGCACTTTTGAAGCACTGACCTTGCGCTGAATCGAAACCGAGCCACTCTGTTTGCGTAAGCGCTTTAGGCATATGACAAGGTGTTTTCGCGCGCCCCCACTCGCATTTTGACAAATCATTTTGAGCCAGTGGATCAGCGCAACTCAGTGGAAAAATGGAGCGTAGCCATTGCCGATGTTGGTGGCGCATTGCATCGTATGAACCTTGGTAACTCGGCTGCACTAACGCTTCTGGGACAGGAATAAAAGAGTACCCTCCTCGCCAACTCTGTTTGACGCTACCGATATAAAACCACACATCGGTATTATCGATATGAGTAAACTTCGCCATCGAAAAACTGTGATGATCGGTGACACCATTAATATCAACGTAGATCGCTTGATTTGCGGCCACACTCGGCTTCGACCCACGCCATAAAAAAAGCACTTTTGCATATTCGCCATTTATTTCAATTACATAAGGCATGCCGATCGATTGCACATGTGCCCACCAAAGCTCGTCACCAATAGAGCCGCCCTCTTGAATAAAACGGGCCAATACCCCATTGAGCTCAGCCCTCTCTTGTGAGCTCTCCTGATTAACAATCATTACTAAAACCACCCCATATCAAGCCTAGTATTTTTGAAACATAGAAACTAAGTAGCATAAAACCGCATTGATGATATTGCAAATAATAACAATTATCATTAACATTACAACCAGCAACAGTTGATTTGATAATGGTTGCAGCAACATCATTTTTTCTATTAAGGAACTTTTAGGTCATGAAGCCCATGGATATGAATAACGGTAAGGCAGTCAGAAATATCAATAAGACTCAACTCGCCACACTGATTGGCATCCTCTGCGTTAGTACTAGCGCAAATGTTGTCGCGGAACAGCTCGAAAAAAAAGAGCCACAGAAAAAGCAGGATACTGTGGTTGTGGTGGGTGAGAAATTGGGAGGAACACTGGCCGAAAACACCAGTTCGCTCACCCTATTCACCGATGAAGTGGATGATGGTGAAAGCCGAGATTACTACGATCTGCTCGACCGCGTACCAAACGTACTCAATGCACCTTCGGGCATTCCACACATTCGTGGGGTCGATGGACGTGGCCCTGGCGAAGGTTTTCTGACCTTCATGACAGGCGCAACACCGCGCGTCAATACCACGGTAGACGGCGTGTCTGAATCTTGGTCTGGAGAAGCGTTTGGTAAAGCTGGACTGTGGGATACAGAACAAGTGGAAGTCTATAAAGGGCCGCAATCCACCAACCAAGGCCGCAATAGTATTGCTGGTGCAGTTGTGATCAAAACTAAGGATCCAACGTTCCACCGTGAGGGTAAAGTTCGCGCTGGTTATGAAAATGAAGACAGTAAATATCATCTCGCAGGGGTCGTGTCGGCACCTCTGGTTGAAGATACTTTAGCGTTTCGTCTTGCCGCCGAAGGTACCAAAGGCAATACCCCTATCGATTACTCTCTGCCTAACGGCGATCAGTACCCTTGGGATCCTTCCGAGCTCGAATCCTATAATGTCCGTGGTAAATTATTGTGGAAACCTCAAGGAAATGACAAGCTAACAGCCAAGCTAACGGTTGGTAGCCGTAATGAAGAGGGACAATACACCAACTTCGTTACCAAGCCGGGCACACTTGAACTGCATAGCAAAAGTGGCACGCGTCGCCAAGAAACCAAAAGCTGGAATATCAACCTAGACGTCAATTATGTGATTAATGATGAACTGACAACGGATATTTTAGTCGCCCATCGTAACTACACCACCAAGTTCAAAGCTTATCCTGATACTAATTGGTATGGTGATGTGGATGAAGATAACTACACTGCAGAAGCAAAGCTTACATATCAATCACTTGATGAAAAGTACAATGCGATTCTAGGCCTAGCCAGCTTCTTCAAAGATCAATACACCGAAACAGATTCATTAAAACGTAAAGATGAAGTTTTAACCAACTCAATCTACTTTGACTCAAGAATTCGTTTGGATAATCGTTGGCAGCTATTATTAGGTGCACGTTATGAAAGAGATGAACTGAAGCGAGATTTCGATCACGCTACCCTACCACTCGATTTTAAAGCCGATGAAGATGACGGCATCCTATTGCCTAAGATTGGTCTATTACTTGATGTCTCAGATCACTCCACCCTCGGTCTTACGGCCCGTAAAGGCTACAATGCCGGTGGATTAGGCTATAACGAGTACAAAGAAGAAGTTTTTGTTTTTGAACAAGAAAAAGTCTGGAGCTACGAGCTAAGTTCTCGTTCAAGCTTCCTGGATGACAAGCTGGATCTGACCGCTAACCTGTTCTACAACGACTACAAAAATTATCAAACTTCGGTCTCAGGTGACAGCGGAAAACGCTTCGACACCTATATCACCAATATACCGAAAGGGAAAACTTACGGTACGGAAGTTGAAGCCTCTTACTGGTTTGATTCTGGGCTCGACCTGTTTGCGTTTGTCGGTCTTCTTAAAACGGACATCAGCGAAGGACCAACCGGTACCTCTACCAATCTCTCAGGCAATGAGTTCAGTTACGCTCCTAAACTGTCTGCAGGTGCGGGCTTTACTCAACACTTAGATTCTGGTCTATTTTTTGGTGCTCGTGTTAACCACGTTTCCGATTACTATACCGATTTAGCCAACACAGAGAGTAAAACGGCTGGCGATTACACCGTGTTCAATCTGAATGCAGGTTACACTCTCAACGATTTGACTATTCGCGCTTACGTGAAAAACGTCACTGATGAAGAGTACGTGATTCGCCAGAAAAGTGATCTCTACGAAGTCGGCGGTCCACGCACCTTTGGCATAGTCGCTGATTACCAGTTCTAGTTAGTCACTCTGACTCACTCTCCTAGACATCAACACTTTGTTTTTGACTGGGGGAGTGATTTTTCACTCAATCTGAGATAAACGTCACCACGCAGGCGACGCATCGAACAAGTTCACTCACTCGATAGGTAAAATAGGCATGCTCATCATTCCAAACTGGCCATCTTTCATCCAATACCACCAGCTTGAAGTGAAGTACCTGCCTGAATACAAAAATAAACTTGAAGAGCAAGGGATCTCCCTGCCCTCTTCTTTAAACCAAGCCGTGCTAAAGCGCCATTGTGAATTTTTAGCTGGCAGGATGTGTGCAAAACACTGCCTAACCAAACTGGATCAATCACAGTCGCTAACGTTGGAGATTGGCAAGGGGAATCAAGCGGTTTGGCCGCAAAATATCGTAGGCTCAATATCCCATTGCCATGGCTACGCTATCGCAGCCGCCACTCACCAGACTAAAGCGTGTGCCGCTCTTGGTATTGATATTGAACAACTCATACGAGATGAATGGCTCAGTGATATTCGCCAGCAAGTAATGACACCCGCAGAGCACATTTTTGCTCATCACTTTGCCCAATTAGCGAGCTTTATTACGTTGATTTTTTCCGCGAAGGAATCGATTTATAAAGCCATTTATCCATGGGTTGAACAGGTTCTTGATTTTCACGTGGTAGAACTGATCCATGTTGACAAACACGCCAAACGACTCATTTTTCAGATTCACACTGATCTTCATCCTTTTTTAAACCCGTCATGCACAATCAGCGTTGGTTACCACTGGCCTGACAGTGAGTATGTACTGACTTGGTGTTATTTAAGTCAAGCCCATTTTTCGACACATAAAAAATAGCCGGCTGACACTGCTTTATAACGCCCCATATCAACCTAATACTGGCGTAGCAGCGTACAAAATTCCGTCAAAGGTATAAAACCTTATCTTTCCTTGGTTGTTATTCGCTTGGCAAAGCACGATAATCACCAGATCGGAACTTAAGACTTATATAACTATGACCGAATATTTTTTGTTATTAATCGGCACTGTGCTGGTCAATAACTTTGTACTGGTAAAGTTTCTAGGGCTATGTCCTTTCATGGGCGTATCAAAAAAACTAGAAACCGCAATAGGGATGGGGTTAGCGACGACTTTCGTGCTAACTCTAGCGTCAGTGTGTGCGTATTTAGTAGAAAGCTATGTTCTTAAACCATTAGGTATTGAGTACTTACGCACCATGAGCTTTATTTTAGTGATCGCCGTGGTGGTGCAGTTCACCGAAATGGTGGTACACAAAACCAGCCCAACGTTATATCGCCTGCTCGGGATTTTCCTTCCTCTTATCACCACCAACTGTGCGGTACTTGGGGTTGCGCTTCTCAACATCAACGAAAATCATAACTTCATTCAATCCATTATTTATGGTTTTGGTGCCGCGGTTGGGTTCTCATTGGTATTGATTCTGTTTGCTTCCATGCGCGAACGCATCGGCGTAGCCGACGTACCAACGCCCTTCAAAGGCGCATCAATTGCTATGATAACCGCAGGTCTTATGTCACTCGCCTTCATGGGTTTTACAGGATTGGTGAAGTTGTAATATGAGCACAATACTCATCGCTATTCTTGCACTTGTCGCATTGGCCGCTGTGTTTGGCGCTATCTTAGGTTTTGCCTCTATCCGCTTTAAAGTAGAAGCCGATCCTATCGTCGATCAGATTGATGCGATTTTACCGCAGACACAATGCGGTCAATGTGGCTATCCGGGCTGTCGCCCTTATGCACAAGCCATTGCCAATGGCGATAAAATCAATAAATGCCCGCCCGGCGGCCAAGCAACCATTGAAAAATTGGCTGACTTAATGGGCGTTGAAGCTGAAGAGTCTGCGCATGATCTTGATAATAAGGTCAAAACCGTTGCCTTCATTCATGAAGATATGTGCATCGGTTGTACAAAATGCATTCAAGCTTGTCCCGTAGATGCCATTGTTGGTGGAACTAAGGCTCTGCATACCGTGATCAAGTCAGAATGTACTGGCTGTGATCTGTGTGTTGCTCCCTGCCCAACGGACTGTATTGAAATGATCCCGGTAGAAACTACGACCGATACTTGGAAGTGGCAAATGAACGCGATTCCTGTTGTTGATGTTACCGACTCTGCCTCACGTGCGCAGAAAAGCGTGAATTAAGGATTGGTATGTTGTCATTAATAGAACAAATCAAAGCTGGCACTCTCTGGAACTTCCCAGGAGGCATTCACCCGCCAGAAAATAAACAGCAATCAAATCAAACGGCACTGACTCATGCCGGTATACCGCAAGAAATTGTATTGCCACTCAAACAGCATATTGGCCGAGCCGGTGATTTATTGGTCAGCGTTGGCGATAAAGTACTCAAAGGCCAACCACTAACACAATACACCTCAACCTTCATGTTGCCTGTACACGCTTCAACCTCTGGCACCATTACCGCCATTGAACCGCGCACTACGGCGCACCCTTCTGGGTTAAGTGAAATGTGTATTGTCATCACGCCTGATCAACAAGATGAGTGGGCAGTGCGCGCACCACTGGCTAATTATCGACAACACTCCCCAGAGCAATTGATTGAAATCATTCGTCAAGCTGGCATCTCTGGGTTGGGCGGCGCCGGTTTTCCTACTGCAAAAAAAATGCAATCAGGCCTCGCTCGCACTGATATTTTGATCATCAACGCCGCCGAATGTGAACCTTACATCACGGCCGATGATGTACTCATGCAGCACCATGCCGCAGAGATCATCGATGGGATCAGTATTGTAGAGCACATTCTTAAGCCCAAATTAACCATCATCGGTATTGAAGATAACAAACCAGAAGCAATTCAAGCGTTAGAAGCCGCCGCAATACATAAAGACATCGTGATCCGCGTGATCCCAACCAAATACCCTTCAGGTGGTGAAAAGCAGTTAATTAAATTGCTGACCAACCAAGAAGTGCCTGCGGGTAAAATTCCAGCCGATATTGGCTTGATGGTACAAAATGTTGGCTCTATCTACGCGATTAAACGCGCCGTCATGGATGGCGAACCCCTGATTAACCGCGTAGTCACCTTAACGGGCAATACGTTTAAACAGCCCCGGAATGTCTGGGTTTTATTAGGCACACCCGTACAATATTTACTCGAACAATTTGGCTATAAGGCAGATAAAAAATTACCGCGTCTTATCATGGGCGGCCCGATGATGGGGTTCACCCTGCCTCATTCGCAAGTTCCGATCACCAAAACCACCAACTGCATTCTGGCACCCACTCGTAAAGAGATTGCCTCTTCACAACATGAAATGGCCTGCATTCGCTGTGGTCAGTGCGCGGAAGCCTGCCCGGCCTCCTTATTGCCTCAGCAACTGTTCTGGCACGCGAAAGCGGAAGAATATGATAAGTGTGAAGAACTGAACCTCAAAGATTGCATTGAGTGCGGGGCTTGTGCTTATGTTTGCCCCAGTGAAATTCCATTGGTGCAATACTATCGTCAAGCCAAGGCCGAGATAAAAACTCGCCAGCAAGAATCAGAAGCCGCTGAACGTGCCAGAGTACGTTTCGAAGAGAAAAAAGCACGTTTAGAACGCGATAAAGCCGATCGCGAGAATCGCTTCAAAAAAGCAGCCGATGAACGTCGTCAAGAGATGAAACACACAGGCGGCGACGATGCGATTGCAGCGGCCATTGCTCGCGTTCAAGCGCAAAAAGCACAAACAGAAAACAACCCAAGCACCGTAAAACCCGCCGTTGCTGCGGCTATTGCTCGCGCTAAAGCCAAGCAAGCCGAAGCACTGCAAGCAGGTCAAGTCGAGCCTGATAACGCTGAAATGGTTAAATTGCGCGAAGAGCGCAAACGTCAAGCTCGCGAGAAAAAAGCGCAGCAAACCAGTGCTGATGCGCCACCAGCAGAAACTGGTGATGATAAAAAAGCGGCAGTCGCGGCTGCCATTGCCCGAGAGAAAGCACGCAAGGCAGAGCAGCAAACGGCGCCGAGTGAACCCCAGCCAACGCTTGAACCTGCACCAACTCAACCTGAGGATGCCAAAAAAGCGGCAGTCGCTGCCGCCATTGCTCGCGCAAAAGCGCGCAAAGCAGAGCAACAAACGGCGCAGAGTGAACCCCAGCCAATGCTTGAACCTGTGCCTGCTCAACCTGAGGATGCCAAAAAAGCGGCAGTCGCTGCCGCCATTGCTCGCGCCAAAGCGCGCAAAGCAGAGCAGCAAATGGCGCAGAGTGAACCTCAGCCAATGCTTGAACCTGCGCCTACTCAACCTGAGGATGCCAAAAAAGCGGCAGTCGCTGCTGCCATTGCTCGCGCAAAAGCACGCAAAGCAGAGCAGCAAACGGCGCAGAGTGAACCTCAGCCAACGCTTGAACCTGTGCCTGCTCAACCTGAGGATGCCAAAAAAGCGGCAGTCGCTGCCGCCATTGCTCGCGCAAAAGCGCGCAAAGCAGAGCAGCAAACGGCACAAGCGAAAAACAATCATAATTCTGAGGAGAATAATTAGTGGCCTTTTTTATTGCCAGCTCCCCCCATGCACACAGCAAACGCAACACATCAGAGCTGATGAAGTGGGTCGCCTTGTGCGCCTTACCGGGGCTTATCGCGCAAAGCTACTTCTTTGGTTGGGGTACTCTCATTCAACTGATGCTCGCTATCATCATCGCTTTGGCTTTTGAATCTGCCGTTATGCTACTGCGTAAGCGCTCACCACTGTTGGCAATCAAAGATTACAGCGCCGTGGTCACCGCTTGGCTTCTGGCCATTGCCATTCCTCCGATGTCCCCTTGGTGGGTTATCTTTATTGGCCTTATTTTTGCCATCATTATTGCAAAACACTTATACGGCGGACTAGGACAAAACCCATTCAACCCCGCCATGATTGCTTATGTGGTTTTGCTTATCTCTTTCCCTGTGCAGATGACCAGTTGGATTGCTCCAACGGAATTAGCCCCGGATCCAATCTCGTTTAGTGATGCATTTTCACTTATTTTCAGTGGCTTCAACGTAGAAGGTTTATCACTACAACAAATCCGAACGGGTATCGATGGTGTCACTATGGCCACTCCATTGGACGCCGTAAAAACCGGATTACATAATGGTGAGACTCTGCATGAAGCGATGAGCCACCCTCAATTTAGTGGGCTAGCTGGGCTTGGCTGGGAATGGGTTAACCTTGCCTATTTAGCTGGCGGCTTATTATTGATCAAACTACGTGTGATCAACTGGCATATCCCGATTGCGGTGCTGTGTGGTTTAGTAATGGCAAGTGCTTTCACTGCGCTTATTGAACCGGGAGCAACCGCCTCACCCTTGTTTCATTTGCTCTCGGGCGCGACTATGCTCGGCGCTTTTTTCATCGCAACCGATCCAGTCACCGCTTCCACAACCGTCAAAGGTCGCTTAATTTACGGCGCATTTATTGGCATGATGATTTTCATTATCCGCAGTTGGGGAGGCTTCCCTGACGGGGTAGCATTCGCTGTATTACTTGCCAACATGTGTGTTCCACTGATTGATTACTACACTAAACCTCGAACCTACGGGCATTAAGGAGCGCTATGTTAACCGCCATTCGCAATAACGGTTTGATTCTCGCTATCTTTGCCTGTGCTTCAACAGGTGTTGTAGCGTTAACCCAATACCTAACAAAAGATCAAATAACCAAGCAAGAGCAGGTTCAACTGCAATCGATTTTAAACCAAGTGATCCCGCACAGTTTGCACGACAACGAACTGTACAAATCCTGTACACTGGTGACTGATCCTGCACTTGGTACAGACCAACCTATGCACGCTTATATTGCCACACAAAACGGTGAACCGAGTGGACTGGCTATTGAAGCCATCGCACCTGATGGCTATAACGGCGCGATCAAGGTAATTATTGGCATCAAGCACGATGGCACCATCACAGGGACTCGCGTTCTGTCTCATCAAGAAACACCGGGGTTAGGTGACAAAATAGATTTACGCGTCACTGATTGGATATTGAGCTTTACTGGCAAGCAAGTCACTGAGCAAAATATCGAGACTTGGAAAGTGCGCAAAGATGGGGGACAATTTGATCAGTTTACTGGAGCGACGATTACGCCGCGAGCCGTCGTCAAAGCGGTGAAAAATACCGCTCAGTTTGTGAATCAACATCGAGAAGCACTGTTAGCACAACCTTTTGACTGTAAAGGAGCCAGCAATGAGTGATCATAAGACACTGATTAAAAACGGGATGTGGAGCAACAACCCTGCGCTCGTTCAACAACTTGGACTGTGCCCTTTACTAGCGGTTTCTTCCACTGTCACGAATGCGCTAGGTTTAGGCGTTGCGACATTGCTGGTTCTCGTCTGTTCAAATGTCACCATCTCATTAGTACGAGATTATGTCCCCAAAGAAGTTCGTATCCCTGTGTTTGTGATGATCATCGCCGCACTAGTAACTTGCGTACAACTGTTAATGAATGCCTACGCTTACGGCCTGTACCTATCGCTAGGGATCTTCATTCCTCTGATTGTGACCAACTGTATCATCATCGGTCGCGCCGAAGCATTTGCCTCAAAAAATGCAGTGTTGCCTTCAGCACAAGATGGATTTTGGATGGGCATGGGAATGACCACTATTCTGGTCATTTTGGGCGCACTGCGTGAAGTAATTGGCAATGGCACACTGTTTGATGGTGCTGATTTATTACTGGGTCATTGGGCAACCATTTTACGCATTGAGGTCTTCCATTTTGACAACAGCTTCTTGCTTGCGCTCTTGCCGCCTGGAGCGTTTATTGGTGTTGGCTTTTTGATTGCAGCTAAAAATATCATCGATAAAAATCTGGCTGCTCGCCAACCTAAAGAACAAAAGCCCGTCATAGAACGAGCACGCGTCACTAACGCTTAACGAAATCATAAGGAAGTTTTCCAAACGATGAATAATGTCAAACGAGTCGAGATCCTCGAACGTTTACGGGCCAATAACCCGAAGCCAGAAACCGAGCTTAAATGGAGCACACCGTTTGAGTTACTGATCTCAGTACTGCTTTCTGCTCAAGCGACTGACGTCAGCGTTAATAAGGCCACTGACAAACTTTACCCTATTGCTAATACGCCACAAGCCATCTTTGAGCTTGGCGTTGATGGGCTAAAGCAATACATCAAAACCATTGGTTTATTCAATTCCAAAGCAGAAAACGTTATCAAAACTTGCCGCATCTTATTGGATCAATACGCAGGAGAAGTACCTGAGAGCCGTGAAGCATTAGAATCGCTGCCCGGCGTTGGCAGAAAAACGGCCAATGTGGTATTGAACACCGCTTTCGGGTGGCCAACCATCGCCGTTGACACGCATATTTTCCGAGTTTCAAATAGAACCAAGTTTGCGGTGGGTAAAAACGTTGATGAAGTGGAACAAAAGCTGCTCAAAGTCGTCCCTAAAGAATTCAAAGTTGATGTTCATCACTGGTTGATCTTACATGGTCGCTACACCTGTGTCGCAAGAAAGCCGCGTTGTGGCAGTTGTATCATTGAAGATCTTTGCGAATTCTCTGATAAAACTGACCTATAAAATTTAACCAGATCCCCAAAAGACTCAACTCTGCAAGTAGGCAGTAAGTAAACGAATTCCTTTGAACATAGATAAACTCTGTGATTGGAGTGGGTGAACGTAAGCCAACATCATCGCCACAGTGGTCGGGTGGGGATAGATATTTCATCAGAAAGTTAGGAGCTCAACATGTCAAATAGTCGTATTTTGCACACCATGCTACGCGTAGGCGATTTAGAAAAATCGATCGCGTTTTACACCAAGGTCATGGGTATGCAACTGCTTCGTACTAATGAAAATACAGAATACAAATACACATTGGCATTTCTGGGTTATGGCGATGAATCTCAGGGTGCGGTGATCGAACTGACCTATAACTGGGGCACCACAAGCTATGACCTAGGTAATGCTTTTGGCCACATCGCCATTGGTGTTGAAGATGTGTATACCACCTGTGACGCGATTAAAGCGGCTGGAGGTAATGTGACCCGTGAAGCTGGCCCAGTAAAAGGGGGCACCACGCATATCGCTTTTGTGAAAGATCCTGATGGTTACATGATTGAACTTATCCAAAACAAACAAGCATCAGCAGGTTTAGAAGGATAAGTCTCTTTGCGGCATCGGCTAGTTATATAAACTAGATGCGTACGGTTTCCCGGATAACATCACAAAAAGCAGCCTTTGAAATGGGCTGCTTTTTTACTCTAACGTTATTAGATAATTGTTCGACCCAGTGAAATAACCACGCGACGGTTTTTATCTTTGCCAATTGGTGATGCATTGTCGGCAATCGGCCTGCGTTTACCATAGCCTTGCACTTGGATACGATCCTCAGGTAACCCCAGTGATTTAAAGTAATCTCTTAATACCTCAGCCCTACGCTCAGAAAGATCCTGACTCACTCCTCGACTATCAACAGAGTCGGTATAGGTAGAAACCAACACCAAATCAATATCTTGGTTATAGCGAATATAGTCGGCAATTTGCGCAAGCCGTTTTTGCGAAGCTTTATTAAGTTGTACATTATCGCGGTCGTAATGCAGAATCGTAAATGAGATATCTTCAAAACTGTACGTCAGTAAATTGCTCACACAATCGCTAAACACGTTGTACTTCTCTTGAAAAAGAACCGACGAGAGAGCCACTTCAATGCGCTGATCTCGGCTTTGCCAATCTTGGTAGCTAAAGGTTGGATAGCGTCCTTTTTCCAATTCACTGAGTAGGCTCCAAGCGGTTTGACCACCGATGTAACCATCGAACTGTTTGAAGAATTGCAAATTGGTAATGCGGTCTGCACTCTCACCCGGACGCCAACTCGGTGGTAATGACACTAAACTTACGTTGCGAGTTTCACCCATTGGACGACGCATTTTGAGTTCGAAATCGAGGTTAATCTTCTTATTCGCACGTGAAGAGAATTCAGCGTCACCGTAATTGGGGATCGGATGGACCAAACGGCACTCTAAAGGGGTATTCGTCACCATCTGCCACGTAGACTGCTGTGGTGTTGCCACATAACGTTTATCCATCGCCATAGGGGCAAAGGATGTCAGTATGCTGGTCATCACAATAGTGGCAGTAACCCATTTATTCATAACGATTTTATTCTCCGAGCGATACTAAAACGATGGCGGAAAATTGCCGCTTCGCTTTCTATTGACTAAGTTAATGCAAAAATCTAGCCACATCACCGCACTATCCAACGCATAGTGAAACCTGCATTTATTAACGTGTTTGGTTTTTATCGTAGAAAGAATCTGTAATAATGCCAGCCCTGTCACACAACCAAGAGCTAGCATGACTGAAGTAAATGAAGCATTGACACTGAAAAAGCGTTTCCGCGGTTATTTTCCCGTCGTCATCGACGTCGAAACAGCCGGTTTCAATGCAAAGACCGATGCACTATTAGAAATCTGCGCGATTACGTTGCGTATGGATGAACAAGGTGATCTGCACCCAGCATCGACGATTCACTTTCATGTTGAGCCTTTTGAAGGTGCCAACCTTGAAAAAGAGGCGCTTGAGTTTAATGGCATTCGTGACCCATTTAGCCCATTACGCGGTGCCGTCAGCGAAGCCGAAGCACTCAGAGAAATTTATAAGCTAGTCCGAAAAGAGCAACGCGACAATGACTGTAGCCGCGCGATCATGGTGGCGCACAATGCTACCTTTGACTTGAATTTCGTGATGGCAGCCAGTGAACGCTGCAAGCTAAAACGAGTCCCTTTCCACCCTTTTGCGACTTTTGATACCGCTGCGCTAAGTGGTTTAGCCTATGGCCAAACCGTTTTGGCCAAAGCGTGCAAATCCGCTGGGATGGAATTTGACAATAGAGAAGCGCATTCAGCGCTATACGATACGCAAAAAACAGCCGAACTTTTTTGCGGTATCGTCAACAAATGGAAGGCCCTTGGCGGATGGCCACTTGTTGAACCTTCAGAAAACAATAACAAGTAAACACAACTAACCGAGAAATATATGAATCCTGTAGTAATTTCTGTATGCATCATGCTGCTTCTTGCGCTGATGCGGGTCAATGTCGTCGTCGCACTGACATTTAGTGCGATCGTCGGTGGTTTAGTTGCAGGGATGAGTTTAAATGACGCTGTTTCTGCATTTGAAAGTGGCTTAGGTGGTGGTGCAACCATCGCACTAAGTTATGCGATGCTAGGCACCTTTGCCGTCGCGATTTCTAAATCTGGTATTACTGACTTACTGGCGCAAAGCGTGATTAAGCGTATCCATGGCAAAGAGCATGGTGCGGCCACCACAGGTTTGAAGTATGCGGTTCTGGTCGCGCTGGTTCTAGTTACCATGTCATCGCAAAATATCATTCCTGTCCATATCGCCTTTATTCCGATTTTAATTCCACCGCTATTGGGCGTCTTTGCCAAGCTGAAGCTTGACCGCAGGCTGATTGCTTGCGTGCTCACTTTTGGCCTTATCACGCCCTATATGGTCTTGCCTGTCGGCTTTGGTGGGATTTTCCTCAATAACATCTTACTCAAGAATTTACGCGATAATGGCCTTGAAAACGTGACGGCAAGCCAAGTGCCGATAGCCATGCTGCTACCCGCCGCTGGGATGATTTTTGGCTTACTGGTCGCCATTTTCTTTACCTATCGTAAACCTCGCCAGTATCAAGAGACGGAACATACTGTCATTAATACCGAACCAAAAGCGATCAACAAAAAGCATATTTTGATTGCCGCGCTCGGTATTATCACGGCACTTGCCGTGCAACTGTCCACAGGTTCGATGATCATCGGCGCACTGGCTGGTTTTATGGTCTTCACTTTTGGTGGTGTGATTGCATGGAAAGAGACGCACGATGTATTCACCAAAGGTGTACATATGATGGCAATGATTGGCTTTATTATGATTTCAGCGGCCGGATTTGCCGCCGTGATGAAAGCCACCGGTGGCGTTGAGTCTCTGGTAGAAGCCTTATCAGTAAGCATCGGCGACAATAAAGCTTTATCCGCTTTATTAATGCTGATCGTCGGTTTGTTGGTCACTATGGGCATTGGTTCATCCTTCTCAACGATTCCAATCATCGCAACCATTTACGTGCCCCTTGCCCTCGCCTTTGGCTTTTCGCCTATGGCGACCATTGCGCTAGTGGGTACCGCTGCTGCGTTGGGCGATGCTGGCTCTCCAGCGTCAGATTCCACCTTGGGGCCAACGTCAGGCCTAAATGCAGATGGCCAGCACGAACATATTTGGGAAACAGTGGTTCCAACCTTCATCCATTATAATATTCCACTGATTGTGTTTGGCTGGATTGCGGCAATGATCCTTTAGTCAAACCCTGTTAACGAGCACAAAAAAGGCTTCCTAGATGGAAGCCTTTTTCTTTGCAGCCTATTTGGGGAGATGCGCTCGATTACGCGCCTTCGTTATAAATCTCTAGGTTGGCGAGATCTTGCTGGATTTCTCGAACCGTTTTTGCATCGTCGCTGCGCATCGATTCAAGAAAATCAAGATACTGCTGATCAATATCGCCCGTGACGTATTCGCCGTTAAATACAGATGCTTCAAATTTTGCAATATCGCGGTTACCCATACCGACGGCATCCACCAAATCTTCCAGATTTTGGAAAATCAGAGCATCGGCACCAATTCGCTGCGCAATTTCATCGGCATCTCGGCCATGAGCAATCAACTCGTTAGCACTTGGCATATCAATGCCATAAACGTTAGGGAAACGGATCTCAGGCGCGGCTGACACCATGTACACCTTGTTTGCACCAGAATCACGAGCCATCTCAATAATTTGCTCTGACGTAGTTCCACGCACTATCGAGTCATCCACTAGCAACACGTTTTTGCCCTTAAATTCAGAACGAATCGCATTGAGTTTACGTCGCACTGACTTTTTACGCTGTTGCTGGCCCGGCATAATAAATGTGCGGCCAACGTAGCGGTTTTTAACAAAACCTTGGCGATATGGAATATCAATCGCTTGTGCAATTTGCAATGCGATATCACACGAAGTCTCAGGAATGGGGATCACGACATCAATATCTAAGTCAGCAAATTCGTTCTTGATGCGCTCACCCAACTTTTTACCCATTTCTACGCGCGCGCTGTAAACCGAAATTTTGTCGATAAACGAATCTGGGCGGGCGAAGTAGACAAATTCAAAAATGCATGGGTTAAGTGTTGGATTATCGGCACATTGTTTAGTAAATAGCTGGCCATCAAAGGTCGCATACACCGCTTCCCCGGGGGCAAGGTCACGCACAAAATCAAAGCCGACAGCATCTAGCGCCACCGACTCCGAAGCGGCCATATATTCAGTACGGCCATCGACTTCACGTTTACCTAAGCAGATAGGACGAATACCATGCGGGTCACGAAACGCGATCATCCCATGCCCAATGATCATCGCGACAACAGCATAAGCACCGCGAATGGTGCGATGTACATTAGCGACAGCGCGAAACACATCTTCTGCGGTTACATTGCCTCTGACTGTATCAATTTCATGCGCCAAGACGTTAAGCAGCACTTCGGAATCTGAAGTGGTATTGATATGGCGACGATCTTTTTCAAACAACTTCTGGCGTACTTCGTTGGCATTGGTGAGGTTGCCGTTATGAGCAAGCGTGATACCGAACGGGGAGTTAACGTAGAAAGGTTGAGCTTCTGAGGCACTCGAACTACCCGCAGTAGGATAACGCACATGCCCAATACCCACCGTTCCTTGAAGACGCTGCATGTGTTTTGCTTCAAAGACATCTTTCACTAAACCGTTCGCCTTACGCAGACGGAAACGATTGCTTTCTATGGTACAAATACCAGCGGCATCTTGGCCACGATGCTGCAATACCGTTAACGCGTCATAAATTGACTGGTTTACCAGCGTTGTACCCACGATTCCAACAATACCACACATGTCCTGATCCTCGATTTGCGACAGTAACTGGCGCTAAATCGCGCCAGAGAGAAAACTTGATGTTGCTTGTAAGTGCTCAAAGAACGGCGCAATGATACGGCTAAATTCCGGTACCAATTGCGAGCTCTTCCACCACTCTGAATTTGGAAATGCGGTAAACGCATCCATAAAAAACAAGGCAGCTGAAACAATCAACACACCACGCAATGCTCCAAAAACAATGCCCAGTACCCGATCAGTTCCTGATAGGCCCGTTTTTTGTACCAATTGAGCAATCACATAGTTAATGATCGCTCCGACAATGAGTGTTGCAACAAACAGTGCTGCGATGGCCGCGCCATTACGAAACATGTCATCTTTGATATTTGAAAAATACACCGCAAGTTTTGCGTAGTATTGGCTGGCAATAAAAAATGCACCGAACCATATCACTAATGACAACGCTTCTTTAGCAAAGCCACGGACTAAACTGATCAATGCCGATAGGCCGATCACACTTAAAATGACAATATCTAACCAATTCATGAGTTCTACATCTTAAGTTGGCGCGCATTTTAACAGAAAAAAACGCGACGCAAACGTTTTCTTATGGGTTTAGTGGTTTAAATTTGAGCAATTGACCTTTTGCACCGGTAATTTTTTCCAGTTCTAAGAGTTGACGCTCAAGCTTGGTTTTGGAAACATCTGGGCCAATAATGATCCGAGTGAAGCCATTTTCTTGCTTAGTATGAGCTTGATAACCCCGTTTTTGCAGATCTTTAACCACGGTTTTTGCATTTTCGGCATTCTTTAATGCCATCAACTGAATGAGCCAAGCACTATCTTGGTAATCATTTCTTTCCGCAGTTTCTTTCACTTTCACAGTGAGTGGCTTGCTCTGCGTTGCTGCGTCGCTCTGGTTAGTTTGTGCGATCACTTCAACAGGCGAATCGGGCAACGCGACTTGATCTTCAACGGGGTCGAGAATTTCAAACTTCTCTACGTCGCTGTCTAATTCAGGCTTAATTGGAATGCTGGCAATATCTTCTTTGTAGTGGGTCTTTTTGCCATCCAATACATCAGGCAACACTATCACCCCTATCGCCACCAATATAATTGTTCCTACCAAGCGGCTCTGAAACTTACTTGCCATTTATACTCCTTTGTTCTGCCAGTGCTCTAATACTTCACCCACAGTATGAAACGACCCAACCACGATAATGACATCATTGCTATCGGCTTGTGTCATCGCGGCTTCAAAAGCGCTTACTGGGTTAGCAAACGGTTTAACGCCAGGCTCAAGGTACTGACACAGTTCATTCGCTTGCGCGGCTCTAGGGCCACTTAATGAAGCAGGATACCAAACGTTAGCGATTGATTTCAGTTGATGAAGCGTGGCCTTCACATCTTTATCGTGCAGCATGCCAATCACCACATGGACCTTTTTGTGTGCGTAACGCTGTTTGAGCTGCGCCACCAAATATTCGGCCGAATGGGGATTATGTGCAACATCAAGAATGATTTCTGGGCTATCACTGATTTTTTGCATCCGCCCAGCAAGTGTTGCGTTGCTAAGCCCATTGACGATATTGACATCACTCACAGCCAAACCGGAGCAGCCGAGTGCCATTAATGCCGTAGCCGCATTAGGCAAGGGCAAGCGAGGGAGCGGTAAATCAGATAACTCAAATGGACCACTTCGCCAATTCCACGTTGTTTCAGAGGCCAGTTCATAGGAAAACTGAATACCGACTTGGTACATCTCCGCACCAATATCATCGGCATGCGCTGCAACCGTTGGTGGTGGCTTAGGCTGGCCGCAAATGGCGGGTTTACCTGCGCGATAAATCCCCGCTTTCTCATAGCCAATAACATTGATGTCATCGCCGAGCCAATCCACGTGATCAATCGCCAAGCTGGTGATCACAGAAACATCGTGATCCACGATATTGGTCGCATCAAGTCGGCCACCTAGCCCAACTTCCAATAAAATGACATCCACCGCTTGCGTTTGAAATAAACGCAGCGCCGCCAATGTACCGAACTCAAATAGGCTTAGACTGATGTCACCCCGTTGCGCTTCAACAAAAGCGAAGGCTTGCGTATGCTGTTCATCGCTGAGCTCAAGCGCATTAATACGCACGCGTTCGTTATAACGGATAAGATGAGGTGAGCTATAAACGCCCACGCGATAACCTGCATCCAATAAAATGGCTTCCATCAATGCACAGGTCGAGCCTTTGCCATTCGTTCCAGCCACGGTGATTACGGTAGGTGCAGGTTTAATAAGATTCGCTTTTTGAGCCACAGCTTGAACACGATCCAAGCCAAGGTCGATAGCGGAGGTATGAATATTCGCTAAATAATCAAGCCACATCGCAAGAGAGGATGTGGCTTGTGGGATAAGGTTTTGAGTCATCTAACGTTTATAACCATTAAGCAGTTAGTGTGTTAGTGCCTACTTTACCCTTTTTCGTGCGCTTCTGGTACAGCGTAATCAGGTTCAGTCGGTGAATCGTCAACAGAAACGACCAATGGTGAGCTGTGATTGGTCAATTTAGCGATCAATCCACCTACGCGTTGACGCATTTCACGGCGATCGACAATCATATCAATCGCACCATGCTCAATTAGGAATTCGCTGCGTTGGAAACCTTCAGGTAGATCTTCACGTACCGTTTGTTCGATAACTCGACGACCTGCAAAACCAATCAGTGCTTTAGGTTCTCCAATATTGATGTCACCAAGCATCGCTAAACTTGCAGATACGCCACCCATGGTCGGGTCCGTCATCACTGAGATATAAGGTAAGCCTTTGCTTGATAAACGTTCAAGCGCCGCACTGGTTTTTGCCATCTGCATCAATGACATTAACGCTTCTTGCATACGCGCGCCGCCACTGGCAGAAAAGCAAACCAAACCACAGTTGTTTTCTATAGCGGCATCAACAGCTCGTACGAAACGCGCACCAACTACAGACCCCATTGAACCACCCATGAAAGAAAACTCAAAAGCACAAGCAACCAAAGGCATACCCAATAGTTCGCCTTGCATCACCACAAGAGCGTCTTTCTCACCACTGCTTTTTTGAGCGGCTGAAAGGCGTTCTTTATAACGTTTTGAGTCTTTAAACTTGAGTTTATCCTGCGGCTCTAACTCGTCACCAATCTCGACACGATTCTGTTCATCAAGAAAAGTCTCTAAGCGGCGACGTGCTTTCATGCGCATGTGATGATCACATTTAGGGCACACTTCCAAGTTACGCTCAAGCTCAGCGTGATATAACACTTGCTCACAAGAAGTACATTTAGTCCAAACCCCTTCAGGGATGGATGCTTTACGCGAAGTTACGATATTGCTTTTTTCTAAAATCTTTTCAAGCCAACTCATGGAAGACCTTTACTCTTAACTCTCTCGCGTGATTGCGAAAGATACAAATTTGGGATTTATGCGTGAGGATTAAAACATATAAAATGCTTAGTGTAGACAAAAAACTGGTTGTACCTATTTTCTGGCTGTCATTTTCACACACGTCACGACTCTGTTTTGAACACTTTACGCGTTATTAGTTCAAATTATCAGCTAAAAATAGCGGCCCAAGCGACTCTTTTGGTAAAGAAAATTCTTCTGGATAATCAACAGCAACCAAATATAATCCTTCCGCTTTGGCTGTTGCACCCGCCAGTTTTCTATCTTTGGCTTCAAGCAACCATTTTATCCATTCGGGAGGCTGCTCACCACGGCCGACAACGATGAGGCTACCGGTAATATTTCGCACCATATGATGGACAAAAGCATTTGCTTTAATGTCGATGACGACATAGTTGCCATGCCGAGTCACATTCAAATGCATGACGTTTCGCCAAGGACTATTCGATTGACAATGCACAGCGCGAAAAGAGGTGAAATCATTTTCGCCCAATAAAAGCTGCCCTGCTTGCTGCATTTTCTCAACGTCTAAATCGCCATGATAATGACTGACACCTGAAGATAATATGCCAGGGCGATAAGCATGATTATAAATGATGTAGCGATAACGGCGTGCTGTAGCCGAAAAGCGAGCGTGAAAATCGCTTGAAACCTCAGTTGCCCAACGAACAGCGATATCTTTTGGTAAATGAGCATTGACACCCATTGTCCAAGCGACCATTTTTCGGCAAGCCGTAGTATCAAAATGTATCACCTGCCCTGTGCCGTGAACCCCGGCATCGGTGCGCCCCGCACACAATACTTCAACCGGATGGTTCGCCACAACTGTGAGTGCTTTTTCTAATTCTTCTTGGACACTTTTAACGTCACGTTGTCGCTGCCAACCATAGTATTGAGAACCATTGTACTCAATACCTAAAGCGATTCTCATCATCTGATTCTCTTTGAAAATGGGTCGGGCAGTATAATCGCAATCAAAAAAAAATTCTAATCGACAAGCCATCTACCCCGACAACTTTCAATGTGAAGTTCAGGTCATCTGCAAGTCAGAAAAGGCTATTCAATAACAACGAGGCCGTATATTCACGGCCTCGTTTGTTTTTAAGCTCGGCGATTAATGCTGTCAATCAAGGATTTCGCTTCTCGTCGAATATCATCACTACCATCAACAATGGCTTCCTCTAACAGTTTTATCGCCCCTTTATCATCGTTCATCTCGATGTAAATTTTGGCGAGGTCAAGCTTACCCGCCGCCTCAGAGTTATTGTCTACATCGATATCACCAATGTCACCAATCACATCCGGAAATTCACTTAAACCAACATCTAACTTGAGTTCTTCATCTTCAGGGCTAATCCCCTCTTCACCCTCAACTTGAGCCATTAGCTCATCGATGGTCATGTACTGGCTCTTTTGGGCTTCAAAATCATCGAGTTCATCTTGAATTCCCCAGTTTTCATCAAGAATTTGAGGCTCGTCGGTTTGGATATCATCGTTCCAAACGGCAAGCTCTTCTTCAGGCACGTCATCTGGGATGGAAGCTTGTTGATCTGGCGTTAAATTAAAACCGTTCCAATCTTCACCGCCTACCTCTAACATTGCATCAATATTCATACCAGCACTATCTATGGTACGAGCATCTAATGGTCGATCAAAAGAGAATGGCGCAGAAGATACACTTTCCTCATCTAGCCAATCTTTTAAGGCTTTCTCATCGAACTCCTGTTTTGAAACACTCTGCAATTGGTCTGCGTCATCATCTTCTAAAAGCGGCTGTTGATCTGTTTCTAGTGCTGGTTCGTTAATTGAAGCGAGTGCATCTTCTTCACTGAATTCAGGCAAGGCTTGCTCGTCAATCGCTTCAAAACTTTCTTGAGCAACAGGCTCTGACGCCGCATCTTGAGGCTCGGCTATCGCATCCGCCAGCGCGTCTTCTTCTGTGTATTCTGGCAGCTCAAGATCCGTAAGTTCGCTCTCGTCTTCCTTTTCATCTAGAGAAGGCTCGCTAATTGAAGCAAGCGCATCTTCTTCACTAAATTCAGGTAAGGATTGCTCGTCAATCGCTTCAAAATTTTCTTGAGCAACAGGCTCTGACGCCGCTTCTTGAGGCTCGGCTATCGCATCCACCAGCGCGTCTTCTTCTGTGTATTCTGGCAGCTCAAGATCCGTAAGTTCGCTCTCGTCTTCCTTTTCATCTAGAGGAGGCTCGTTGATTGAAGCAAGTGCATCTTCTTCACTAAATTCAGGTAAGGCTTGCTCGTCAATCGCTTCAAAACTTTCTTGAGCAACAGGCTCTGACGCCGCCTCTTGAGGCTCAGCTATCGCATCCGCCAGCGCGTCTTCTTCTGTGTATTCTGGAAGCTCAAGATCCGTAAGGTCGCTCTCGTCTTCCTTTTCTTCTTCTAGAGAAGGCTCGCTAATTGAAGCAAGTGCATCTTCTTCACTGAATTCAGGCAAGGCTTGCTCATCAATCGCTTCAAAACTTTCTTGAGCAACAGGCTCTGACGCCGCTTCTTGAGGCTCGGCTATCGCATCCGCCAGCGCGTCTTCTTCTGTGTACTCTGGAAGCTCAAGATCCGTAAGGTCGCTCTCGTCTTCCTTTTCTTCTTCTAGAGGAGGCTCGTTAATTGAAGCAAGCGCATCTTCTTCGCTGAACTCAGGCAACGCCTCTTCATCAATCGCTTCAAAACTTTCTTGAGCAACAGGCTCTGACTCCGCCTCTTGAGGCTCAGCTATCGCATCCGCCAGCGCCTCTTCTTCTGTGTACTCTGGCAGCTCAAGATCCGTAAGTTCGCTCTCGTCTTCCTTTTCTTCTAGAGAAGGCTCGTTAATTGAAGCAAGTGCATCTTCTTCACTAAATTCAGGTAAGGCTTGTTCGTCAATCGCTTCAAAACTTTCTTGAGCAACAGGCTCTGACGCCGTCTCTTGAGGCTCAGCTATCGCATCCGCTAGCGCGTCTTCTTCTGACTGCTCTGGCAGTTGGACTTCGGAAAGCTCGCTCTGTGACTGTTCTTCTAGCGATGGCTCATTAAAGGAAGCAAGGAGATCTTCTTCTTCGAACTCCACTAACTTGTCATCGTGGAGATCATCAACATGGTCCTTTGCCGATGATTCTGCTGAATTGGTTTGAAGCGGCTCAACATCAGCTTGGCTTGGTTCTTCGTCTTCTAGCTCACCAATGTCCCAGTCTTCATCTTGTGGAACTCCAAATTCGTTAGGGCTGACTTCTGGTTTGCTAACCTGTGCGGGTTCTATTTTTTCCGGGGATGTCGAGCTGCCTAGAGGTTGCTCCTCATTCGGCTTCAGATCCGGATAACTTGCCCCTTCAATTTCTGGGTTAAAATCAAATGAGTCGTCGATAAATTCTTCATCGATGTCGCCATCAACCACTCCCATCTGTTCATCATCCAGTAGAGGATCTTTTTCAGGAGCGGCACTTAGCAGATCGTCAATGAAGATGTCGCTGTTAAACTCGGAATCTTCAACGCTATCGTTTTCATTATCCAACAACTCGCTATTTTTCTGTTCGGTCTCTTCGATATTCTGAGCATGCTGCTCGATTTCCAGCAACTCTTCAAATAATGCCGTACCATCTTCTTCAGCGAGACTATCCTTATCTTCAGCACCTTCTTGCTCTTGGTCTGCCTTTTCAAACTCAAGTGATTCAGAACCATTGTCAGTAAATAGTTCGTCCAATAGCTCTGTACTATTCTCATCCAGCTCGGTTTCAATGTCGGATTCCGTAGCTTCTTCACCCAATAACTCATACAGAGTTTGATCACCAGTGAAGTCAACATCATCAATATCTTCTTCGCTCGAAGCGATGTCTTTATCGGGCTGCACAAGTTCTTCAAGTAAGTCGGTGCTTTCCGATAAGTCTGTCTCGTTCTCTTCATCATCACCGAGTAGCTCATCGAGCAGTTCGACACTGTCACTATCAATTGCTAGGACGTCTTCATCTTGCTCTTCTAATAATTCATCCAGCAGCGCTGTTTCAGTGGAGGAATCAGTTTCTATTGAGGTGAGGTCAGATTGCGCTTCAATCGTTGCGAATAGATCATCAAGTTCACTATCCGACGCTAGCTCTGCTTCTTTTAAATCGAAGTTACCGCCGGTTTTTGCTAGCTCGGGCTCTTCTGAATCCAAGTTGAAATCATCTTCGGACTCATCCAATAATGAATCAAAGTCAAAACTATCATGATGATCGTCATCACTATTGGCGGCAAACAAATCGTCAAGTAGCGATTGATCTAAAGTATCGCTTCCGAGATCTTCAGCTTTATCATCTCCAGCCAATAACGCGTCAATGTCGTCTTCAGAAATGGAATCATCATCATCGGATAAATCAAATTCTGTTTCGCTATCATCTTCATCTAATAACGCTTCGTCTAAAGCTCGCGCCATCTCATCGAGACCGACAGCTTTTTCGTCAGCACCAACACTGATGCCGTTACTGCTAGCGGTCAAATCTTCTAAATCCGCAGCAAGATCACCATCATCGCCGATACTCGAAAATGGGTCTTCGCCATCTTCACCTTCGAGGTTGAAGTCTAAATCTGTATCGTCTAAATCGGCAAAAATGTCCGATTCTTGCTCAGCATTGTCATCGATTTCATCATCCAGTGTGATGTCGTCACCAAATAACTTCTCACTATCATCAGACTCACCAAACAAGTCATCATCCAGCATTAAATCATCGTCAATATCTTCAAGGCTGCCAGCAGCCATTGGCGTTATGGGCTCTTGATTACCTTGAGTGACAACAGGCTGCTCCGTTGGCTTGGATCGGCGGCCAAGCAACATCACAACCAGTAAACCAATTAACAGACCAGGAATAAGGGCGAGAGCGGCGACCAACCAAGAGTTGGAAAGCAGTTGATCAAGTGCACTTGGTGCAAGCTTTTGCGCCTCTAATGCTTTTCTACGTTCTTCATCAAGTAGCTTTTCAACTTCAGAGCGAATGCGGTTTTCGTCACCGAGTTCTCCTTTGAGTGCATCGACTTCAGATTGAACATCTGCCAGCATCAAACGTAACTTATGATTTTTCTCTTCAAGCGCCAGTAATTCAGTATCAGATTTCGCAACTTGTGTGCCAATATCTTTTAGCACAGGTTCACTCTTCGTCTTTTCAACAACTGGTTGAGCGACAGTAGAGGCAATTGTTTTTTCAGGCAAAGCTGTAGAAGCAGCAGTAACAGGCGCTGTTGGCTGCGCCGTATTAGCATTCAATTTGGCTTGATGCGCGGCCATGATATTGACCGCTTCTTGGGTGGGCGCACTATTTACCTGTGCCAATGATGGAACACGTAAGTTGCTACCTGGGATCAAACTGTGAATATTTTGATTTTCGAACGCCTGAGGGTTTAGCCGATAAATGGCCAGCAGGGTTTGTTGTACAGTGACGTTATTCGATGGACGTAGTCGAGTGGCAATAGACCACAAAGTGTCGCTGTCTAAGGTTGGCCCAAAAAACGTCGATGGTTGGCTATTAGCCTGCTGAAGATTACGAGTTTGAGTGAGATTTTCTGAAAATTGAGGAGAAGACTGGATCTCACCATTCGGCCCAACCAGGCGAATGCTCTCGGCACTAACGATAGAAGTCTGAGTCACGGCAACCATTGCTATCGGCAACAGTAGACGCTGAAAAATTTGACGCATATAAGGCTCAGCTATGTGCTTGGAATAAATAAATACGATGATCTGTTTAATATATCGGATAACGCTAGCAAAACTATAGGACGCAAGGTAAAAAATGTGTCACGACTACGATAATCGCAGGAATCTCACACATTTTTCCCCGCTAAGTGAGCTTGCTCAGACAAAAACAGTACCATAATAAAAAGAAAGGCCAGCATTGGCTGACCTTTTTAAATAGTACTTAAGCTTACTCTGCGTCTATTTTTGTCCAAGTGTCACGTAGACCCACTGTGCGGTTAAAAACCAACGCCTCTGGTTTAGAATCTTTCGAGTCAGCACAGAAATAACCCATGCGCTCAAACTGATAACCTTGCTCCGCGTGTGCCGCCACCAAACTAGGCTCTACAAAACCATTAATTTTAACCAATGAATCTGGGTTAATGGTTTCAGCAAAGTTGTCAGCCGCCGCCGGGTTGGGAACGGTAAATAGGCGATCATACAAACGAATTTCAGCTGGCAAGGCTTTATCGGCAGATACCCAGTGAATAACACCTTTCACTTTGCGTCCATCAGCCGGGTTTTTACCCAGAGTATCCACATCGTAAGTGCAGAATATTGTCGTAATATTGCCTTGTGCATCTTTTTCAATGCGCTCTGCTTTTATTACATAAGCGCCGCGTAAGCGAACTTCTTTGCCTAGCACTAAACGTTTGTATTTCTTGTTTCCTTCTTCACGGAAATCTTCACGTTCAATCCACAATTCGCGAGTGAATGGAACTTCACGCTCGCCCATTTCAGGCTTGTTTGGATGATTTGCCAGCGTTAACGTCTCGACTTTACCCACCTCAAAGTTTTCTATCACCACTTTTACAGGGTCAAGAACCGCCATGGCGCGAGGCGCATGTTCGTTTAAGTCTTCACGGATACAAGACTCTAACGAACTGAATTCGATCATATTTTCCTGTTTTGTCACACCTATGCGTTTGCAAAACTCACGAATCGATGCTGGTGTGAATCCACGGCGGCGTAAACCTGAAATCGTCGGCATACGTGGGTCATCCCAACCATCCACTAATTTTTCCGTAACCAGCTGGTTTAGTTTACGCTTAGACATTACCGTGTATTCAAGGTTTAAACGGCTAAACTCATACTGATGTGGTCGACAATCAATCGTGATATTTTCCAACACCCAATCGTACAGACGGCGGTTATCTTGAAACTCTAGGGTACAAATTGAGTGCGTGATCCCTTCCAAGGCATCCGAGATACAGTGGGTAAAATCGTACATTGGATAAATGCACCATTTGTTACCCGTTTGGTGATGCTCAGCGAAACGGACACGGTAAAGCACAGGATCGCGCATCACCATAAAGGATGACGCCATGTCAATCTTGGCACGTAAACACGCTTTGCCTTCTTCGAAACCACCAGCGCGCATTTTCTCAAATAGCGCTAGGTTTTCTTCAATGCTGCGATCGCGGTACGGACTTGGCTTACCTGCTTGAGTCAATGTACCTCGATATTCACGGATCTCTTCTGGACTGAGCTCTTCAACATAAGCCAGACCTTTTTGGATCAGCTCAACCGCGTATTGGTATAATTTGTCAAAATAATCTGACGAATAACAAACATCACCAGACCATTGGAAGCCGAGCCATTTCACGTCGGCTTTGATTGACTCAACGTACTCCATATCTTCTTTTTCAGGGTTTGTATCGTCAAAACGTAAATTACACTGTCCCTGATAGTCCTGAGCAATACCAAAGTTTAAGCAGATAGATTTAGCATGACCGATGTGCAGGTAACCATTTGGCTCAGGCGGAAAACGAGTATGCACACTTGTGTGTTTGCCATCCGCTAAATCTTTATCAATGATTTGGCGAATAAAATTCGATGGACGAGCCTCAGCTTCACTCATCTATAGCACCTCAAAATTATTTAGTATCGTCAGAAGATTTTTCTGTATGTAAGAGCAGTAATGCTTGCAGAAACAGAAAGTTTGTCGCTAATGATCCACAATTATCCGCTCTTGCACAATAAAAAGTGGGCATTTCCTGCGATTATTTCAAGACATTGCCTTTTGTCTGGCTAGGCTAAGCAAAATTTCAGGCAAAGGGCGTAAGAAATAGGCAAAAGCTACCGTTGTGGGCAGCCTTAAATTTGAATAGCGCTCATTTGATGAATAAGAAAAACCTCTGCATGAAGCAGAGGCTTTAAAATAACCTAATCATCCGTTGCGATTAAGACTAAGGAAGTTTCACGCTAGAAAGATCTTCGTTTGCATTGATAGACTTCATCTCACCAGCAACGATTTCAGCAAGAGGGCCTAAGATAACTTGTAGGTTATTAGTACCCAGTTTCACCACACCCATTGCACCCAATGCTTTTAATGTTTTCTCGTCGATAATGCTCATGTCATTGACAGATAAACGTAAGCGAGTGATACAAGCATCGATGTTAGATAGGTTGCTGTGACCGCCTAGAGCTTTAAGGTATTGTTTAGCGAGCTCAGAAGACTCTTTCGCGCCTGATACTTTGCTATCGCTGTCGTCATCTTCGCGACCTGGTGTTTTAAGGCCAAATTTCAAAATAACGGTACGGAAAATCACATAGTAGAGAGCAAAGAACACAATACCTTGAACTATTAGCATGTACCAATTAACCGCCAGTGGGTTACGTGATGACAATACCATATCCACAAGGCCTGCAGAGAAACCGAAACCCGCAATCCACTGCATTGAAGCAGCAATGAATACTGATAGACCCGTCAATGCTGCATGCAGTACATATAGTGCAGGAGCAAGGAACATGAACGAGAATTCTAGAGGTTCAGTTACACCGGTAAAGAATGAAGCAAAACCAGCTGCAATCATAATAGAAGCAACTTTCTCTTTATTCTTCGCTGTAGATGTGTGGTAAATAGCCAATGCCGCACCAGGTAGACCGAACATCATAATAGGGAAGAAGCCTGCTTGGTACATACCCGTTACGCCTGGGATACCAGTACCCTCAGCGATAGATTTTGCACCACCTAAGAAGTTAGGAATGTCGTTAATACCCGCAACGTCAAACCAGAATACTGAGTTCAGTGCGTGATGAAGACCAACAGGGATTAGCAAGCGGTTAAAGAACGCATAGATACCTGCACCCGCAGAACCTAGACCTTGAATCGATTCACCAAACGATACTAGACCACCATAAACATGCGGCCATACATACATCAGAACGAAGGCGATAAAAATACCAGCAAACGACGTCAAAATAGGTACTAGACGTTTGCCAGAGAAGAAGGCTAATGCTTTATGCAATTCTACAGTAGAGAAGCGATTGTAGATTTCAGCAGAAACAATACCTACTAAAATACCAACAAACTGGTTGTTGATTTTACCAAAAGCAGCAGGAACTGCGCTTGGATCAATACCTTGGATCTGTGCAACGGCTCCTGGAGAAAGCAAAGTCGTCACGACTAAGAAACCAACAAACCCCGACAATGCAGCAGCACCGTCTTTATCTTTAGACATACCGTAAGCCACACCAACAGCAAACAGTACAGACATGTTATCAATGATTGCAGCACCTGCTTTAATCAGGAATGCAGCCAAGGCACTGTTTGAACCCCACCCATTTGGGTCGATCCAATAACCAATACCCATTAGTATCGCGGCAGCTGGCAATGTGGCAACTGGTACCATCAACGCCTTGCCTACTTTTTGAAAGTATCCAAGAATATTCACCTTAAGTTCCCCCTATAGGATTTAGGATTTTTTGTATTTGGTTGAGCCACTTATTTTAGTCGCTCAATTTAGTCAAACTCAGTTTATGATATTAATTTTGCTCCGCAAATTAAAACCTTATCATTTGTGATCATAATCACCACAATCTGCCAAATACCAAGGTTTTTGCTAGCGAGATCATAAAACTTATTTTACAATTAAAAAAAATGGAAATTAGGCGATAATATTTGCCTATTTCATCGTCGAATAGCATGTAAGCTAAACAACCCTGACTGGCTTTTTTCGTATAAAATGCAAACTATAACCATCAAATAACCCAGTCAAAACGAGCACTTAATTTTAATGTCATCCAGCATTGGCTGTTTGCTAGCAAGATAATTCGCGACCTAATTGAAGTAAGAAAAGAAAGCACCGTACTGGCACATTCCACCTTTCATTTCGTCGCCTCGCCAAATTTATAAAGCATTGATAGATAAGGATTTGATGATTATGTACGCACTAACTAACTGTAAAATCTACACTGGCAATGATGTGCTAGTTGACCATGCTGTGATTATCAACAACGAGTTGATTGAAGCGGTCTGTCCTATTGCGGATTTACCACAAGATATAGCGACACAAGATTTAAATGGTGCAAACCTAAGCCCAGGCTTTATCGACCTGCAATTGAATGGTTGTGGCGGTGTGATGCTGAATGATGAAGTAACGGCGACTACGATGCAGATCATGCATAAAGCCAACCTAAAATCAGGATGCACAAGCTTTTTGCCAACGTTAATCACCTCTTCAGACGAAGACATGCGCAAAGCGATTTCTGCCGCACGTGAATATCACTCTCAATATAAAAACCAATCACTGGGTTTACACCTTGAAGGGCCATATCTTAATGTGATGAAAAAGGGCATTCACAGTGTCGATTTCATCCGCCCTTCAGATGACAACATGATCGCCACTATGTGTGAAAATAGCGATGTGATTGCTAAAGTGACATTGGCGCCAGAGCACAACAATCCAGAACACATTGAACGTTTGGTGAAAGCTGGCATTGTGGTATCGATTGGTCACACTAACGCAACTTATACTGAAGCACGTAAAAGCTTTGAATCAGGCATCACCTTTGCCACACACTTATTTAATGCCATGACGCCGATGGTTGGACGTGAACCCGGTGTCGTTGGTGCAATTTATGACACCCCAGAAGTTTATGCTGGCATTATTGCTGATGGCTTTCATGTTGATTATGCTAACATCAGAATTGCTCACAAAATCAAAGGCGAAAAGCTTGTATTAGTGACCGATGCCACAGCTCCTGCAGGCGCTAACATGGATTACTTTATTTTTGTCGGTAAGAAAGTATATTACCGTGATGGTAAGTGTGTTGATGAAAACGGCACACTGGGCGGCTCAGCACTCACTATGATTGAGGCAGTGCAAAACACTGTTGAGCACGTTGGTATCGCATTGGACGAAGCTCTGCGGATGGCGACTCTATATCCGGCAAAAGCAATTGGTGTGGATCACAAACTAGGCCGAGTTAAAAAAGGCATGGTGGCGAACCTCACTGCATTTGATAGAGACTTCAATGTTCAGGCGACGGTTGTTAACGGACAATACGAGCACAATTGATAATGAATGGCGGACAAATAGGTAACGTAGATTTAGTCAAACAACTCAACAGCGCAGCAGTGTACCGATTGATCGACCTACAAGGTCCGATATCTCGTATTCAAGTTGCCGATGTGAGCCAACTTGCTCCAGCAAGTGTTACAAAAATAACCCGCCAACTTCTAGAACGCGGCCTCATTAAAGAGGTCGCACAACAAGCCTCTACTGGCGGACGTAGAGCCATCTCCTTAACAACCGAAGTCGCCCCTTTTCACTCTGTCGCCGTACGTTTAGGTCGAGATTACATTCAGCTCAGCCTGTATAATTTAGGGGGCAAAGAACTCGCGTCGGACTATCACGAGTTTCACTATTCTCACCAAACACAATTAATTGAGGGACTCCTTTTCCACCTCAATACCTTTATCAAACAACAGCAAGAGCGAATCGAACAGTTCATTGCCATTGGTATTGCCCTACCCGGCTTAGTCAACCCAGAAACGGGTGTCGTAGAATACATGCCCAACATTGCTATTGATGCACTCGCTTTAGGTGACATCATTCGTGATAATTTTCATGTTGAATGTTTTGTTGGCAACGACGTGCGCGGTATGGCGCTTGCCGAACATTATTTTGGTGCCAGCAAAGACTGTCAAGACTCTATCCTAGTCAGCGTTCACCGAGGAACTGGGGCTGGCATTATCGTCAATGGTCAAGTATTCCTAGGCTATAACCGTAACGTGGGTGAAATTGGTCATATCCAAATCGACCCACTCGGCGAACAGTGTCAATGCGGAAATTTCGGCTGTTTAGAAACGGTAGCCGCAAACCCGGCTATTATATCTCGTGTTAAAAAACTGATTGCTCAGGGCTATGAATCTAGCCTAGCGAATATAGAGAGCATTACCATCAATGATGTATGTGAGCACGCCAATCTCGGTGATGAGCTAGCAAAACAGAGCTTAATTCGAGTGGGTAATCAACTCGGTAAAGCCATTGCGATGACCATCAACTTGTTTAACCCACAAAAAGTGGTAATTGCAGGTCAAATTACAGCCGCTCAAGAGATCGTATTCCCCGCGATTCGACGAAATGTAGAGAATCAATCACTCAAAACTTTCCACACCAATTTACCCATAGTCGCGTCGCAGATTGATAAACAACCAACCATAGGTGCATTTGCTATGATTAAACGGGCAATGTTAAATGGTGTTTTACTTCAAAAATTACTTGGCGATTAAGCAACCGATTGAATTATAATAAAAGGCTGTGTCGTCATGACACAGCCTTTTTTACAACCAAAACATTATTTTTAAACCAAAGCATTACTAAAGGAATTTATGGAACTTATCCTAATTTCAACGGCTTTTTTCGCAGGGTTTATTGCCTTGAAATGCAATTTACCTCCGTTGGTTGGCTTTTTAGTTGCTGGGTTTGGCCTTAATGCTGCTGGCTACCACAGCAGCGATACCATTCTGACCCTAGCCGATCTAGGGGTTACCTTATTGCTGTTCACAATTGGACTTAAGCTAGAGATTAAAACCTTACTTGCGAGAGAGATTTGGGCTGGTGCCACGGTTCATAACCTCCTTTCGACAGGGATTTTCAGCATTGCTTTATTGATATTCAAATATTTAGGGGTTAGCTCTCTGGCCTCCATGTCAATTGAACAATTAGTTCTGCTTGGTTTTGCTTTGTCATTCTCCAGTACTGTTTTTGCGGTGAAATCACTGCAAGAGAAAGGAGAAATGAACGCGACATACGCCACTATCGCCATCGGTATTCTTGTGATGCAAGATATCTTTGCTGTCATATTTTTAACCGTCTCGACAGGAAAACTTCCTTATTGGTACGCTGCCACTTTATTGATCCTACCCTTTATGCGGCCACTATTTTACAAACTGCTCGACTGGGTTGGTCACGGTGAAATGCTTGTTCTGTTTGGTATATTTTTTGCCTTAGTGGTCGGAGCAGGATCATTTGAATTGGTTGGGATGAAACCCGATCTTGGTGCTCTGATTTTAGGCATGCTGCTAGCAGGCCATCGCAAAGCATCTGAGCTGTTAAAATCACTCTTTAATCTAAAAGAGCTGTTTCTCGTCTGCTTTTTCCTCAATATTGGACTATCAGAACAGCCCACAATGACTGGGTTTGCGCTCGCATTGTTGCTCTTACTGCTGCTTCCCATCAAAGGTATCCTCTATTTTTGGGTACTCAACCGCTTTAAATTCCGAGTGAGAACCTCACTGTTAGCCACCTTGTCTTTATTCAATTTCAGTGAATTCGGACTGATTGTGGGGGGGCTTGCTTTCAAAATGGGATGGATGTCGGGTGATATATTGGTCGCACTGGCCATTGCGGTATCCATTTCATTTGTAATCGCAGCCCCAATAAGCCGTAAAGGCCATGAACTCTATCAACATTCACGGCAATGGCTAAAAGAACATGCCGCTGAAAAACTCAACACCAAAGATCAATTAATTAATCCAGGCCATGCCCAGGTACTCATATTAGGGATGGGCCGCATCGGTACCGGTGCATATGATGAGTTGCGCTCTCGTTATGGCAAAATAAGTTTAGGCATAGAAGTCCGAGAAGAAGTTGCTCATGATCACCGCTCACAAGGGCGCAATGTTATTGCTGGTGATGCAACCGACCCTGATTTTTGGGAGCGCATTCTAGACACTGGTAATGTAAAACTCGTACTGCTTGCTATGCCGCATCATCAGGGTAACCAAATCGCGCTATCGCAGTTACAACACCGTAATTTTAAAGGTCAAATCGCAGCCATCGCCGAATACCCAGACCAATTGGAATCACTATTGGAAAGTGGTGTTGATGCGGCATTCAACATCTATAGCGAAGCGGGTAGCGGTTTTGCCCGTCACGTATGTAAACAGCTCCAACCTAATTTTACTAAACCGTAATAATGTCTAGGTAAGCCATCGCAATTTTTAGGTAAAACATTGTCATTTCTATGCCCAACTCAATACGGCCCCAGAGCTTAGTTGGGCATAATTTACCCACCATCGCTCAAAAACAGAAAACAAATAGAAAAAATTCACACAAAGTGCGTATTATTTAAATAAAATTCACCAAGATGCGTCTTATGTGATACTAACGACACCATATGGTTGCTTTTTTTAACCAGAATGGCAAATTAGGTCCAACAGATTAAAAATCATCAAAAGGAAGTTGTATGTGTTCTATATTTGGCATTCTTGATATTAAAAGTGATGCAACAGCGTTACGCCCAATAGCGCTAGAGATGTCTAAAAAAATGCGTCACCGCGGCCCTGACTGGTCTGGCATCTATGCTTCAGAAAAAGCAATCTTGGCTCATGAGCGCCTTTCTATTGTCGGTTTAAACAGCGGCGCACAACCACTTTACAGCCCAAATAAAAAGCACATATTAGCGGTCAATGGTGAGATTTATAACCACAAAGAAATTCGTGCTCGTTACCAAGGCAAATACGATTTTCAAACCGACTCTGACTGCGAAGTGATATTAGCGCTTTATGCAGACATGGGTGCCGCGCTACTTGAAGAACTCAACGGCATCTTTGCCTTTGTGCTCTATGATGAAGAAAAAGATGAGTACCTCATCGGGCGTGACCATATTGGTATCATTCCTCTTTACCAAGGCCATGACGAACACGGTAACTACTACATTGCATCCGAAATGAAAGCTTTGGTAAGCATTTGCAAAACTATCAGTGAATTTCCTCCTGGTAGTTACTACAGCTCGAAAGAGGCAGGCGCACAGCGCTACTATATTCGAGATTGGAATGAATATGCGGCAGTTCAAGGCAATAGCAGCAGTAAAGAAGAGCTAAAACAAGCATTAGAAGCGGCCGTTAAGCGCCAACTGATGACAGATGTACCTTACGGTGTTTTGCTTTCTGGAGGATTGGACTCTTCAATTACGTCAGCCATTGCGAAACGTTACGCCGCAATGCGAATTGAAGATGATGAACAATCAGAAGCATGGTGGCCACAGCTTCACTCTTTTGCGGTGGGTTTAGACGGTGCTCCAGACCTTAAAGCGGCTCGTGAAGTGGCTGAAAAAATTGGCACTGTACACCACGAAATGACTTATACCATCCAAGAGGGTTTAGATGCTATTCGTGATGTTATTTACCATATTGAAACATATGACGTGACGACAATTCGAGCCTCTACTCCGATGTATTTGATGGGGCGGAAAATCAAAGCTATGGGTATCAAAATGGTACTTTCCGGCGAAGGAGCGGATGAGATCTTCGGTGGTTACTTATACTTCCACAAAGCACCAAACGCGCAAGAATTCCACGAAGAAACTGTGCGTAAACTGCTGGCGTTGAACTTGTTTGACTGTGCTCGCGCTAATAAATCTTTAGCGGCTTGGGGAGTGGAAGGACGCGTTCCTTTCCTAGACAAAGAGTTTATTGATGTTGCAATGAGGCTTAACCCTGCTGACAAAATGTGTGGCAATGGCAAGATGGAAAAACACATTCTACGTGAGTGCTTTGAAGATTATCTGCCAGCCTCGATTGCTTGGCGTCAAAAAGAGCAATTTTCCGATGGTGTGGGCTATAGCTGGATTGACACACTAAAGAGTGTTGCTGAAGAAAAAGTTACCGATCAACAGATGGAAACAGCAAAATACCGCTTCCCATATAATACTCCAGCGACAAAAGAAGGGTATGTTTACCGCGAGATCTTCGAAGAGCTGTTCCCGTTAGAGTCTGCTGCACAATGCGTTCCTGGAGGTCCTTCTGTAGCTTGTTCTTCCGCCAAAGCAATTGAGTGGGATGAATCCTTTAAAAATTGTATTGACCCGTCAGGCCGAGCTGTCAAAGCGGTGCATAATGAAGCGTACTAACCAAAACGCTGGCTAATAAAGCAAATAAAAGGCGCAAAATGCGCCTTTTATTTGTCTAAAGAGCTTACTGTAGAGAGTCAATCACGAATCTAATTCTAAATGCTTATTATCAATGCTCATCGGTATCACTTGGCTGATCATTTTAACCAGCATAATCGATCGCGTCTCACCATCGGGCTCTTGGTAAATGGCATCAATTCCTGAGAACTGCCCACCCTTAAGTCGAACTACCTGCCCTTTTTCTGGAATATTGAACGATGCTACCGGTAATTTTAACTGGTCGAGTAACTTCAATTCCTCGATCAAATCACTGTCCAACTCCTTCGGATGTGAACCAAATCGGATGAAATCAACCACACCGCGAGTAGAGCGCACACTGGTAAAGGTTGGGCCAATTTCAAAATCAAAGTAAATGAACATATAGGAGGGAAAAAGTGGCTCTTTGACGACTTGCCGCTTACCCCGAAGAATTCTCTCCAGTTCAATTTCTGGGTAGAAACATTCGACACCTTGGTTTTCAAGGTGTGCTTTAGCACGCCTCTGATCGCCACGTTTACAATACAACAAATACCAACGTTTCATTTTATTCCTAGCTACTGCTTTTCTTTTTCTTGAATCCTAACACCATCCTCCTCCTCAATAAACGGCTAATAAACTGAACACAAAAATAAACCCTTAATGTCCGAACAAGGCAAATTCAAATAATCAGTAATGAAAGATAAGTTTTCATAACGCAACAAAACTTTGAGCATTGATAGACATGCATTTTAAAAACAATGAGTTAGTTAATAATACCAGAATAAAATACTGATTTTACTCATTGCGATACGCTAAAAGCCCATGTATATCTAAAGCACAATTTTTCTCATCTCAAATACTAATAATTCTTATGACAAACCAACATCAATACTTTGGGCACCCAAGGGGCCTATTTTTACTTTTTGGCACAGAGCTATGGGAGCGTTTTTCGTATTATGCGATGCGCGCCATTTTGGTACTTTATCTTACAGACGCAACGATGAATGGCGGTCTAGGTTGGTCGACTAAAGATGCTCTCGATCTTTACGGCACCTATACAGGGCTAGTCTACATCACACCGCTTATTGGTGGTTACCTTGCAGATAACTACCTTGGGCAACGCCGTTCTATTTTATTGGGTGGAGCGTTAATGGCCATTGGCCAATTTACGCTAGCACTGCCTGCAGATGTGCTAGGCATTGGCTCTCTACACACTTTCTATTTAGGCCTTGCACTGCTTATCTGTGGTAACGGTCTATTTAAGCCCAATATCTCAACAATGGTTGGTGACCTATATAATGAGGGTGATAACCGTCGTGATGGCGCGTTCACCATCTTCTATATGGGGATCAATTTAGGTGCGCTACTTGCTGGTGTGATCTCTGGTTCTGTTACTAACTCATTTGGTTGGAGAGCCGGTTTTGTGGCCGCTGGTATTGGTATGCTGATCAGCCTTGTGATGCAAATGGCAATGGCTCAATCATGGCTTGGTAATATTGGCCGCGAACCAGCAGCTAAGCGCGATCTAAAACTGAAAAAATCAGCAAATAAAGAACCACTAACGAAAGCAGAAGTAGATCGTATCAAAGTTATCCTTGTGATGAGTTTGTTTACTATTGTTTTCTGGGCGGGTTTCGAACAAGCTGGTGGTTTAATGAACATTTACACGCAGCAATACACTGATCGTATGATGGGCGGTTTTGAGATACCTGCGGCTTGGTTCCAATCGTTAAATCCATTTTTCATTATTACTCTTGCCCCTGTATTAGCCGTATTATGGGTAAAATTAGGTAAGCGTGAACCAAACTCTCCAATGAAGTTTGCATTAGCGATGTTCTTCTTAGCCCTAGGCTTCCTATGTATGGTTGGTGCGGTTATGGAGCAAGGTGGTGACACTACCGTAAAAACATCAATGCTATGGCTTGTCGGTGCCTTCTTCTTCCATACCTTGGGTGAACTGTGTCTATCACCAATTGGTCTATCGCTTGTCACTAAACTAGCCCCACTACGCCTTGCTTCATTAATGATGGGAGCATGGTTCGGTTGTAACGCAATCGCGAATTATGTAGCAGGCCATGTAGGTTCTCATGTTGGAGAGCTTGGTGCGATGGCTATCTTCAGCGGTATTGCAGTAACAGCAACCATTGGCGGCGTCATTTTACTGTTGTGCTCTAACACGCTCGTTCGTTGGATGCACGGTGCAGAAAGAACCACAAGCTACGCTGAAGAAATTGAAGAGCAACAAGCTCAGTTGGTTTAGCTTCAAATTCACCTAGTAGTAATTCAAGAATAATAATGACAAACGGTCACGCTATAGTGACCGTTTTTGTACCAGAAAAGAATTCAACTCATCAGCGCTTAACTAAGGAAGCCATCATTTCTATATGCATTGCCGAATCATTTAGGCACTCAATGTAGGTAAACAATTCTCCACCAGCGTGAATAAAAGTTTCTTTACCTTGCTCAGCTATCTCTTCTAGGGTTTCTAAACAATCCACCGAGAAGGCGGGTGTGATGATATCCAACTTTTTAATACCGCGGCTTGGCAGAGCCTCTAATGTTTTATCCGTATAAGGCTGTAGCCACTCTTCACGTCCAAAAATAGACTGATAAGTCATGCCGATTTGGTCAGCATTCAAACCAAGTTCTTGTGCCAAAAGTTCTGTGGTTTTTTGGCAGTGCTGTGGGTAGATATCACCGTTATCGGCGTATCGCTTAGGGATACCGTGGTAGGAACAAAGCAAATAGTCACCTTGCCCGTTACGTTGCCAAGAGTCACGGACTTTACTCGCCAAAGATCGTATATAAGCAGGGTGATTATGATAATCACGAATAAAACGTAAATTGGGCGTCACAGGGATACGTTTCATCGCTTTGGCAAGGCCATCAAACACGGCAGCCGTAGTAGTACCAGAATATTGAGGGTACAGAGGCAGCACTACAATCTCTTCAACACCACGCTCCAATAATGCGTTGATACCCTCTAAAAGGCTTGGTGAACCATAGGTCATACCAAGTTCCACTGGTGTACCGAGATACTGTTCTAACGCTTGCACTTGGCGTTTAGAGTACACCATCAAAGGAGAGCCTTCTTCCATCCAGACAGATTGATATAACTTAGCAACCTTGGGAGCTCGCAGCGGAAGAATCACACCATGTAATAATGGACACCAGATCCAACGACTCATATCAACCACACGCTGGTCATGTAAAAATTGGCTTAAAAATCGTTTTACTGCCGATGCCGTCGGTTCACTCGGCGTTCCCAAGTTAACTAATAGCACACCCTGTTTTTGATTATTTTGCATTACTTCCATTCATCCATTTCATTGTTAATTATTGAGTACGAATTCGCGGCAGGAAAGTTCATAAAAAAAGCGACCTTTAGGTCGCTTTCACTATAACAAAGTTAACAAGCCTATACTGAGCCAATTATGCTAATGCTTTCTCAATATCAGCGCTAACTTGAGCAACTGGCTTAGTGCCATCAAATTTTAGGTATTTCGTATTACCCATTTGTGCTTCTTTACCGTAGTAAGTGATCAGTGGCGCTGTTTGCTCGTGGTAAACACCTAAACGAGCACGAACGGTTTCTTCTTTGTCATCATCACGAACGACAAGATCTTCACCTGTTACGTCATCTTTACCTTCCACTTTTGGCGGGTTGTAAATGGCGTGGTAGGTACGACCAGAAGCCAAGTGAGCACGACGTCCCGCCATACGCTCAACAATAACGTCATCGGCAACATCAAACTCAATAACATAGTCAACATTAATACCCATTGCTTTTAAGCCATCAGCTTGAGGAATCGTGCGAGGAAAACCATCGAGTAAAAAGCCCTTTTCACAATCAGCTTGGGTGATGCGTTCTTTGATTAAGCCAAGGATGATTTCATCAGAAACAAGTTGACCAGCATCAATCACTGATTTCGCTTTTTTGCCAAGTTCAGTACCTGCTTTAATCGCAGCACGTAACATATCACCAGTAGAGATTTGTGGAATACCGTACTTCTCCATGATGAATTGAGCTTGAGTGCCTTTACCTGCACCGGGAGCACCTAGAAGAATGATGCGCATGTTTAATCCTCTTTAGAAAATTATGATTTATACCGAAGCTCACAACCAGATGAGACTTAAAACCAACGGTAAGTTTCGGTATAACGGTAATGAGATGAGTGAATAATAATTCGGCAAGCAACATACACAGCTTACCGATCGCATTCAAGCGATGCATTCTAACATACAAATTTAAGCGACTAACCAGATTAAGACTAAAGAATATAATCTTGGCCGGATGTTCGCTGCAAGTTTGCCTAAAATATCGCTCGTTCTCAGCAGAGAATCGCTATTCAAAGCAAAAAGCTCGCAGTTGCGAGCTTTTTGTTAGCCAGTTAGCTATTCAACCTTAGTCAAAAGCTGATTAATTGCGGTTAAGAATTGTGACGGATCTTCCATCGAACCACGCTCAGCGAGCGTCGCTTGACCTAGTAAAACTTCAACCCAGCGACCAAATACTTGCTCATCCGCTTCATCGGCCATCCGTTTCACTAACGCATGTTCAGGGTTAAGTTCCAAAATATACTTCACCTCTGGTACCGGTTGACCAGCCGCAGCAAGCAATTTTGCCATCTGCGTACCCATCTCATAATCGTCGGTCACAACAACCGCTGGAGTACTTGCCAGTTTAAAGGTAGTTCGAACCTCTTTGACACGATCGCCAAGGTACTGCTTCGTACGTTCAACCACCGATTTAAACTCTTCTTCAGTCTCTTTATGCTTCTCTTTTTCCGCTTCATCTTCGAACTGGCTCAGATCTAGCCCTGCTTTGGTGATGGATTGGAACATTTTTCCATCAAACTCAGTGAGGTAATTCATCAACCACTCATCAATGCGATCAAACATTAAAATAACTTCGATACCTTTGGCTTTAAACTGCTCTAGGTGCGGGCTATTTTTGGCCGCTGCATAGCTATCGGCGGTGAGGTAGTAGATTTTATCCTGCCCCTCTTTCATCCGTTCAACATAAGCCGCTAAACTAACCGTTTGCTCTGCTGAGTCAACCTCGGTCGAGGCGAAGCGCAATAGGCTGGCGATCTTCTCTTTATTAGCAAAATCTTCTGCAGGCCCCTCTTTGAGTACCAAACCAAACTCTTTCCAGAAGGTTTGATATTTATCAGCATCATTGCTCGCCATACGTTCAAGCATGGTCAATACACGCTTGGTACAAGCATTACGCAATGATTGAGTCACCTTGTTATCTTGTAAAATCTCGCGTGAAACATTAAGCGGTAAATCGTTTGAGTCGATTAAACCACGGACAAAGCGCAAGTAGGACGGCATAAATTGCGCAGCATCATCCATGATAAATACACGCTGAACATAAAGTTTCAAGCCTGATTTATGATCACGATTCATCATATCCCAAGGTGCTTTCGCTGGAATATAAAGTAGGCTGGTATAATCGTTTTTACCTTCTACACGGTTATGGCTCCACACCAGTGGGTCAGCATAATCATGGGAAACGTGTTTATAGAACTCTTGATACTCTTCATCACTGATTTCTGACTTAGAACGCGTCCACAACGCCTGTGCTTTGTTGATTTGTTCCCACTGGGTCTCTTCAGCCTCATTACCTTCGTCATCACGAACCTTGGTTTGGATAGAAACTGGAATTCCAATGTGGTCTGAATATTTAGAAATCACATCACGCAGACGCCATTCAGAAAGGAACTCTTTGCCTTCCTCTCGCATGTGCAAAATGATATCGGTTCCACGAGACTCTTTATTAATGCTTTCGACTGTATATTCACCTTCACCTTGTGAATACCATTGAACCGCTTCGTTAGCGGGTAAACCCGCAGCGCGAGTTCTTACAGTGACCGCATCAGCGACGATGAAGGCCGAGTAAAAACCCACCCCAAACTGACCGATAAGCTGAGAGTCTTTAGATTGATCTTGGGATAGTTTAGAGAAAAACTCCGCTGTGCCGGATTTTGCAATCGTACCGAGATGTTCAATGACATCTTCGCGGCTCATACCAATACCGTTATCTGAAATGGTCAGCGTATTCGCTTGGGTATCAAACGATAATTTAACGCCTAAGTTGGCATCACCTTGATATAAATCGGCATTAGACAACGCTTGAAAACGAAGTTTATCCGCAGCATCAGAGGCATTTGAAATTAATTCGCGAAGGAAGATCTCTTTATTGGAATAAAGAGAGTGAATCATAAGATGAAGTAACTGTTTGACTTCAGATTGAAAACCACGAGTTTCTTTATTGGTAGTAGCCGTTTCGCTCATACTAGCTCCATAACATCTGAGTTATTTTCATTCACACACAGAGTGTGCAACCAAGGATGATTTGCTAGTAAGATGAGGCTGGCAATTGTAAATTCAAGGTCAATAATCATAAAAACACTGTTTTTTTCATTTATTTTGATTATGCTTGCCGTAATTTTTATCAAAGAAAATAAAAACTAGCATAATGTTTCATCAATTGCTTCCCCAAGCAGGCTAGGTTGATGGACGGTTAAACATGCCAACAATAAGAAGATTATCATGAGTAACATAGGCACAAAATTCATCCTTGCTAACCGATTCACGTTTGATCCCAATAGTAACTCTTTGCTTGAACAAGAAAACGAACAAGAGGCTGTTCGCCTTGGTAGTAACGAAAGTCGAATTCTACTTCTACTTTGTGAACGCCCAAATGAAGTCATTACACGCCATGAACTGCATGAGTTTGTGTGGCGTGAACAAGGTTTTGAAGTTGATGACTCAAGCTTAACTCAAGCGATTTCAACACTTCGTAAGATGTTGAAAGATCAAACCAAATCACCAGAATTCGTCAAAACCGTGCCGAAACGAGGTTATCAAATGATCGCCTCGGTGACTCGAGCAACCCCCTACTCACAAAAAAACACCACCAACGAGCCTGAAGAGGAACCGTTACTGGCCAGTGAGTCTATCCAAGACATTGACGCGGATACCACTTCGCAACCCGAAGAGACAACATCCCAAACCGTGACGACAGATCCACTCGCGAAAGTAAAAATAGGGAAAGAAAAGTTAACACTGCAAAGCAAATTGATGTTGGTTGTGGCTCTTTTCTTACCTATTCTGGCTCTCCTATTGACTAGCCCTGCACAATCAAAATTTAAACAGATTGCGGTTTATAACAACATAGTTGTGAATACGCCCATCAATCATCCAGACCTAAACAAATGGTTACCTTCTATTGAAAAATGCGTAAAAAAATACAATGAATCACATACTGGAGAACTGGCACCTAAGCAGGTGATTGCGACTGGTGGTCAAAATAATCAGCTCGTATTGAATTACATCCATAGTTCTGAGTTCTCGGGTGAAAATGTCACTTTACGAATTTTAGCTAACCAAGATGATTTGGCCAACGTGTGTAAATAAGGGCATAAATATGAATCCAAAAGTGGCAACCCTCATCTTAGCTATCTCTGCACTATTCAGTAGTTGGTTATACTGGGGCAGTGATTTAAAAATAGAACAAATCCTAACGGCGCAAGAATGGCAATCTAAAATGGTCACTGTGGTAAAACGCAGTCAACAGAATGATTCTGTTGGGCCAATCCGTCGGGTTGATGTCAATTCGAATGTAAAATATTTACCTAACGGTACTTATATTAGAATGTCAAATGTGAAGTTATTCGCCGTGGGTGGTGAAAGTGAAAGTTTCATTAATATCTCAGAAACCGGCACCTGGGATATCAGTGATAGCTACTTATTGATATCGCCTAGCGAATTTAAAAACATTAGTTCTAGTCAAAGTAAGGACTTTACCCCTGAGCAATTAGAACTGATTACTCAATTTTTCAAGATGGATGCTCAACAAAGCCGACGTATTGATGTCGTCAATGAAAAAACATTATTGCTCACCAGCCTAAGCCATGGTTCGACAGTGCTGTTTATCAATTAGCCATCGAGTAATCTGTAACTTTACTGAAGGGTCGAAAGGTCCTTTGTTGCGAATGGCCCTTACTTCTTCACAAAAGGTACACCATGGAAAAAGCCAATATTGAGATCTACTATTGCCGCCAGTGTAATTGGATGCTTCGAGCCACTTGGCTAAGCCAAGAGTTACTGCATACTTTTAGTGAAGAAATTGAATCTGTGCGTCTCTACCCTGATACAGGGGGACGATTTGAAATCATGTGCAATGGGCAACGTATTTGGGAACGTAAACATGATGGTGGTTTCCCTGAAGCAAAAGTTCTTAAGCAACGAGTCAGAGATATCATTGACCCAGAGCGAGATCTGGGTCATTCAGACAACAGGTAAATCAGATAGCGACCGGTTTAAGAGCTAGTCGCTAAACGATATTGCGCTAGTCCTTGCCCCTCTAGCCCCATTACTTGAAATAATCCATCCGTATAAATAGCGTAGCTTGGGGGAAATTCATTACGTGGAAAGGTCGCGGACCCCGGGTTGACAATAATGACATCATCTTGACCTTGCACCATAGGGATGTGCGAGTGGCCATGGATCAAAACATCACCTTTTTTTAATGGTGGCCTATTTTGAGCATTATATTGATGGCCATGCGTTAAGAAAAAACGAGTTCCTGACTCCAAAACTACCCAACAAAAATCCATCATCATCGGAAAGTCGAGCAGCATTTGGTCGACTTCGCTATCACAATTGCCTCTGACCGCCACAATATGCGGCGCCCATCGATTCAAGCACTCCGCAACTGCGGTCGGATTATACCCATCGGGAATAGGATTACGTGGACCATGATTTAAAAGGTCTCCTAGCAGTACTAAAGTGTCTGCACCTGACTGTTCAAATAGACTGAGTACTTTTTCAGTAGCAGGCAGTGAACCGTGTAAATCCGAAGCAAAAAACAACTTCATACTTTTATCTCCGTATTTTGGAGCTACAGATTGTACGAATTTCAGCACACTTCGTCATCTTTAGTTATGGATAAACATTGTCATTTATCACCACGAACAATTCACGTATGCTAAATAAGTTTCCTATATTAGGTTAGATGGCAAACAAGCATCGCCACTTAACTAACATGGCTATCGTTCTCATCACCACCATTTAGGTGATATCGCACAGACCAATGAGGTAGAAACATGAAAATACTATTAACGGGAGGGACTGGCTTTATCGGTAAAGAGCTGATGAAACAGATTTTCACGCACAATATCTACCTCCTCACGCGCGATATAGAGCGAGCTAAGCAGCAGCTCGCCCATGTAGACAAAGGTAGTATCACCTACCTGACTTCCCTAGCGAGTTTAAAAGACGCGAATCAATTTGACGCCATTATCAATCTTGCAGGAGAACCGATCGCCGACAAACGTTGGAGCAAACAGCAAAAAGCGATCATTTGCGCTAGTCGATGGGAAATAACAGAGCGGTTAGTTGAACTCATCCATGCCAGTACTGAACCACCCTCCGTTTTCATCAGTGGCTCGGCCGTCGGCTATTATGGTGACCAACAGTCTCATCCGTTTGATGAAACATTACATGTGCACCAACAAAGTTTTCCTCATCACGTTTGCGAAAAATGGGAACGCATCGCCCTCCAAGCGCAATCAGAAAAAACTCGAGTGTGCCTATTGCGTACGGGGATCGTGCTCGCTAGCGATGGTGGTGCTTTAAAGAAAATGCTGCCACCTTACCGTTTAGGCTTGGGCGGCCCTCTTGGTAAGGGTGAACAGTATATGCCATGGATCCACTTATTAGATATGGCACGAGCGATAGCCTATTTATTAGACACGCCACATGCACAAGGTGCTTTTAACCTCTGTGCTCCACATCCCGTACCTAATAAGCATTTTAGCCAGCTATTGGCGAAAACATTACGTCGACCACATATACTATTCACTCCCAAATGGGTTCTAAACCTTGCAATGGGTGAAGCGGCTGTTTTACTGTTTGATAGTATTAGAGCAAAACCTAAAAAGCTAACCGAGCTAGGATTTCACTTCCAGTTTTCACACCTAGAACCTGCGTTGAAAAATATATTACAACATCGTGCTTAACCAAAACTGGCCTATATTTTTTGTGAATAGCAAGGTATACGATAATGACAAAAGCGATACTTATCAGTGGATAAACCGACGGTTGCATAAAGTAGCACAATCAACTCAATTGTCATTAATTCGTAACATTCATGTGACATGATACAACTCTGGATATCCCAGTTAATCTAATATAAAGCGTTACATGTGGTACGACGAATATGACATTACACCAATTAAATTGGCTCAGTGTCGGTGTTGCGCTGACACTATTTTTAATATTATAGACACCTTTGCTTGCCCTCTCTTTGAGAGATAAAAAACGCTACTTTAACGGTAGCGTTTTTCATTTGCCCTTGATATTCCAATTTTCACCCCTATTTCTAAGACTATAAACTTGATTATCGCAAGGAAAATATCATGCAATCACCTTACATCGTTGAGGTCAATCAGCACAACTTTCGAGAGGTGTTCGAACGCTCAGTTGAGGCTCCTATTCTCTTTTATTTTTGGGCACCCATGAATCAAGAGAGCGTACAACTCATTCCTGAATTACAAAGCGTAGCGCAACAGCACAGTGGCGCATTCACATTGGCTCTTCTCAACTGCCAACAAGAACAGCAAGTGGCAGCACAATTTGGTGTTCAAGCCCTGCCAACAATCGCTCTGTTTATTAATGGTCAAGCGGTCGACGGTTTAGCAGGTGCTCAGACCATAGAAACAGTGAATGCAATGTTAAGCAAACATTTGCCAAGCCACGATGAAGTTGCGCTACAGCAAGCCTTAACACTGATAGAGCAAACACAACATTCACAAGCACTACCCTTGCTACTAAGTCTACCTGACGATATGAAAGCAAAAGCAGAGGTCAAACTGGCCCTCGCTGATGTGTTTCTGGAAACTCAGCAGTATGAAGCGGCAGAAACAGAACTGGAACGCATCCCACTAGAGTATCAAGATGGTTACTACAAAGGCTTAATCGCCAAACTGGAGCTGCACAAGCAAGCCGCTGACAGCCCAGAGATTCAAGCATTAGAAGAGATTTTTTCCGCTGAGCCAAACAACGCTCACATAGCAAGTGAGTTAGCGCTTCAATATCATCAAGTTAACCGTAATGAAGAAGCTCTCGAGCTGTTATGGTCATTTTTACAAAGCGACCTCAATTGCCTCGATGGCGGGCTCAAAAAAGTGTTTATGGACATCTTAAGTGCTCTTGGACAAGGAAATAGTGTGGCAAATCTCTATCGCAGAAAGCTGTATTCACTATTATATTAATAATATCAAGCAATTAAACTGGAAACGTTCTGCTTTGATTGTTTAAAAAACCAGTATCAAATCTCATTATTTCATTTGTTCCATATCGATAACTGATAGAGAATGATCAATAGCAAAGCTCAAACGTTGATGAGAATCGCTCCTATATCCAAATGACTTGGAGATACCGGCAGTCGGCAAGTGAGTTCATCCCTATGAGCACAATAAGCTCTATGATTGGGGTGAACGAACTTAGCTAACACAGCGGCCGTTTCAATAGAGAAAGGAACATCAACATTAGGATTATTTAATACTAAAAAGGAACCGTTATGGCTATTGATTCACTCGTCGCCGTTGGCATATTTGTATTCGTCGTTATTTCATTTATCTTTTCTGCAGTGAAAACCGTTTCACAAGGGAGCAATTGGACAGTAGAGCGTTTTGGACGTTACACACACACCCTACGCCCCGGTTTAAATATCATTATTCCGTTCATTGATCGTGTCGGACAAAAAATTAATATGATGGAACAGGTTCTTGATATCCCAGCACAAGAAGTGATATCCAAAGATAACGCCAATGTTGTTATCGACGCGGTTTGCTTCGTGCAAGTGATTGATGCTGCGAAAGCCGCCTATGAAGTTAGCGAACTACAACACGCCATTCGCAACTTAACTCTAACGAATATGCGTACCGTACTGGGCTCGATGGAGCTGGATGAAATGCTCAGCCAGCGTGACATGATCAACACTAAATTGTTATCGATAGTCGATCAGGCGACTAACCCTTGGGGTGTAAAAGTCACTCGCATCGAAATTAAAGATGTACAACCACCAGCGGATTTAACCGCGGCGATGAACGCGCAAATGAAAGCGGAGAGAAATAAACGTGCTGAAGTGTTAGAAGCCGAAGGCGTACGTCAAGCACAAATTTTACGCGCCGAAGGCCAAAAGCAGTCTGAAATACTTAAAGCTGAAGGTGAAAAGCAGGCGGCTATTCTTCAAGCAGAAGCACGTGAACGCGCTGCCGAAGCGGAAGCTAAAGCGACAGAGATGGTTTCGAATGCGATTGCGCAAGGTGACATGCAAGCGGTTAACTACTTTATCGCTCAAGGATATACCGAAGCACTTAAAGCCATTGGTCAAGCAGAAAACAGCAAAATCATCATGCTGCCATTAGAAGCAACTGGGTTGATGGGTTCGGTTGCTGGCATTGCTGAAATGTTCAACCTGAAATCCTCACAAGATAAGTAGGCCTAACGTGATTGAGCTAATACAACAAATGAATTATTGGCACTGGCTCGCATTAGGCTTAGTGCTTGTTGCATTGGAACTGCTTGGAACTGCTGGGTATTTTCTTTGGTTAGGTATTTCCGCACTCATCGTTGGCCTTATCTTTGCGATGCTCCCCATCAGTTGGCAACTGCAGTGGATGGCTTTTGCAAGTTTATCACTCGTCACGACTTGGTTATGGTGGCGTAAACAATTTAAATCAGACCACGATGGTGACGAGACTCGTGATCTGAACCAGAAACAGAAACAGCTGATCGGACAAACAGCTCGTCTTAAAGAGAGCGTTCAAGAAGGGGCAACTTTTCGATTGCAGCTCGGCGATACGACGTGGACAGCAAAATGCCAGCAAAACCTAGAAGCTGATGTTGTGGTTAAAGTCGTAGATGTCGAAGGAATAGTGTTGATTGTTGAGCCTAAAGAGAGCTAGCTTCATTGAGTAAACATCAGTAAGAAAGTACATAAAAACCAAAAGTGATGAATTGCTTTTGGTTTTTTCATTTATGGGCAGCCCAATTGTAGTGTGTGCCTCGACAGCTCATTAGCTAATGAGCTCATTTTCACACTGACTTGTTCAAGTCGTTATGGCAACACTGCCCCTTCAAATTATCTATGATCGGGCATTCACTACCGCCGTCGCCTGGACATTCGGTAATCCACTCTTCTAGTTGCAACTTAATCAATGAAAGCTCTGCCAGCTTCTGTGATACTTGTTTCAACTTCTCTTGCGCTTTCTCTTTGACTGCAAAACTGGTCCGGGACGGATCGTTGGCAAGGGCGAGTAAAGATTTACATTCCTCTAAACTAAAACCAACGCGCTTGCATCGCGCAATAAGTAAAAGATCATCAATATGCGCTTGTTGATAATGACGGTAACCATTCTCTGAACGAAGGGGCGGCGATATCAGCCCCTTCTCTTCATAAAGACGAATGGACTTAGCAGTAAGTGCTGTTAACTGAGAAACTTGGCTAATATTCATAGTAAGTGTAATACTTAAAAGGCATGGTTTAACCATGCCTTTTATAACGATAAATCGCAAGCTTGATTATTGATTTAGTAACCAGCTCAGAATCTGAGACTTCTCAGCTTTATTCGCTTTCTCATACCAGTACCCTAGCATATCTAATGGCTTATTTTCTGCCGTCAGAGGTTGGCTAATGTTATCTCGATTGCTAAATGCCCAGTTTTCAAATATTTTCCGATCGTTAACATCAGCTTCAGCAAACCAATATTGAACCATTTCAATAGGTTTAGTCGCTTGCTCTTGCACCGAGTGAGTGATACTGGAAGGTATAGTTGAACTGCCTAAGGTGAAATTCGCCTCGTCAATCACGGCTAAGAAGTAGGCTTTAGGCACCGAAAATTCTACTTGGCTTTTGCCTGTTGATGAAGTCAGCGTAAACACAACCGAATCCGAGCTCAGCTGATGAATATATTCTTGAGATAATGGAAACTTAAACCATTGCGTCGTAGTACAATGCTCGGTACAAGTCTCAGCCAATGGACGATATGTTTCTACTTGAAACTTCTGTGATGAGTAAGTAACTGTGTCAAATTGGTCATAATTTTTAAAATAAGTGACATTCATATCAACATATGAATATTCAATATTTACCCCTTCAGATTTAGGGAAATTACCGACATAGCTTAGCTCAGATTTTACAATATCAGGTCCTAAAATTGCCTTAGCTCCTGGTGTAATGTCTTTTGCTACAACTTGAACATAGTTGTGCCTTTCTTTGACATTCTTCGCCACATCATTGAACACACTAGAACTGTCTAAATTACTGCATCCAACGGCCATTGTGATGGTTGAAAATAATATGGTCGTTTTAAATAAATTCATCATTTATGTCCTTGTTTATGGAGTAAAAACACCGGCACAAGGCCGGCGTTTTATTAAAGAAAGGCGAGGTTTGTCAAATTAGAAGCCGTATTCCAAGCCTACACGTACAAATCCTTTCTTATCATCAGAGTTGTATGCATCGTGCTGACCAACACGAATGTATGGCACGAAACCATTTTTCACGTACATCAGCTGTGCAGACAATACTTCATCATCATCATTTTGATCTACACCGTTCACTTCAGAATCAAGGTTAGCTGCATAGCCTACTTTGAAGCCCCATGGACCATTCCAGTATTGGCCGATCAGAGAGTATTGACCTTGCTCACCTTCTTTACCAGCATTGCTATAGTGTTTAGAAACACCTTCCGTATACTTATAAGCCCCAGCTAAGCCGAAGCCTGCTGGCAGTGGAAGTTCAAAACCTACGATATACGCTGTTGCGTCAGCAGCAGCTTTAATATCATCTTTTTTGTCTTCTGTTAAAGTTAATTGGTATTTTGAGTTATTTTCGTAACCGACATGGAAAGTTACGATATCAGCTGCATTATAGTGAACAGCTGCACCAAAGTGATTTGAACCCTTAGTGCCTACATCACCACGACCAGCAGAAATGTTAAATGTTAGACCACCGAAGGCTGGTGAGTCGTAGCGAGCAATATCACCTTTACGATCATAATGGCCTGCAACATCGCCACCCCAATCGAATACACGACCTAAACCTGGGTTAGAGTATGGCCAGTCAACGATTTCATATAGAGGGGTAAGCATGCGACCAAAACGAATTTTACCCCAATCTCCTTGCAAACCAAGGAAAGTATCACGGGCACCTAAAGTGTTACCTTTACCATCTTCGCCAACATAACCTGATTCAATTTGCATAAATACGTTCACATTATCAAACATATCTTTGCTAGCACGGAAACCTATGCGTGATTCATTTTCATAATCGTAACCATTACTATCTTCTTGATAAAAAGCAGAAATAGCAGCAACGCCGTACGCTTGCACGTTAAAATCAGACAGCACACCAATTGCACCTGTTTCAGACGCTGCGAATGCACCAGTTGACGCCATAGCAACTGCAGCGCCTAAAAGAGTACGTTTAAACATTTTGTCCATGGAAAAACTCCTAAAAATAGATATAGCTGTTTTTTATTTCCCCCTTAAGTTGGCCGCCGAAGGGAGAAATCATTTCCTATGTTGAAAACCTAAATTAGTCATTAATTTTCTGATTTTCTCTTTTCCTGCATACACATCGTGTATCCATGTTCACTAGACTAACTTCGCAACAGAAAACATCAATGAGAACTTAATTTTTATCTAAAAAAATATGAGCTACGGCAAACTTTGACCAAGTAAGTGATCAAGATCTAATAAGTCATAAAACAAAATATAAAAACAAAAAACTCATTAATTTTCAAAACGATAAAAAAACAATTACACTAATAGCTTGAAGTGCATCGCAATAATAAATTGAAAGAGAGTAAAGTTCTTCTTGATTGGTATCGAAGAAAATGAGAGCTTTTTTTCTAATTACTGGACATTTTAATGTGGCGGTTTGAGATAAAAATAAAGCCTCAAAATTAATTTTGAGGCTTTATGAAAGAAGGGATGCTTAAAAAATTAGCTTTTCATTAACTCAAGCAAATCTTGTTCGCTGCGAATTTCGATCCCTAGTTCTTGCGCTTTTACTAATTTTGAACCGGCCGCTTCTCCGGCAAATAGTATATCGGTGTTTTTAGAGACGCTTCCCGTTACTTTTGCGCCAAGCTCTTGTAGCGCCGCTTTCGCATCACTTCTAGAGAGTTTCGACAAGCTCCCCGTCAAAACCACCACTTTACCAAGTAAAGGGAGAATCGCATCTTGGCTCGGCTTTTCGATATTAGGCCACTGGATACCGAGTTCGATCAATTCATTAATCACTTGTTGGTTTTTATCTTGCTCAAAAAAAGATGTGATATGACTCGCAACGATAACTCCAACATCTTGAACTTCAAGTAGTTCTTTATGGGTCGCTTGGCGAATTTTGTCTAATGACCCGAAATGGAGCGCAAGATTCGCCGCCGTCGCTTCCCCGACTTCACGTATGCCCAATGAATACAAAAAACGGGGTAATGTGGTCATTTTGGCGGCATTCAGTGCATTAACGATATTTTGTGCTGATTTTGGTCCCATACGCTCTAACACCGTTAGCTGCCCTGCTTTTAGACGGAAGAGGTCCGCGGGCGTGCTCACCATCTCTTTATCAACAAGCTGCTCAATCACTTTTTCGCCTAAACCATCCACGTCTAACGCTTTGCGAGAGACAAAGTGCTTTAATGCTTCTTTGCGCTGAGCTTGACACACTAACCCCCCTGTACAACGGGCGACAGCTTCACCTTCAACACGCTCAATGTCAGAGTTGCACACCGGGCAGTACTGCGGGAAAACAATATCGACCACTGTATCAGAGCGTCTGTCTAACAACACAGAAACAATCTGTGGGATAACGTCGCCTGCTCGACGAATAATAACGCTATCACCAATTTTCACGCCTAGGCGCTCAATTTCATCAGCGTTGTGTAATGTCGCATTGCTGACGGTGACTCCCCCCACAAATACAGGTTCTAACTTCGCAACAGGTGTAATAGCCCCGGTACGGCCCACTTGAAATTCAACATCGTTCAGGAGCGTTATTTCTTCTTGGGCAGGAAATTTATAAGCAATCGCCCAGCGAGGCGCCCGCGCGACAAAACCGAGCTTTTGTTGCAGTTCAATATCATCAACTTTAATTACCACACCATCAATCTCATACGCTAGTTGGGCGCGACGAGTTAAGATACTTTGGTAGTACTCTTTCACTTCATCCATTGAAGAGACTAGACGTGTTTCAGGGCACATCGGCAGCCCCCACCCTTTTAACTGCAAAAAGCGCTGATAATGACTGCTTGCTAACTCAGCGCCTTCAATCACACCAACACTGTAAGCATAAAAATTCAACGGCCTTTGAGCTGTGATTTTTGAGTCGAGCTGTCTCAAGCTCCCTGCGGCTGCATTTCTTGGGTTAACAAAGGTTTTTTCACCTTTTTTGAGTGCTTGTTGGTTCAATCGCTCAAAACCGGCTTTAGGCATGAACACTTCACCACGAACTTCTAAACGAACGGGCCACCCTTTTCCCTGTAACTTCAGTGGAATAGCACTGATCGTTCGCACGTTTTCCGTAATGTTTTCACCGACCGCGCCATCCCCACGCGTGGCGGCCTGTACTAACACACCATTTTCGTAAAGCAAACTCACGGCTAAACCATCAAGCTTAGGTTCGCAGCAAAAAGCGTTAAAGTGGGCACTCGGTATCCGGTCTTGCATCCGCTTGTGAAAGGCATCAAGCTCATTCTCATCAAACACATTATCTAAAGAGAGCATTGGAATTTCATGAGTCACCTGGGCAAAACCCTCTAAAGGCTTACCTCCAACACGCAAGCTGGGTGAATCCGCTGTGACTAACTCCGGATACTGCGATTCCAACTCAAGCAGCTCACGCATCAAACGATCATACTCAGCGTCAGGAATTTCAGGGTTATCTTCTACATAATAACGTACAGCATGATAATGCAGCGTCTCACGAAGTTGGCTTAATTTGTGTTCTATTGTTTGCATCATAATTCTCTCGGATCATGAAAAAAGGCTCCGACTAGGAGCCCTTAATGGTCGATGTTTATTCTACGCGTCTACGCGTTGCGTGCGCTTTTAAACTCTTGGATTTGGCGTCGGTAGGCAGCCAATCGATCTGGCGTCATTAAATTACGCGCATCATCCAATACATTGCCACCTAAATCATCAGCGATTTGTTGAGCGGTTTTAAGCATTAATTTGAAATTTTGATCAGGCTCGCCGTAGCAAGGCAGTGTCATGAAGAATGAGATACCGCGAGTAGTAAACTCCGCAGGATCATGATGTGCCAATGTACCGGGTTGCATCATGTTGGCAACACTAAACAGCACTTTCCCTGTACCTGACAGATCGGCATGCCGGTGGAAAATATCCATCTCACCATAAAGAAGGCCGTTTTGCTGCATACTGTCAAAAAGCTTAGTGCCGACAAAGGGATCATTTCCCGCACAATGCACATTCAGCACAATCACTTCCATTTCGGCTTCTTGAACGTCGGATTTTTGATTATCGTCAGCAATGACATCATCTTGTTCACTGAGACTTGGGGATTCGGTTTTCATCGATATTGAGGGCACATCATCGAGTTCATCAAGCACATTTTCAGGTTCAAAGCTTGGTGAATAACCGTCAATGAGAGGGTCAACCGCTTCACTAAAATCTGGCTCTTTACGTACTTTGCGAATAATTTCGAAATCATCTTCCGGAGCAAATGAACGCTGGGTCGCAGATTGTGTATCATCGTGATCAACATCAATTTTACCAAGAGGCTTATCCTCAAACTTGGACTTCCCTTCTTTCTTACTGGTCCAAAGACCATGAAATAGCAACGCGGCTATCGCTAGCGCGCCAACAATTATGAGTACGAATCGCAATTCCTGCATGTTTCACTCTCAGTTTCTCGATGCATGGTTATTCTCAGCTTTACCAGCTTGAATTGAACGTGTCACCAACGTGGGTTATATCGGTCTATCGGGGTACTTTACCAAAAGTTTGTACCGATTTAGAACAACTTAATGTGAGAAGTTCAATACATGATGTGATTTTCACCACGCTTTTCTTCTTCGGCAGGTTGAGTAGAATAGCTTTTTAGCATTGATTAACAGATATTCACATGGATAACGGTATGACACTTAAGCAACGTTCAGGTTTTGGATACTTCTTTTTTGGTCTAGAGCTAGCACTCACCCCCGGCATTCGACGCTTTGTGATTCTGCCATTACTCATCAACATCATTCTCGTCGGCAGCGCTCTTTTTTACTTATTCAATCATCTCAATACGTGGATAGAACAGTTTATTGGTCAAATCCCTGATTTTTTATCTTGGCTAAGTTACGTTTTATGGCCATTGCTCGCGATCACTATCTTAGCCACGTTCTCCTATTTCTTCAGTACGCTGGCTAACTTCGTCGCTGCACCATTTAATGGGCTACTCGCAGAAAAAGTGGAAGAAAGATTAATTGGCGCTCCAATCAACAGCGATGGCATCTGGTCTATGGTCAAAGATATCCCACGTATCCTCGCAAGAGAGTGGCGAAAATTAATCTATACCTTACCCAAAGCAATCGGTTTGTTCTTATTGCTCCTAATTCCTGCCTTAGGACAAACCTTAGGCCCTTTGCTGTGGTTCATTTTCACTGCATGGATGTTAGCCATCCAATACTGTGACTACCCATTTGACAACCACAAAGTGAGCTTTAACCAGATGAGACACAATTTGAAACAAAAACAGACCAAGGCGTATAGCTTTGGTGTTTTAGTGTCGATTTTTACCACCATACCCATTGTTAACTTAATCGTCATGCCGGTTGCTGTATGCGGGGCAACAGCCATGTGGGTTGGTGAATTTAAAAACAAACTGCAGTGATGGTGCGAGGGAGATTCAACCTGCATATCCCTCTATAAGTTATAACTTTTTAATCCTTTTACGTTTTAAGGTTAACACCTATTCTGCATCTGTATCCACTCACGTGTCTTATCAGACCGCCAGGCACATATAACGTGTGTAATAAAGGAATATCGCAATGAGCAAAATTTACGAAGACAACTCTCTGACTATTGGTAACACTCCTCTTGTTCGCTTAAACAAAGTCAGCAAAGGTAAGGTACTGGCGAAAATTGAAGCGCGCAACCCAAGCTTTAGCGTGAAGTGCCGTATCGGTGCCAACATGATTTGGGAAGCAGAAAAAGCTGGCACACTGAAACCTGGCGTTGAACTTGTAGAGCCAACCAGCGGTAACACCGGTGTTGCTCTTGCATTTGTTGCAGCTGCTCGTGGTTATAAGTTGACACTTACTATGCCTGAATCAATGAGTTTAGAGCGCCGTAAACTGCTTAAAGCTTTAGGAGCCAACCTTGAACTCACCGAAGCGGCGAAAGGCATGAAAGGCGCAATTGCTAAAGCAGAAGAAATTGTTGCCAGCAACCCTGAAAAATACTTGTTGCTGCAGCAATTCAATAACCCAGCCAACCCACAAATCCACGAAAAAACAACAGGGCCGGAAATCTGGGATGCAACTGATGGTGAGATTGACGTGTTCGTTGCAGGTGTCGGAACCGGTGGTACTTTAACGGGCACAAGCCGCTACATTAAGGGCCAAAAAGGCAAGGCTATCATCTCAGTTGCGGTTGAACCTGCGGAGTCGCCAGTCATTGCTCAAGCACTTGCTGGAGATGAAATCAAACCTGCGCCACACAAAATCCAAGGTATAGGAGCGGGATTTATTCCTGGCAACCTCGATTTATCCCTCATTGATCGTGTTGAAGCCGTCACTTCAGAAGAAGCGATTGAAATGGCAAGACGCCTCATGGAAGAGGAAGGAATCTTGGCTGGAATTTCATCAGGCGCAGCGATTGTAGCCGCGAATAGATTAGCAGAACTACCTGAATTTGAAGGAAAAACGATTGTAGCGGTACTACCAAGCTCAGGTGAGCGTTATCTGAGCACCGCACTATTTTCTGGCCTATTTACCGAGAAAGAGAACCAACAGTAATAGGTGGTTAAATCAAATTTTCGTTTAAAAAAGCCCCATGCAGGGGCTTTTTTGTTGATCCTTGCCTCACCTTTGGTAATATCACCTCGTTTTATTTTAAGCTTCAAAATAAAGAAGTCAGAAACGTATTAACTATAATGACGAATGACAACATAGATTGAAATCGTGATTATGAAATTTAAATCAGTATCAGCTATGACACTAAAACAGCGTTACTCTGCTAGCAGAACCGTTGATTAGCAGTTAAGCTGTTCTGGTGAAGAAACTAACAAAAAATAAATCAATTGGGGTATATAACATGTACGAGAAGCAAGTAGAAATCACTGCAGAAAACGGCCTTCACACTCGTCCTGCTGCGCAGTTCGTTAAAGAAGCAAAAGTATTCGATGCAGACATCACAGTGACTTCTAACGGCAAAAGCGCAAGTGCTAAGAGCCTATTCAAACTTCAAACTCTTGGCCTAGTAAAAGGTACCGTTGTGACTATTTCTGCTGAAGGCCCTCAAGCTAAGCAAGCGGTAGATCACCTAGTTGCTCTCATGGACCAACTACATTAATCCGGTCCACTATTTTCAAAGCCATTTTGTCAAAACAAAATGGCTTTGTTGGAAATAGTCTACATTTTGAGCTACTAATTACCGTTAGCGCAATAGTCCACATTCTCCCGTTTACAGTTGACCAATTTAAGGTAACGCTATGATTTCAGGCATCCTAGCATCTCCAGGCATTGCTTTTGGTAAAGCACTGCTACTTCAAGAAGATGAAATTGTCCTAAATACTCACTCTATTTCAGATGACCAAGTAGAAGCAGAAGTTCAGTGTTTTTATGACGCTCGTAACAAATCTTCTGCTCAGCTAGAAGTGATCAAACAAAAAGCACTTGAAACATTTGGTGAAGAAAAAGAAGCCATCTTTGAAGGCCACATCATGTTGCTTGAAGATGAAGAGCTAGAAGAAGAAATTTTAGCACTCATCAAAAATGACAAAATGCATGCAGACAACGCGATCTATACCGTGATCGAAGAGCAGGCTGCTGCCCTAGAATCTCTTGATGATGAATATCTAAAAGAACGCGCGACAGACATCCGCGATATCGGTACGCGCTTTGTTAAAAATGCTCTCGGCATCAATATCGTTTCACTGAGTGATATTAACGAACAAGTAATTCTTGTTGCTTATGATTTAACGCCTTCTGAAACTGCACAAATCAATCTTGATTACGTGCTGGGTTTTGCTTGTGATATCGGTGGTCGTACATCTCATACTTCAATCATGGCACGTTCACTTGAGCTTCCAGCGATTGTTGGTACTAACGACATCACTAAGAAAGTAAAGAATGGCGACATGCTTGTTCTTGACGCCATGAACAACAAAATCATCATTAATCCTTCAGAAGCACAGCTTGAAGAAGCGAAAAAAATTCGTGATGATTTTGCTGCGGAAAAAGAAGAGCTCGCAAAACTAAAAGACCTACCTGCTATCACACTCGATGGCCACCAAGTTGAAGTATGCGGTAACATCGGCACAGTAAAAGACTGCGATGGTATTTTACGCAACGGTGGTGAAGGCGTTGGCTTATATCGTACTGAGTTTTTATTCATGGACCGCAGCGCGCTACCAACTGAAGATGAGCAATACCAAGCTTATAAAGAAGTTGCAGAAGCGATGAGTGGTGAAGCGGTGATTATCCGTACCATGGATATCGGTGGTGATAAAGATCTTCCGTACATGGATCTACCAAAAGAGATGAACCCATTTTTGGGCTGGCGCGCGATTCGCATCAGCTTAGACCGTCGTGACATCTTACGAGATCAGCTTCGTGGCATTCTGCGTGCATCTGCGCATGGTAAACTGCGTATTATGTTCCCGATGATCATCTCTGTAGAAGAAATTCGTGAGCTTAAAAACGCTATTGAAGAATACAAAGAAGAACTTCGCACTGAAGGCTTAGCGTTCGATGAAAATATCGAAATCGGCGTTATGGTTGAAACACCAGCGGCAGCGGCAATTGCGCACCACTTGGCAAAAGAAGTGTCATTTTTCTCTATCGGTACCAATGATTTAACCCAATACACTCTTGCGGTTGACCGTGGTAACGAAATGATTTCACACCTGTATAACCCACTTTCTCCAGCGGTTTTAACCGTGATTAAGCAAGTGATTGATGCTTCACACGCTGAAGGTAAATGGACGGGTATGTGTGGCGAGTTAGCGGGTGATGAACGTGCAACGCTACTTCTACTTGGTATGGGACTCGATGAATTCTCTATGAGCGGTATCTCTATCCCTAAAGTGAAGAAAGTGATCCGCAACTCAAACTTCGCCGAAGTTAAAGCGATGGCAGAAGAAGCACTCTCTTTCCCAACCGCAGCTGAAATCGAAGCTTGTGTGGAAAAATTCATCGCAGAGAAAACGCAATAATTCGCTAATACCAATGAAATAGACGACTAAAAATAGGTCGTCTATTGTTGGCGATTGGTATACTATAATTCGACAGAATAAAATTAAACGTTAGGAGCATGACACAATGGGTCTGTTTGATAAACTTAAGAAGCTAGTATCTGACGACAGCTCAGATGCAGGTGCGATTGAAATTATTGCCCCTCTTTCTGGTGAAATCGTCAATATCGAAGATGTGCCAGATGTTGTTTTCGCTGAGAAAATTGTTGGTGATGGTATTGCGATTAAACCATCAGGCAACAAAATGGTAGCTCCAGTTAACGGCACTATCGGTAAGATTTTCGAAACTAACCATGCGTTTTCAATCGAGTCTGATGACGGTGTTGAGTTATTCGTTCACTTTGGTATCGACACAGTTGAGCTAAAAGGTGAAGGTTTTACTCGTATCGCTCAAGAAGGCCAAGCGGTTAAAGCAGGCGATACTGTTATCGAATTCGACCTAGCGCTTCTTGAAGAGAAAGCAAAATCAACACTAACACCTGTTGTTATCTCTAACATGGACGAAATCAAAGAGCTGAACAAGCTTTCTGGCACTGTCGTTGTTGGTGAAACACCGGTTCTACGTGTAACTAAGTAATTCGTTAAAATTTTTTTACGTAAAAAACGCTGCTGATTTGCAGCGTTTTTTGTTTCTACAAAAACAGCTCAAATCGCACTACAAACCTAACGCGTATTTCAACAGTTTTTCCTTCACTGGGCCTGAATGTTCGGCCAACTTCAATACCGCGTTGCGCACCAACTTTGCTGGCAAAACCTCGTTGCTGAACGTTTTATAAAACAGATCCATTCCTGATTGCATCACTAAGTTATCCGGCCTTCTGCATGTTTCATAATTCCGTAATTGCGCTTGTGTTAAAGCTTCTTGATTTTGTGTCACAGCTAATAACGCTTTTACATCTTTAAACCCTAAATTCACCCCTTGCCCAGCCAGAGGGTTAATCGTGTGTGCTGAATCGCCAACCAAAACACATTGCCGTTTCGCATACGTCTGAGCATGACGACGAGTGAGGGGAAATGCCCCACACTGCAACACGTTAATATCGCCTAGTTCCTCAGGAAAAGAGGCCAACACTTGCTCCCTTAACTGCTGCTTGTTCATCGCACACAATTGGCGAATTCGTTTTGGTGAGTCATACCATACCAAAGAAGCTTGATTACCCGGCAAAGGAAGAAACGAGCGCGGGCCGGATGGAAAAAATTGCTGCCAAGTAATATCTTGCTGAGGCTGATGAGTTTCGACATTGATCAACATGCAATGGTGTCGATAATCCCACGCGGTAATACCAATTCCCGCCAGCTGCCGCACAAGAGAATTTGCACCATCCGCACCAATCACCCAAGTTGCAGTAAGAGTTGCGCCTGACTCTAAAAGCACGCTATTTTGTTGGCCAAACACAATGTGCTTGAGCTTATCAGGACAAAAAACCTGCAAATTCGGATAGTGCACAAATTGCCCCCACAATCCGATCTGAATAAGACGATTTTCGACCATATAACCCAGCTGAGGGAGGCCCAATGCATCGCTATGAAAACGAGTACGGCACTCTGGGTGCTCCCAGGTTTCTAGGCGGCGATAAGGGCAAACACGCATTTGCATAATTTCATCCCATGCGCCTAAGTCAGTAAGTAACTGAACCGAAGTTTGCGAAATGGCTGAAACGCGCAGATCCATTGCTTGGTTTATTGTAAACGCTTCAGGCTCTATACCTTCGACCAGAGCAACCGTGCGACCTTGCTTAGCAAAGCCTATAGCCACTGCCGCCCCAACCATGCCACCGCCAATCACCACCACGTCAAAATTGTTCATTGTTTACACTTAATCGTCTGAGTTTTGAGTCGATTTTCATTGTACGTTTTCAGCTCTTTTTTGCGAATTTTTTTACACAAAAACCCTGCACTTTCTATGGTAAAAATCTAGAGATGACGGAACATGCGAGAGATTTTATTGGATGACTAGTCAGTGACTTTTTAAAGCAGTACAATACGCGGCTTACCGCCGAGATGGCGGCTACAATTTGAGCATTAGTTCAACCAATTTAGACCAATAAGACGAGCGAAAGTGAGATGAGTAAGAAACTGCTAATTAAAACCTGGGGCTGCCAGATGAACGAATACGATTCATCAAAAATGGCCGACCTGCTTAACGCTGCAAACGGCTACGAGCTAACGGAAGAGCCAGAGGAAGCAGATGTATTATTACTTAACACCTGTTCGATCCGAGAAAAAGCACAAGAGAAAGTCTTTCACCAACTGGGTCGTTGGAAAACATTGAAAGATAAAAAACCAGGCGTCGTGATTGGCGTTGGCGGCTGTGTTGCAACCCAAGAAGGTGATCACATTCGTGAACGCGCTCCCTTTGTTGATGTTATTTTTGGCCCGCAGACCCTACACCGCTTGCCAGAAATGATAAAACAATCGCAAACCAACGATGCGCCAGTCATGGACATTTCGTTCCCAGAGATTGAAAAATTCGACCGTTTACCAGAACCAAAAGCAGACGGCGCAACTGCATTCGTCTCTATTATGGAAGGGTGTTCAAAATACTGCACTTACTGCGTAGTACCTTACACTCGCGGTGAAGAAGTCAGTCGCCCGATGGATGATGTGTTGTATGAAATCGCGCAACTCGCGGCGCAAGGTGTACGCGAAGTCAATCTTTTAGGACAAAACGTTAACGCATACCGTGGCCCTATGCACGATGGTGAAATCTGTTCATTTGCCAATCTGTTACGCTTAGTCGCCTCCATTGATGGCATTGATCGCATTCGATTCACCACCAGCCACCCACTCGAATTTACCGACGATATTATTGCCGTTTATGAAGACACACCTGAACTGGTGAGTTTCCTGCATCTTCCGGTACAAAGTGGTTCAGATCGAATCTTAACCATGATGAAGCGCCCACACACCGCGATTGAGTACAAATCCATTATTCGCAAACTGCGTAAGGCGCGCCCAGAGATCCAAATTAGTTCTGACTTTATTGTCGGTTTCCCCGGTGAAACAGATAAAGACTTTCAAGATACAATGAAGCTGATTAAAGACGTTGATTTTGATATGAGCTTCAGCTTTATCTTCTCCCCTCGCCCGGGTACGCCAGCCGCTGATTACCCATGTGATTTATCAGAAGACGCCAAAAAAGAGCGCTTATATGAACTGCAGCAAACAATCAACGCACAAGCGATGCGTTACTCACGTTTGATGTTAGGTACAGAACAACGCGTATTAGTCGAAGGCCCATCTAAGAAAAATCTAATGGAGCTTCGCGCCCGTACCGAAAATAACCGTGTCGTTAACTTTGAAGGCTCCGCCGATCTGATTGGCCAATTTGTCGATGTAAAAATTGTCGATGTGTTTGCCAACTCACTGCGTGGTGAACTGGTTCGCACTGAACAAGATATGGATCTTCGCACCGTGATTTCACCAACGCAAATGATGGCGAAAACACGTCGAGAAAATGAGCTAGGGGTAGCCACTTTTACACCTTAGGTTTAAGCATAATGTCATACAGTGCTCGATCATAATCGGGCACTGTACCATGGCAAACTGAGAGGCAACATTGAGCAATAAAATTGTTACGCTAGAGATAGATCTAGAACCTTCAGACAACCGCCGTCTTGCTAGCCTGTGCGGTCCATTCGATGACAACATCAAACAATTAGAACGCCGTCTTGGTGTTGAAATTAATCACCGCAGCCAGTTTTTCACCATAGTCGGTAAACCACACACTGCCGCTGCTGCGTTGGATATTATCAAATCTTTGTACGTTAATACCTCACCCATACGTGGTCAAATTCCTGATATCGAACCAGAGCAAATTCATCTAGCCATCAAAGATTCAGGGATCCTTGAGCAGCCGTCTGAATCAAGTATTCAACATGGCAAAGAAGTCTTCATTAAGACCAAGAAAGGGCTGATAAAGCCGCGTACGCCTAACCAAGCTCAGTATCTCGTTAACATGGTGGCGCACGACATCAGCTTTGGTATTGGCCCTGCAGGGACAGGTAAAACCTACTTAGCCGTTGCCGCTGCAGTTGATGCGCTAGAGCGCCAAGAAGTTCGTCGAATTTTGTTAACACGCCCGGCGGTTGAAGCAGGTGAAAAATTGGGCTTCCTACCCGGTGATTTAAGCCAAAAAGTCGACCCGTACCTACGACCGCTTTATGACGCGTTGTTTGAAATGCTTGGCTTTGAGCGAGTAGAAAAGCTCATTGAACGCAATGTGATTGAAGTTGCGCCACTCGCTTACATGCGCGGACGTACGCTCAACGATGCTTTTATTATTTTAGATGAAAGTCAAAACACTACCGTTGAACAAATGAAAATGTTCCTGACACGGATTGGGTTTAATTCAAGAGCCGTTATTACGGGTGATGTGACACAAATCGATTTGCCACGTGGCGCTCGTTCAGGTCTTCGCCATGCCATTGAAGTGCTCAATGAAGTTGACGAAATCAGCTTCAACTTCTTTTTGTCTGATGATGTCGTACGTCATCCAGTGGTTGCTCGTATCGTCAACGCTTACGAAAAATGGGAAGCTCAGGACCAAAAAGAGCATAAAGCTCAAGAGCAACGTCGTCGTGAAGAGCGAGAAGTAAAGTCTGTGGATGTTTCTACTGAAGTGAATACAGTAACCGCAACAAAAAACGTTGGTGAATAATGAGTATCGAACTAGATTTACAATTAGCGGTCAAAAATGAGCAAGGGTTACCTACTTTTGATGATATCAGCCATTGGTTAACTCACGCGGTGACCCCATTTCAGGAACAAGCGGAAGTCACTGTGCGAATTGTTGATTCCGAAGAGAGTCAACAGCTCAATCGCGATTATCGAGGAAAAGATAAGCCGACCAACGTGCTATCCTTCCCTTTTGAGATGCCTCCGGGCATAGAGTTGGATCTGCTCGGTGACCTTGTTATTTGCCGTCAAGTGGTGGAACAAGAAGCCGATGAGCAACAAAAACCGTTGATGGCACACTGGGCTCATATGGTTGTACACGGCAGTCTACATCTGCTAGGTTATGATCATATCGATGATGATGAAGCCGAAGAGATGGAATCTCTTGAAACTGAAATTCTGCAAAAAATGGGCTTTGAAGACCCGTATATTGCTGAGAAGGAATAGCTCCAGACAATGAAGCTAGTACCGCTAAAGTCGGTACGATACGTGTGCTATCACACATCTGATAGCGAGGAAAATTAGAGAAACAATGAACGAAGATAACCCCCAGAATTCTGAAGGTCCGAGTAGAAAGTCCTTCTTTGAACGCCTAGGCCAATTATTTCAAGGTGATCCGAGAGATCGCCAAGAGCTTGTGGATGTGATCCGCGACTCTGAAATCAATGACCTTATCGACCATGACACAAGAGATATGCTTGAAGGTGTGATGGAGATTTCTGAGATGCGCGTGCGTGATATTATGATCCCACGCTCACAAATGGTCACTATCGATAAAAACGATGACTTGGATACCTTAATTGCGCTGATCACCGATGCTCAGCACTCACGTTACCCAGTGATCAGTGAAGATAAAGACCATGTTGAAGGCATTCTACTAGCGAAGGACTTACTCAAATATTTAGGTTCAGACAGTGCACCTTTTAACATTTTAGAAGTGATCCGCCCGGCAGTCGTGGTACCAGAAAGTAAACGGGTTGATCGCTTATTGAAGGAGTTCCGAGAGGAGCGTTACCACATGGCGATCGTCGTGGATGAATTCGGTGGCGTGTCTGGCTTAGTGACCATTGAAGATATTTTGGAAGAAATCGTTGGCGACATTGAAGACGAGTTCGATGATGAAGAACAATTGGATATCCGTAAGCTCAGCAAACATACTTTTGCAGTTAAAGCGCTGACCACCATCGAAGAGTTTAACGAAACCTTTGGTACTAAGTTCAGCGATGAAGAAGTGGATACTGTAGGGGGATTGGTGATGACGGCCTTTGGCCACCTGCCAAGCCGTGGCGAAGTTGTAGAGATCGACAAATACAGCTTTAAAGTCACCGCAGCAGATAACCGCCGAGTGGTTCAACTGCAAGTCACTATTCCTGATCTTGAATCACTTTCAGTGATAGCAGAAGAGTGACATAACCCCATTCACATCAGCAGAATGAGATAGATGATTAAAACACTTTTTCATCGCCTAATGCGGCCGCTTGCGGCCGCTTTTGTTGGCGCATTAACCCCACTCGCTTTTGCTCCTTATCAGTTTTGGCCGCTGGCCATACTCACCCCCATGTTGCTATTGTTGCTCATTAATCAGCAACCAGCTAAAAAAGCAGCGTGGATCGGTTACTGCTGGGGCTTAGGTTTTTTTGCTTTTGGCATCAGTTGGGTACACGTCAGTATTGATACCTTTGGTGGTATGCCCAAAATTGCCAGCCTGTTCCTGATGTCATTATTGGTCGGTTATTTAGCCCTTTATTCTGGGCTTTTCGCTGGCTTACTCAACCGTTTTTTCCATCATAACACCATCAGCCATTTTTTATTAGCCACCCCTGCGCTTTGGCTAATTACCGATTGGCTTCGAGGCTGGGTAATGACCGGCTTTCCTTGGTTATGGCTTGGTTATAGCCAAATTGATAGCCCGCTCGCCAGTTTCGCACCACTGGGAGGCGTTGAGCTGGTCACCTTTTTCACGCTCCTCTGTTCTAGCGCTCTAGCCATGACGTGGCTTAAGCGCTCTTGGATACTCGTGCTCATTCCTCTGACCATATTGGCGACGGGGTTTGGACTACGCAATTTCGATTGGGTCACTCCCGATCCCAGCACACAAACTCGCGTTGCACTGATTCAAGGTAATATTAAGCAAGCGGAAAAATGGCTTCCCAATCAGCGCTGGCCAACCATCATGGCCTACACCGATCTCAGTCGAGAAAACTGGGACGCAGATATTATCGTATGGCCAGAGGCAGCGATTCCCGCATTTGAATTCGAGATCCCTTCCTATTTGAGTAACTTAGATTCTGCGGCAAAAATGAACGACAGTGCGATTGTCACAGGCGTGCTCAACCAAAGCCCAGAGCGATCTTTTTACAACAGCATTCTGGTACTTGGCACCAACCCTTATGGCGACTACCGTTATGACTCTGACGCTCGCTACCATAAGCATCATTTATTGCCATTTGGTGAGTTTGTGCCATTTGAAGATTGGCTCAGGCCCATCGCACCCTTTTTCAACTTGCCGATGTCTTCATTTAGCCGTGGTGACTATATTCAACCGAATCTGATTGCCAAGGGTAGACACCTAACCGCGGCACTGTGCTATGAAATCATCTTCAATGAACAAGTCAGAGCGAATGTCACCGATGAAACAGATTTTATCTTAACCCTCTCTAACGATGCGTGGTTTGGGCATTCAAATGGCCCATTGCAACATATGGAGATTGCTCGGATGAGAGCTTTAGAGCTGGGTAAACCGCTCATTCGTTCAACCAACAATGGTGTCACCGCCGTGACGGATCACAAAGGTAAAATAACGCAGCAGATCCCACAATTTGAAACGGCCGTATTGAAAGCAACCATCACGTCGACCAAAGGAGAGACGCCGTATCACGCTGTCGGCACTTGGCCGCTCTACGTCTGGGTGTTACTCAGTTTTATCGTCGGATGGACAAGACGTCACTCACCTCACTCTTAACCTCAAAAAGGCGCATTTCAGCGCCTTTTTGAGGTTTTCTATCAGCAACACTTAAGGTTTTAATGGCTGACGAGTAAAAGCCGTTTGCCCACATTGAATACAAGGCATAATTTCAGTTGGATGATTATACTGGGTTTTATGCCCACAATGGTCACACACTAACATCCCAAGGCCTATCATCTCCCCCGCTTGATACAAACCTTGTCGTTCTAAATCTTGAAACAATTCCACCCATTCCACTTTTGTTTTATCAGTGATTTCAAAAAGCCCCTGCCAAATTGAATTGGTAATCATCAATGAAAATAGGCTGCTTCTACTCTCTTCAAAACTATCCGCGAATTCTTTGAGATCCGCTTTTACATAGGCAGAAATAAGCGCCAATTCATCTTTAGTGAGATTATTGGCAGCATCAACAACCTTACCTGATGTCTGCAAAACTTGGGACATTTCATCAGGACTATGTTTGAGCGTTTCAATCACGTCATCCACAATCTCTTCGTAACTTGTTTTACGTTTTGGCATCACCCACCTCCATCAAACCAGATTGGCTATTGTTGTGTACCCCTGCTTTAGGTATTCTATGTCGATCTATTAGACTCTGTTCTAACCGAACTCACAAATTCCAAGATAACCGGATATCATCGATGCAAGAGCAATATAACCCGCAAGATATTGAACAAAAAGTTCAACAGCACTGGGATGACAACAAGACCTTTGTTGTAAGTGAAGACCCAAATAAAGAAAAATTCTACTGTCTTTCTATGTTCCCATACCCAAGTGGCCGACTGCACATGGGTCACGTGCGTAACTATACTATCGGTGATGTAGTCTCTCGTTTTCAACGTCTGCAAGGTAAAAACGTCATGCAGCCCATTGGTTGGGACGCATTTGGCCTACCCGCTGAAAATGCGGCTGTAAAAAACAAAACGGCACCAGCACCTTGGACCTACGAAAATATTCAGTACATGAAAAACCAGTTAAAACTGCTGGGTTTTGGCTACGATTGGAGCCGTGAATTCGCCACTTGCACGCCAGAATATTACCGCTGGGAACAAGAGTTCTTCACTAAGCTGTATCAAAAAGGCTTAGTCTACAAGAAAACCTCTTCCGTTAACTGGTGTCCAAACGACCAAACCGTTCTCGCTAACGAGCAAGTTGAAGATGGCTGCTGCTGGCGTTGTGATACACCAGTAGAACAAAAAGAGATCCCACAATGGTTTATTAAGATCACCGCGTACGCACAAGAACTGTTGGACGATTTAGAGAACTTAGAAGGTTGGCCTGAAATGGTCAAAACCATGCAGCGTAACTGGATTGGTCGCTCAGAAGGCGTAGAGCTCAAGTTTGGTGTCAACGGTCATTCAGATCTCGACGTCTATACCACTCGCCCTGATACCTTGATGGGTGTCACTTATGTGGGCATTGCGGCTGGTCATCCATTAGCGACCATTGCAGCGCAAAATAACCCTGCTTTAGCTTCTTTTATTGACGAATGTAAGAACACTAAAGTTGCAGAAGCTGAACTGGCGACCATGGAAAAGAAAGGCATGGATACAGGCTTAACGGCCATTCATCCTTTAAATGGTCGTGAAGTGCCTATTTATATCGCCAACTTTGTGCTGATGGATTACGGTACAGGCGCGGTGATGGCCGTACCTGCTCATGACCAACGTGACTTTGAGTTCGCCACCAAATATGGCCTAGACATCATTCCAGTCATCAAACCAGAAGATGGCTCTGAAGTCGATGTGTCTAGCGCTGCGTACACTGAAAAAGGAGTCCTGTTTGGTTCTGGCGAATTTGATGGTTTAGCCTTCCAAGCAGCATTTGATGCTATTGCAGCCAAGCTGGAGGCTGAAGGTAAAGGCAAGAAAACCGTTAATTTCCGTCTACGTGACTGGGGGGTTTCTCGCCAACGTTACTGGGGCGCGCCGATTCCTATGGTGACCACTGAAGATGGCCAAGTTCACCCAGTGCCAATTGATCAACTGCCCGTCATTCTACCAGAAGATGTTGTGATGGATGGTGTAACTAGCCCAATCAAAGCCGACAAAGAGTGGGCCAAAACCACCTTTAATGGCGAGCCTGCACTACGTGAAACCGATACCTTCGATACGTTTATGGAGTCGTCTTGGTATTACGCTCGTTACTGTTCACCACAAGCGGACGATATTTTAGACCCAGCGAAGGCAAACTACTGGTTACCAGTAGACCAATACATCGGTGGTATTGAGCATGCTTGTATGCACCTGCTCTACTCACGCTTCTTCCATAAGCTACTGCGTGATGCAGGCTATGTCACTTCAGATGAACCTTTCAAGCAACTACTTTGCCAAGGCATGGTATTGGCAGATGCGTTCTACCACACGAACGAGAAAGGCACCAAAGAGTGGGTAGCGCCAACTGACGTAAAAGTGGAACGCGACGGTAAAGGTCGCATCACTCAAGCCGTAGACAACCAAGGCCGCAACGTTGAGCACTCAGGCATGATCAAAATGTCTAAGTCGAAAAACAACGGTATCGACCCGCAAGAGATGGTTGATAAGTATGGCGCCGATACGGTTCGTCTATTCATGATGTTTGCCTCTCCGGCTGACATGACGCTTGAATGGCAAGAGTCTGGTGTAGAAGGTGCTAACCGCTTCCTAAAACGCGTCTGGAAACTGGTTGCAGAACATAGCGCTAAAGGTGTGGCTGAAGCGGTAGATAGCGCCTCTCTTACTGGTGAACAAAAAGCGCTGCGTCGTGATGTGCATAAAACCATCGCCAAAGTGACTGACGATATTGCACGCCGCCAGACGTTCAATACCGCCATTGCTGCGATTATGGAGTTGATGAATAAACTCACTAAAGCGTCACAAGAATCCGTGCAAGATCGGGCCATTCTCGACGAGGCTTTAAAAGCGGTTGTCAGCATGCTTTACCCAATCACTCCTCATATCAGCTTTGAACTGTGGAATGCACTGGGTGAGAGTGATGTAGATAATACCGTGTGGCCGACCTACGACGAATCCGCCCTAGTGGAAGATGAAAAACTGATCGTCCTACAAGTTAACGGAAAACTTCGTGGTAAGCTGACCGTAGCCGCTGATGCAAGTAAAGATCAGGTTGAAGTACTCGGTTTAGCGGACGAGAACGTCATGAAATTTACGGATGGCTTAACCGTTCGTAAAGTTATCTATGTACCAGGTAAGTTACTGAACATCGTTGCGAACTAATATCGCAGCCTAATGTCGTAATAACTGGTTTATCAACAGGGTAGCTCGCTGCCCTGTTGATTTATCTTAGCGTTCTTACCCACAGAGCTATAGAGCGCTAAGATAAGTCACCTAAATATATGAGAACTTAACCCCAATGCGCCAAATTTCGTCTTACTCTCTGAAATTATCGTTAATTGTTATTATGAGCAGCCTACTCTCCGCTTGCGGCTTTCATCTTCGTGGCGATTACTCCGTTCCAGAAGAACTCAATCGAGTCTCTGTCACCAGCTACGACCAATACAGTACCTTCACTCGTATGGTAAAAAATCAATTACGAATGAGTGACATTGAGATTGTTTCCCCCTCAGAGACGGTGCCAAACATCTATCTAATAAACGAGAGTGTTGGTGAACGGACGCTTTCGCTTTATCAAAATACTCGTGCTGCTGAATTGGAATTGACGTTCAACGCCTCCTATAGCGTCACCCTACCTGAAGTGGGGATAAAAACGTTTTCAACCAGTGTGACTCGTAGCTATCTTGATAACCCATTAACCGCTCTCGCCAAATCGGTAGAGCGAGACATGATTGAAGATGAGATGCGTAAACTAGCTGCAACTCAAATTCTACGCCAAATGGCACGTCTAAAAGCCGATATTGCAGCGAATGAACATCAACTTGAACAACAAGAAAATGAACAGCAGCAAACAGACCAGCAGGCCTATGAGATAAACACCGTGGAAAGTGAACCGTCACAATTCACGGCTCCTGCGACAAACTAAAGGCGAGTAATGAGAATATTTGCTGACAAGCTGGCCGATCACTTAAACAAGCCCTTGATGGGGCTTTACTTACTGTTTGGCAACGAACCGCTATTGCTGCAAGAATCACGCGTGGCGATAGAGAAAAAAGCATTAGAACAAGGATTTGAAGAACGCCATCGTTTCAGTGCCGATGCCCATTTAAACTGGGATCAAGTCTATGACTGCTGCCAAGCTTTAAGTTTATTTTCCAGCAAAAAAATCATTGAAATTGAATTACCTGAAACGGGTGCAAATGCGGCAACAGCGAAAGAGCTCGTCGCCCTAGGTCAATCGCTTCATCCTGACGTACTACTTGTGATCATCGGTGAGAAATTGACCAAAGCACAAGAAAGCACTAAATGGTTTAAGACACTCTCAAGCCTAGGATGTTGGGTGAGTTGCTTAACCCCGGACATCAGCAAACTGCCACAATTTGTCATGATGCGCTGCCGCGCATTGGGGCTAAAACCTGATCAAGAAGCAGTGCAGATGCTGGCGCAATGGCATGAAGGCAATCTGTTCGCACTATCTCAAAGCTTAGAAAAACTCGCGCTACTCTATCCAGATGGCTTACTGACGCTGATCCGCTTAGAAGAGTCATTAAGCCGACATAACCACTTCACTGTCTTTCACTGGGTCGATGCGCTGCTCGAAGGGCAAGCGAATCGGTCACAACGTATTTTACGCCAGCTCATTACCGAAGGCACTGAGCCTGTGATTCTGATACGTAGCCTACAAAAAGAGCTGCTGCTGCTGCTGCAAATGCATCAAGATTTAACCCAGATGCCGATTGGCTCAATCTTTGATAAGTACCGAATTTGGCAATCCAAGCGACCTTGGTACGCGGCAAGCTTAAAAAGACTATCGAGAGATAAACTCAAACAGCTGATTGCATTACTCACCCAAGCCGAAAGAGTAACTAAAACTCAGTATGAAACCTCAACTTGGCCAATATTGCAGCAAATCAGTGTCGAATTTTGCTTGCCACAGTCCGTTGTATCAAAGTTGGCTTGAAGGCGTGTTATACTCCGCGCCATTTTGTCAGTAACCAGACCAATTTTTAAAGGAGATGACGCTTGCAACACCACGAATTGAAAGGCTTTCTTGCCGATAAAGCCGACGATATGAAAGCCATTGATATCAAAACCTTAGATGTTAAGGGAAAATCTAGCATCACCGATTACATGATCATTTGCACAGGCACATCAAAACGACATGTAGCCTCGATTGCCGAACATGTCGCAACTGAAGTCAAAAAAGTGGGCATGGAACCACTGGGTATGGATGGCGAAAGTGAAGGCGAATGGGTCGTGCTAGACATGGGCAGCAGCATGTTGCATGTTATGCAAGAAGAGCATCGTGATCTGTACCAGCTTGAAAAACTTTGGAGTTAAGTTTTGAAAATTCAGTTGATTGCCGTTGGTACCAAAATGCCTAAATGGGTAGAAGAAGGCTTTCAAGAGTACCGCCGACGTTTTCCACACGATATGCCGCTTGAATTAGTGGAGATACAAGCGGGCAAACGTGGCAAAAATGCGGATATTGCAAGAATTTTGCAAAAAGAAGGCGAAGCTATGCTCGCGGCCGTGCCAAAAAGCAATCGAATTGTTACTCTCGATATTCCAGGTAAGCGTTGGGATACCGAACAACTGGCGGAACAACTTGAAAGTTGGAAGCTCGATGCCCGTGATGTATCGATTTTAATTGGTGGCCCTGAAGGGCTCTCTCCTGCATGCAAAGCCGCCGCAGAGCAGAGCTGGTCGCTTTCGCCGTTGACACTTCCTCACCCTTTGGTTCGAGTGGTCATGGCAGAGAGTTTGTACCGCGCTTGGAGTATTACGGCTAATCACCCTTATCACCGAGAATAACTATTCATGTTACGTAAGCGTAGCCAAATTCGTGACTACCAATCAGAAGCTCGGCTGTTTCGCAACCGAGCAATTGTCTCTTTTATTGCGATCATCATGCTGGTGGGCGTTCTGCTTACCAATTTGTACCATATTCAAATTAACCAATATCAAGATTACAAAACGCGATCCAATGATAACCGAATCAAAATCGTCCCGATTGCGCCTAATCGAGGGTTAATTTATGACCGCAATGGTGTGCTACTAGCGGAAAACCGCCCAGTATTCAACTTAGAGATCACACCTGAGCAAGTGCGCGATATGGATGATACGATCACGCGCTTACAGCAATACCTGACCATCTCACCAGAAAAAATTGCCACCTTTGAAAAAGAGCGTCGTCAGACACGCCGGTTTAATTCAGTGCCGCTTTTGACACAGTTAACACCGGAAGAAGTGGCTATTTTTTCGGTCAATCAGCACAAGTTTCCCGGTGTATCAGTAAGCGCAAGCTTAAAGCGCTACTACCCCTATGGTGAAGTTCTCACTCATGTTATCGGTTATGTATCCAGGATCAATGACCGAGATATGGAACGTCTAGAACGCGAAGAGCGCTCAGCCAATTACCAAGCCACTCGTGATATTGGCAAACTGGGGATTGAACGCTTTTATGAGGATGTGCTGCACGGCACGGCTGGCTACCAAGAAGTTGAGGTCAATAGCCGAGGACGCATCATTCGCACCTTAAAATACGTCCCTCCCGTGGCAGGGAAAGACATTGTATTAAGCTTGGACATTGATCTGCAGCTTTATGTGCACAAGTTGTTGGATGGCCGTCGAGGTTCAATTGTAGTGCTCGATCCAAAAGATAACGGTGTCCTTACCATGGCATCAAGTCCAAGCTACGATCCAAACCCATTCGTACATGGTATTTCTAGCGCCGCCTACAACGAACTTCTCAATGACCCAGACCGCCCGTTAGTCAATCGAGCGACACTTGGTATTTACCCTCCCGGCTCAACGATTAAACCTTTTATTGCCGTCGCTGCACTTCAAGAAGGGGTTATAACCCCAACAACAACACGTAATGATCCTGGTTATTGGGTGATACCAAACTCCAAAACGCGGCCCTTCCGAGACTGGTTGCGCTGGGGGCATGGTCGAGTGGACATTAATAAGGCGCTCGAAGAGTCTGTCGATACCTTCTTTTACCAAATCGCCTACGATTTGGGTATTGATCGTCTCTCTAGTTGGATGATGAAATTTGGCTTTGGTGACTATACAGGTTTAGACATTTATGAAGAAGGCAAAGCGAACATGCCAACGCGTGAGTGGAAAATGGCACGTCACCGAACCCCTTGGTATCAAGGTGATACGATTCCGGTCGGCATTGGCCAAGGGTATTGGACATCAACACCGATGCAAATTGCCAAAGCGACTTCCGTGCTGGTTAATCACGGCAAAGTGATTGCGCCGCATTTATTGCGTTCGACGCTCAAAAATGGTGAAGAGTTTAGCAGGCAAGAGCTTTCAGAATTAGAAACTTCGCCACCGATCGAAGGGGTGCCGAAACGCTATTGGGACATCGCAATCAATGGCATGCGTCTTGTAAACCACGGCAAAAAAGGAACCGCACGGCGCTCATTTACCAATATGAAATATGTCAGCGCTGGAAAATCTGGAACTGCGCAAGTGTTTGGCTTGGCAGAAAACCAAGTGTATAAGGCCGATGAATTAGCCGAACACCTTCGTGACCATGCCCTATTCACAGGCTTTGCGCCTGTAGATGACCCGCAGCTTATTGTCACTCTGGTACTCGAAAACGCAGGGGGAGGTTCTGGCAATGGTGGACCCGTTGTTAGGAAAATATTTGATCGCGCCATTCTAGGTAAAGAGGCTGAAAAATAATGGAACTGGATCCTTCAACAGGACAAAATCGAGCGCTTTTTGAGCGTTTGCACATCGACTTGCCATTACTGCTGGGTATTTTGTTATTGATGGGGTTTGGGCTGGTCGTGATGTACAGCGCCAGCGGTCAGAGCTTAACTATGATGGATCGCCAAGCCATGCGCATGGTACTGGCTCTCGGTGTGATGATCTTTCTTGCTCAAATTTCCCCAAGAACTTATGAGTCTCTTGCACCCTTTATGTTTTTCTGCGGCGTACTGCTGTTGCTCGGCGTGCTGTTTTTTGGCGAATCGTCCAAGGGAGCTCAGCGCTGGTTAAATTTAGGCTTTGTTCGTTTTCAGCCCTCAGAATTGCTTAAACTCGCAGTGCCTCTCATGGTCGCTCGCTACATAGGGAAACGTTCTCTTCCACCCACCTTTAAAACCCTAGTCGTTTCGCTGTTAATGGTGTTTATCCCTACCGTGCTAATCGCGAAGCAGCCCGATCTTGGCACTTCAATATTGATTGCAGCCTCCGGCATTTTTGTCATTTTCTTATCTGGAATAAGCTGGCGAATCATTTTTTCTGCCGCCGTGGCTTTGGGTGGCTTCATACCTGTGCTTTGGTTCTTTCTGATGCGTGAATATCAAAAAACCCGAGTCAGAACACTTTTCAATCCGGAATCCGATCCTCTCGGTGCAGGTTATCATATCATTCAGAGTAAAATAGCCATTGGGTCTGGTGGGTTGTCAGGAAAAGGATGGCTACACGGTACACAGTCGCAACTTGAATTCTTACCTGAGCGGCACACCGACTTCATTTTTGCCGTCATTGCTGAAGAGTGGGGCATGATTGGCATCTTGTGTTTACTCGCTATTTATCTCTTTATCATCGGACGTGGTCTATACCTCGCGAGCAACGCACAAACAGCTTTCGGGCGAATGATGGCTGGAAGTATTGTACTCAGCTTCTTTGTTTACGTTTTTGTAAATATAGGTATGGTCAGTGGTATTTTACCCGTGGTTGGTGTTCCCTTAGCCCTCATCAGCTATGGTGGCACTTCCATGGTCACTCTCATGGCTGGCTTTGGCATACTGATGTCTATCCACACTCACCGAAAAGCATTTTCTAAGGCAACCTAAGCATGAGAAACTCCCTATTTATCTTTATATTAACGAGTCTATTTCTCATCGGTTGTAGCTCTTCAAGCCGCTATTCAATAACAGACGACGTGGCCCCTAACACGCCACTCTCGGTTGAGCATATTGAAGATGCACATCCGCAATACGAACCCTATAGTTTGGGCGGCAACAAGAATTACACTTTGAGAGGCATAAACTACACCATTGTCAAAGAGGCCAAAGGATTTACAGAGAAAGGCCAAGCCTCGTGGTATGGAAAAAAGTTTCATGGACATCTGACATCCAACGGTGAAATCTACGACATGTATTCGATGACGGCCGCCCATAAAACGTTGCCGTTACCCAGCTACGTTAAAGTAACGAATTTAGATAACAAAAAAACCGCGATCGTTCGGGTAAACGATCGCGGTCCCTTTCATGAGGGACGAATTATTGATTTAAGTTACGCTGCCGCTTACAAATTAGGTGTAGTTCAAACCGGGACTGCGAATGTGGCTATCGAAGTCATCACCATCGATAAACCCATCACGACGTCACCACAGAAAAAGAAGGTTCAATATCTCATCCAAGTTGCCTCTGCAAAATCAGAGCAAAGAATACGAACTTTATCCGAACAATTGAGTCAAACATTGACGGTTGAAAGCTTTGTAGACAGTGTGAATGGCAGTCATCGCGTATTTTTAGGGCCATTTAATGACGATGCCCTGACTCAACAAACGCTAGAAAAAGTTAAATTACTCGGTTACGAGACCGCCTTCATCAAAGCGCAACCCGTCACTCAGTGACTTATCAAATCCAGTGATCTTGATTCAAGCTCTGGTTTGATAGGTCGTTTCTGTTAAGATATGGACAGTTAATAAGATAATTTGCATTCCTCATGAAAAAACACACATTCTTAAAACCGATTCTAGCGTCTTCTATTGCGCTTTCTGCAACCTTTACTAGCTCAGTATTTTCTGCGCCTATCGTGATACCTGATGCTCCTCAAATTGCCGCTAAAGGCTATGTGTTGATGGACTACCATTCAGGTAAAGTGCTGGCAGAAAAAGAGATGAACACCAAACTTTCACCTGCAAGTTTGACGAAAATGATGACCAGCTACGTGATTGGCCAAGAACTTAAACGTGGCAATATCTCTCCACAAGATAAAGTGGTGGTCAGTAAAAATGCGTGGGCTAAAAACTTCCCTGACTCGTCTAAAATGTTTATTGAAGTCGGCACTACAGTTACCGTAGAAGAACTGAACAAAGGTATCATCATTCAGTCTGGTAATGACGCTTGCGTGGCGATGGCTGAACACATTGCTGGCTCAGAAGACGCTTTTGTTGACCTAATGAATGCGTGGGCAAGTTCACTAAAAATGAGCAATACGCACTTTGCTAACGTACACGGTCTAGATAACCCAAATCTCTATTCAACTCCATATGACATGGCGCTACTAGGTCAAGCGTTGATTCGTGATGTACCAAACGAGTACCGTATTTATTCAGAGCAGAAATATACCTATAACGGGATTACCCAGTACAACCGAAATGGTTTGCTGTGGGATAAAAGTATGAACGTAGATGGTATTAAAACCGGTCATACGAGTAATGCTGGGTACAGTTTAGTTAGCTCTGCAACGGAAGGGAAAATGCGCCTCGTTGCTGTGGTTATGGGTACCAAAGATGAAAATGCTCGTAAATCAGAAAGTAAAAAACTTCTGAGCTATGGCTTTAGATTCTTCGAAACCGTTGCGCCACACAAAGCAGGTGAAACATTCGTCGAAGAAAAAATCTGGATGGGTGACAAGGATAAAGTGGCGCTTGGTGTCAATGAAGATACTTACGTTACACTCCCTCGCGGTCAAGCGAAGGATCTCAGCGCAAGCTTTGTTCTTGAAAAAGAGCTCAGAGCGCCAATAAGCCAAGGCGATGTGGTCGGTAAGCTTTACTACCAGCTTGATGGCAAAGACGTGGCTGAATACCCTCTTTTGGCATTAGAAAATGTTGATGAAGGCAGCATATTTAGCCGTCTTTGGGACTACATTGTATTACTTTTCAAAGGATTATTCTGATATCCCTTGTAGAAGATAAAACAAAGCCGCCTTACCGCGGCTTTGTGATTATTGAGTTCCATCAACATTCGCTGTAGTATTCGCCACCGCTAATCGAATTATCAACGGGAGTTTCCATTATGCTGACTATCAACTCTGATGCAAAACTCAAAGACTTACTCGAGTTTCCTTGTTCATTTACCTACAAGGTGATGGGCCACGCAAAGCCCGAACTTCCAGAGAAGGTTCTTGAAGTTATCCAACGTCACGCTCCAGGTGATTACAGCCCACGAGTTAAACCCAGTGCAAAAGGGACTTATCACTCCTTATCGATTAACATTACCGCCACCTCTATCGAGCAAGTTGAAATACTGTACAAAGAGCTAGGCGAGATCGATATCGTACGTATGGTTCTGTAGCCCAAAAACCGTGATTGAGATGCCTAGCCTCTCATTTTTTGATTTATTCAATTTTTTTTGAAAGCAGCTTAGGCTGCTTTTTTAATATAAATCATATAGCTAGCATATACCCCATCACACTAAGGACAAATTTATCGTCCTCATTAGTAGTCCATTCGCTGGAAGAAGTTTATAATCCAAAAACTTTATTTATACGGTAGATGAGTCACGCTGATGTTAAATTCGCTTGTTGTAAAACGTCTGGGGCGCCAAGAATACCTTCCTGTATGGGAAGCTATGCATGAATTTACCGATACAAGAACCGAAAGCACACCGGATCAGATTTGGCTTGTCGAACATCAACCAGTTTTTACCCAAGGCCAAGCAGGTAAAGCTGAGCATCTTCTCAATACTGGCGATATTCCAGTGGTACAAAGTGACCGAGGCGGCCAAGTTACCTACCATGGTCCAGGCCAACTAGTGGCTTATTTCTTGATCGATTTACGCCGCAAAAAATTAGGTGTAAGAGAGTTAGTGACCAAAATTGAACAGATCGTGATCAATACCTTGCAAGCATACCGTATTGACTCAGCCGCAAGACCAGATGCCCCTGGTGTCTATGTCAAAGGGAAAAAAATCTGCTCTCTTGGGTTACGGATCCGTAAAGGTTGTTCGTTTCATGGTTTAGCGCTAAACGTCAACATGGATCTCTCCCCTTTCCTACGCATTAACCCTTGTGGTTATCAGGGTTTAGAAATGGCCCAAGTCAGTGAACTGGGCGGCCCGACAGAACTACAAACCGTAGAAAAACAACTTATAATAGAACTCGTTAACATATTGGCTTACGAGCAAGTAGAATTCAGCACAGAAGCACCTCTTCAAAGGTAAAAAGCATGAGCAAACCGATCCAAATGGAAAAAGGCGTTAAATACCGCGACGCTGATAAAATGGCATTAATTCCTGTAAAAAATATGCCAGCCGCCGAACAAAAAGAAGTTTTGCGTAAGCCCGAGTGGATGAAAATTAAGCTGCCGAGTGATAGCCAACGCATCCAAGAGATCAAATCGGCAATGCGTAAAAATAATCTCCATTCGGTGTGTGAAGAAGCGTCTTGCCCTAACCTAGCAGAATGCTTTAACCACGGAACCGCCACCTTTATGATTTTAGGCGCCATCTGCACAAGACGGTGCCCATTTTGTGACGTTGCTCATGGACGGCCAAATGCCCCAGAGACAAACGAACCACAAAAACTGGCGCAAACCATTAAGGATATGAAGTTGAAATACGTGGTTATCACCTCAGTTGACCGTGATGACCTACGTGATGGTGGTGCCCAACATTTTGCCGACTGTAACCGTGAAATTCGAGCATTAAACCCAGAGATCCGTATCGAAACGTTAGTACCGGATTTTCGTGGCCGAATGGATATCGCCCTTGAACTACTCAAAGATAACCCACCGGATGTGTTTAACCACAACTTAGAAACCGCGCCACGCCTATATCGTAAGGCGCGTCCTGGGGCAAACTATAAATGGTCACTGGAACTGTTGAAGAAATTCAAGCAACAACATCCAAGTATCCCTACCAAATCAGGCATCATGATGGGGCTTGGTGAAACAAAAGAAGAGATCGTGGAAGTATTGAAAGATCTTCGAGCTCACGACGTCACAATGCTTACTCTTGGCCAATATTTAGCACCGAGTCGCCATCACCTGCCAGTTGAACGCTACGTTCCACCGTCTGAATTTGACGAACTTAAAGAGATCGCACTAGAGCTTGGATTTACTCACGCCGCCTGTGGTCCGTTCGTACGTTCCTCCTATCATGCGGATATGCAAGCCAAAGGGCTAGAAGTGAAATAACCACACAGAACAAGTTCAATCAAGCCGATGTTCACTCATCGGTTTTTGAGACTCTGCTCGGTTAATGATTGAAGCTTGAATATTGATTCTATGTTCTATAGGCTAACGACATAGAAAATAGATAACAAAGCTAGGGATTTATTAATATGAAAACGATCAGTACATTAGCACTTGTTACAGCCACTTTAATGGCCGGTTGTGCGTCTAATACTCAGCAAGATAACTATCGTGAAGCCTCCTTTGAGCTTTGTAATACTGAAGTCAACATTTACTCTGTGAGTGATGATGGCCGCGTTCGTATTGTCTGCGCTGACGGCTCTAAGTTTGCCTTAAATAGCGAAAAGACACTTGATACTATGCGCAATATTAATATTGAGTATTGTGATGGTGAAGGTTTAGGCAAATTTAACGAGAGCACTAAATATTACTCTTTTCAATGTAAGTCAGGCACATTGCTCAGCATTGCAAAATAGTTCTGCAGAGCACATTCAACAGCGAGAGGCCACTCTTCTTATTGGTGCTCAATAAAATAAATAATGACCAAATAAAAAAGCTCCTGAATATTAGGAGCTTTTATTTTATTGTGCGTAAAACTACGCGTATACAGGCAAACGCTTACAAATTTCTAACACTTTTGCCTTCGTTGCTTGAATCACAGATTCATCACCCATGTTGTCCAAAATATCACACATCCATCCAGCTAGTGCTTTCGCATCAGCTTCAGTAAAACCACGGCGAGTAATTGATGGAGAACCCACGCGGATGCCAGAGGTGACAAATGGGCTACGCGGATCATTCGGTACAGAGTTTTTGTTCACTGTAATGTTAGCCGCACCCAATGCCGCATCAGCATCTTTACCTGTAATATTTTTATCGATCAAATCGACAAGGAACAGGTGATTTTCTGTGGAACCTGAAACAATGTTGTAACCACGAGCCAAAAACTCGGCCACCATCGCTTTCGCATTGGCGACTACGCGTTTTTGATACTCTTTGAACTCTGGTTCTAGAGCTTCTTTGAACGCAACCGCTTTACCTGCGATAACGTGCATTAAAGGACCACCTTGACCACCAGGGAATACGGCTGAGTTAAGCTTCTTATATAAGTCTTCACCTGCATTCGAAAGAATAAGCCCACCACGAGGACCTGCCAGTGTTTTGTGGGTAGTGGTCGTCACTACGTGGGCATGAGGAACTGGGTTAGGGTAAACACCCGCCGCAATCAAACCAGCTACATGCGCCATATCAACGAACAAGTAAGCGCCCACTTTATCAGCAATTTCACGCATTCTTTTCCAGTCGCAAACTTGTGAATAAGCAGAGAAGCCACCGATGATCATTTTTGGCTGATGCTCAACCGCTAATGCTTCCATCTCTTCGTAGTTAATTTGACCTTTTGCATCAATGCCATAAGGAATGATGTTGTACAGCTTACCAGAAAAGTTGACAGGAGAACCGTGAGTCAAATGGCCACCGTGTGCCAAGCTCATTCCTAATACGGTATCACCTGCGTTAAGCAAAGCCATATAAACCGCGTTGTTTGCTTGTGAGCCTGAATGCGGCTGCACGTTCGCATAGTCTGCACCAAACAGTTCACACGCACGTTCAATCGCCAGTGTTTCTACTTTATCGACAAACTCACAACCACCGTAATAGCGTTTACCTGGGTAACCTTCAGCGTATTTATTGGTGAGCTGTGAACCTTGTGCTTCCATTACACGTGGGCTTGTGTAGTTTTCCGAAGCGATAAGTTCAATGTGTTCTTCCTGACGAAGAGTCTCTTCTTGAATAGCTGCGAACAGGTCCGCATCGTAATCTGCGATGTTCATATCACGCTTAAGCATCTGTATCTCCTGACTCAGATTTTACTGAAAGTTTCAAAAAAACCACACAACGACTAAAAGCAAACGTTTTCGTCACCGTAATATGGCGCACATTCTACATAATTTGATCTGGGTCATAAAGAACAAATTACAGAAATAATCATGCAGTTTTGTCATAATGGATAGTGAGGTAACTCATGCTAAACAGTAAGTTGGATAATGATGAGTTAGTATGTCAACCATTCTGCTTTACACCTTGTAAAGCTGCAATTACATAGGTTTACCTCAATTTTCACTCTCTATCTACCGAAAATATTACTTTTTCTTTACTATGCTCGCCATTCTTAGCTATTAAAATTATTTATCGATGCGAACACACACACGTAAAGAAGATTGGGTTGCCATTTTAACGGGAACCTTTTTGGTCGCACAAGGCGTCTTCTTTCTCCAGTCCGCTCATTTACTAACAGGTGGAACCGCTGGTTTAGCACTGCTGATCAGCCAGTTAGTCCCAGCCTCATTTGGTAGCATTTATTTTTTGGCTAACACCCCTTTTTACATTTTGGCTTGGAAACGATTCGGTCATCGCTTTGCCATCAACAGCGCGCTATCCGGCGCATTAGTCTCTATTTTTGCAGACCATCTTTATTTGGTAATTTCTTTGGAAATGGTCAATGAAATTTACTGCGCCATTGCCGGGGGATTATTAATGGGTCTTGGCATGTTAATTCTCTTTCGTCACCGTTCCAGCTTGGGTGGCTTTAATGTCTTGTGTTTGTTTATTCAAGATAAATTTGGGATCCCTGTTGGCAAAAGTCAGTTGGTTATAGATTGCTCAATTTTAGCTGCTTCTGCCTTTTTTGTTTCGTTTTCCATTGCCACACTGTCTGTGCTCGGGGCTGTCTCACTTAACCTTGTGTTAGCAATGAATCATAAACCCACACGATATAGCGTGACTTACCCTTAAGCTGTCGCAATATCCATAAGATTAAGAAGAGATAAAAACACAATCAAATTTAGCTTTAATTCTTACACCGTAAATACCCTCCATTATTTTCATTTAAACATTAGCTAGCTCTTATATAAAGGTCGTCTAACAAGGTGACCACATTAAGTTAATGCAGTAATAGTAAGTGATTACATCACCTTATCCGACTCTCCGTACTCTATCTCAAATTGAAAAACCCAAAATACAGTCACCCATTCCGTATATCACACATCGCGTCTTATTTTTGATGCACCTGATCAGTTGAAGTCGTCGGAGCTTAATATGAGAATGCACTGCTAAAAAATAATTATTATTCGTTACCTTAATAATTGAGCGGTTAGGAGCTTCTACAATGGGTGAAAGAGGAAGGATCCGTATTTCTAACTATCAAGGTAAATTTTTCTACCGCCTGATAGATTGCTTAGTAATACTGATCACAATGTATATTACACTAAAGTTTCACTCACATATCGTTACGATGTCTTATATATCTGTGGGACTTTTAGGGGTTATTTTTTATTCATTTATTGCTGAAAGCCTTGATATATACAGCGGTTGGCGAACCACAAAACTTAGAGTTTTAACTCTACACACTGCTTTTTGTTGGGCTTCAACTGTTGGTTGCTTAACTTTAGTTGGTTATTTCACAAAAACTGGAAGCGATTTCTCACGTTTAATTTTAGGTTTTTGGTTTGTCGGATCATTTATTTTATTACTGCTTTGGCGCTTCGTCGCATTTACAGTCATTTACTATCTACATAAAAAAGGTTATCACACCACTAAAGCTGTCATTATCGGCATGACACCGCAGGGCCTAGAACTATCGAAAAATCTCATCAATAACCCTGAGTTAGGTATTAAACTGACTGGCTTTTACGATGATAGGGGTGATGAACGTATCGCAAGTGATATTCCAGTGCTCGGTAAAGTTAATGATGCATTAACACTTGCCAAAAACGGTGAAGTAAAAAGTGTGTACATAGCACTACCAATGCAAGCCCAGCATCGAATCAGCAAGATTCTAGAGGCCTTTTCGGATAGCACAGTGAATACCTATATTGTGCCGGATTTTTTCACCTTCAATTTACTGCATTCGCGTTGGTATACCATCGGCGATGTTAATGCTTTTAGTATTTTTGATACACCGTTCAATGGGTTAGGTACGTGGCTAAAACGTTTTGAAGATTTAGTCTTAAGTAGTCTTATCTTGATTTTAATCAGTCCTGTCCTTATTGCGGTTGCAGTAGGCGTAAAACTCAGCTCGCCCGGCCCTATTATTTTCAAACAGATGCGTTATGGGCTGGATGGAAAGTCTATCAAAGTATGGAAATTCAGAAGCATGCGTGCCATGGACAATGGGAACAAAGTAACACAAGCCACAAAAAATGATCCCCGAGTGACTCCTTTTGGTGCGTTTATTCGGAAGACATCACTAGATGAGCTACCACAGTTTATTAATGTGCTTCAAGGTCGAATGTCTATTGTCGGCCCTCGCCCTCATGCCGTAGCGCACAACGAAGAGTATCGAACGATAGTTAACCGCTACATGCTGAGACATAAAGTAAAACCAGGAATTACTGGCTGGGCACAAATTAATGGCTGGCGTGGTGAAACCGATACGCTAGATAAAATGGAAAAACGTGTCCAATTTGATTTGGACTATATACACAGATGGTCGTTGTGGTTCGACATCAAAATCGTATTTCTTACCGTATTTAAAGGATTTGTAGGCAAGAATGCTTACTAGAATGGATAAAGCATACTCATATGAAAACAACTAATTTAAATAGAATCGCGTCCTTTGGTTTGGCTTTTTTTGCGTTATCAGCCGTACAAGCAAAACCGCAACCCAACCCAATTATGACTGAGTCAGGGATTGCTATTGTACCGTTTTTAAACTTATCAACGGGTTATAACGACAACTTAGCAAAAGCGTCACAAGATCTCGAACATTCCCAATATTCAGTGTTCGAACCTGGTATCGGTTTAGCAATAGAGCCGACAAGTGGCCAGAAACATCGCGTAGGTTATCGACTACAAAGAGGCGATTTTTTCAGCTCTAGCAAAGATAACTACACTGACCATTTCTTTGATTTAGCCAGTGACTGGGAGCTCAATTCCAAGCATCGATTTGACTTCAGCTATGCTCTTGCATTAACTCATGAACAGCGTGGTGATAACGATACGACACTCAATTTGTCGTACAACGAATACAACACCAATAACGTCAACCTCGGTTACGGTTTTGGTGGTGAAGACGCCAAAGGTCGAATAGAAACCAACCTTGGTTGGGGCAATTTGGACTATAAAAACAACCAAAATATTACTCAATACCAAAATTGGGATGAATTACGATTCAACAGCTCTCTATACTATAAAGCGCTGCCAAAAACATCGTTGGTTTTCCAAATTATCGTTAATGATAGGCATTATAGTGATATAGCCCCAGGCTCAACTCTCAAAGACAGCACCCATTATATGGGATATGTTGGTACCTCGTGGGACGCAACAGGGAAACTGCAGGGAAATGCCAAGGTCGGTATGCAACATAAAGATTTTGAATCCTCTTCTAGGGAAGATTTCGACTCTTTTTCATGGGATATTGATGTCACTTATCTCATCCGCACATACTCTGCAGTGCAGTTGAAAACAAATCGTAAATCAACCGATACTGACGGTACAGGTGATTCAATCGATACCAAAGTGTATAACGCAAATTGGACACACAATTGGAGTGACATCATCTCTTCTAACGTCGATTATTCTCTATTAAGCGAGAATTACACCAGCACTGCTCGCGACGATGACACCAGTAAGGTAACACTTTCATTAAGCTACGATTTTCGTCGTTGGCTAACATTCAAAGTCGGCTACCAACTTGAATCAAGAGATTCCAGCATCAGTTCGTTAAGCTACGATCAAAATGTTTATTACTTTGCTATTGAAGGTGTGATGTAACTTACGATGAAGTACTTCTTAGTCATTCTATTGAGTTGTCTTTCCTGGTCAACATTGGCCAATGAGAGTTTTTATAAGTTAGGCGTTGGGGATCAAATTCGGATTCAAGTTTATGATGAACCAGAGTTATCTATTGAAACGCGTGTGGGTGACAGTGGTAACATTGATTACCCTTTTTTGGGACGAATTAAACTGAAAGGAAAAACGATTGAGGAAGTAAAAACTGCTATCCACAATGGTTTAATCGATGGGTATCTGGTTAACCCCAATGTTTTTGTCAGCATAGTCGAATATCGTCCCTATTTTATCAACGGACAAGTGAAAATATCCGGGAGTTATCCGTATCATCCGGGGTTAACCGTAAACAAAGCCATTACGATTGCGGGTGGATTCACTGAGCGAGCCTCTAAAACTAAGATCTATATATCATCAAGTGATGCTCCTGAGGCCAAGCCAGTAAAAGTAACATTGCTTCATAAAATTCAGCCTGGTGACATTCTCACCGTAGAAGAAAGCTTTTTTTAGGTAACTTAGTTGTATGGAAAACTCTTTAATTAAAAATCACTTGAACTCAGATGAAGTTATTGATATTCGTCAGTATTTTCATGTTCTTCTCAACTATAAATGGCGTATTCTACTTTTTTCTACAATGGTTACCGCCATCGCCGTATTGATTGCATTATCAATTCCTTCGCAATATACCGCTCGCGCCTCACTGATCATCGAATCGAAGCAAGCAAAAGCTGTTTCGATTGAAGACATCTATGGTTTAGATACCAAAAGCCAAGAATACTATTTGACTCAAATAGAGATCTTGAAATCAGACCGAGTCGCAGAGGAAGTCATTAAACGCCTTAACCTTGCCAGCCACCCAGAATTTGACCCTACTGTAGAAAATAATCAAAAAACTGGGTTTAAATTCGATGTATTGGAATGGTTTCCTGTTCTAAAATCGTTCAAGAAAGAGCCAGCGGAAATATCACAGGAAGACCAAAACTATCGAACTAGCCGATTGGTTCTGGCTAAGTTTAAGCGTGGGCTAGAAGTTAGCCCAATAAGAAAAACTCAACTAGTGAATATTTTCTACACCAGTAAAGACCCTAAATTATCGGCTCAAATTGCCAATGAGATTGGTAACGTCTTTATGGATAGTCATATCGAAGACAAACTTCAAGTTGAACTGAAGGCGAATAGCTGGCTCAACAACCGCATGGGTGATTTGCGCGAACAACTAAAAAAGTCAGAAGCTCAACTACAAACATTTTTAAAATCTGAAGGACTGGTTGATATCCAAGGCGTTGAAAGCCTAGCATCTCAAGAACTTGAAGAACTGACCTCTCAATTGAATAAAACGAGAGACAGACGCGTTGCAGCTGAGACTCTGTATTTGGTCGCTCAAACGTACAGCCGTCAAGATGGTGACCTCTCTGCCCTTGCATCTATCCCAGAGATATCTAACCACCCGACGATACGAGATGTCAAATTGGCTGAAGTGCAAGCTGAAAAGAAAGTCTCGGAACTATCAAAACGTTATGGTGACAAACACCCAAAGCTAAAATCAGCTCAAGCCGAACTAGCCTCTGTTAAACGCAATTTAAATTCCGAACTAAAACAGCTACTAAACGGGATCAACAATGAGTTACAGGCTGCTAAGCAAGCAGAGAGTTCTTTACACAGGGAACTTGAGAAACGCAAATCAGAGTTTCAAAGCCTCTCCGTAAAAAATGCACGATATTCAGAGCTAAAGCGCGAAGTCCAAACAAACCGAGAGCTGTTTGATCTCTTTTTAAGTCGTCAAAAAGAGACCAGTGCATCGAGCGACTTTAATGCTACGATTGCTCGTTTTACCGATTTTGCCAATCCGCCCCTCGCCCCAAGTAAACCGAACCGTAAACTGATTGTATTATTAGCGTTCGTCGCTTCGTTTGGTTTGGCATGTGTTGTTGCTTTCATTGCTGATGCGGTAAACGATACATTCCTTGATGTAAAACAGGTCGAAAAACAGTTATCACTAAGCTTGCTCGGTATTATACCGGCAATTAAAACTCGAGGCCCCCTAACGCTAAAAACCTATTTTGATTCGAAACATCGAGAGCTCACAGAAGCGATTAGAACCGTTCGGACTGGTTATTTACTTGCCAACACCAACAAAGATCATCATGTGGTAATGGTTACTTCTTCACTACCTGAGGAAGGAAAAACAACCTCGAGTATCAATTTGGCTTTTTCACTGGCACAAATGGAAAAAACACTGCTGATTGACTGCGATTTGAGAAAACCGTCGGTTGCACACCGTTTTGGCATCTCTGGTTCACAGCCAGGAATGAGCAACTTGCTCATAGGTACGCATACCATAGAAGAGTGTCTCTATACCGATGAAGAATCAGGGCTTGATGTTTTGGCAGCAGGAGTCGTGACAGACAATCCTCTTGAACTTATCTCCTCGCCTAAGTTTGCCTCACTACTCGAAGAGCTAAAGACACGCTATAGCAGAATTGTGATTGATACACCTCCATGTTTAGCCGTTAGCGATGCATTTATGCTGTCGCAGTACGTGGACTCGACCATACTCGTGATCAATGCTCCACACACACGTACTAAAGTGGCTAGAGATGTGGTCGGACGCTTAACGCAGCAAGGAGCGAGAATTGATGGCGTCATATTGAACAAACTGAACACCAAAAAAGCCTCTAATTATAGCGGTTATCATCAATATCAATCCTATTACGGCCCAGAAAAATAACCATGAAGGTCGCGAATCACCCTTTTTTAGCCCATGCTTTGCGTTTGAGCATTGGGCTAACTGCACTCGTGACTCTCTATTTTGCATTTCATTTTTTGACGGCGTCCATTTACGCTCTAGCAACAGAAAGAAATATCGACTACTGGACAAAGCACAGTGATGGTGTAACTTTAGAGCAAGTGAATGAGACAAAACTCATGATACTAAAGGCCCTACAACACCACAGCGACCATCCTCATTACCACAATTTACTGGGTAAGGTGTATGAGTGGGAAGCCTATTTGGGCGATGATGTAGATAAAGAGAGCCGCTTGCTCAATGCAAAAAAGGCCTACTTGGAAAGTGCATTATTGAGACCCACTTGGTCAGACACATGGGCTGATTTATTGGTGATTGAAACTCAGTTGAAAGGGGAAAATATTGATCTCTATTTTGCACAAGCCAACAGATATGGGCCTTTTACACCCAAAGTGAACAACACACTTTCCCAGATTGGCCTTAACCATTGGTCTATTTTTTCAGTGCCGCAGCGAACTATCATTATTGATCACGCCGCAAGAGCATTAGCTCATCCTCAAAGCCGAGGAGAAGCCTACCAGTATCTAAAATCAAACGGTCTCTTAAAATTTACCTGTGCAGCTATTATTTATAACCCTCAACGTTATACTGAGAAAAATAGTCTCTGCAAGAGAGCGCTAGAGTGATCTCGATGATAAAACATTATTCAATAAACCGGCCTATCGCCTTGTTCATGTTAGCCTTGCTTTCTCTTGGTACGGCTTCGCTATCACTGGCAAAAACACTGAATATTCATGCTGAGATACCGATATTTTTGGAAAAGTCACTCGGCGGTGATATTTATCTCCACTTTACACTTGCGCTATTCATTACCTTGGTTTTTATCCGAGTAATTTCCGCCACTCTTTCCCCTATACAGAGCATCTTTCTCGCCATAGTTATCGTCTCGACCTGTTGCGTAATTGATGAAAGTTTACAAATGTTATCGAGTTCACGATCATTCTCTTTGCTCGATTTAGGGGCAAGCTTACTTGGTATAACAATGGCCTCAATAATCTATTACGTTACTAGCAGACTTCAATCTTCAAACTTATGCTCCAAACTAAGACAACCTCGCGCATAAAAACGCCTTAAGAATGAGAATCGAACCCTTATTAACAGAAGTACGATATCACTGGATGTACTACTTCACTTATAATCATCGCAACAGTAAATCGTAGGCTTTTAGGACTTACCAATGAAAAAATCACTATGGATATTTTGGATTGCTATTTCAGCTTTGCTGGCTAGTTCAAGGTTATATGCCGAAACAGAAATTACTTGTTCACTTTATAAAAACCATAAAGTGGCCACAGACACAATAAGAGCCAGCCTAGAACAAGCAGACGACGCCATTATTTCTCTGCAAGCTTTAATGAAACTATGCCCAAGCATGGCACTAGAAATGGCGGACCTAGCGTCTACTCTACACCCACAACTAGCACTCGATATCTTCAATACAGTATTTGACCATATATCGAGTGACCAAGTCGCAGCTTTGACTGCAATACTCGTTAAAAATGCACCTCAAGAGATGCGTTCTGAAGTCATTCAGCTTGCTGTCACTAAATCACCAGAGTCAGCTCAAGCTATCGTTGATGCTGTTGTTGCAATGGATTTAATGGACTCAACCGATGTGATTGTTGCTGCAATCTCCGGTGGCGCTGACCCAGCGACCATTACTGAACCGACAGCGGCAGGTACTCCATCGGCTTTACCTGGTGGCTTACCTCCAGTCGCAACGGTGCCAGGTAACACCACCACACTTGGAACCGGCAATGGCAGTGGTGGTGGTACCGCTTCACCAAACTGATCGTTTAATTCGATACTTTCATCCAGTTTAGGGCAGGTATATTCCTGCCCTTCTTAATTGATATTAATAGTATGCGTCTAATAGAAAAATCCATTTTCCCAATATTTCTCATTTTTGTATTTTGGCTGCCCATACCTTTAGGTAGTAATCGCCCATTAGCATGGTCATTCAATGAAATCTGGATTGCATTGCTGCTTATTGCCTGTTTATTCAACTACTCTTTTGAGCATTGGAAAAACTGTCTGATAAGGGGAAAATTAGTCATCATTCCCATCGCACTTATCACTTGCTGGTCATTCATCCAAAGTATTCCACAACTTGGTATAACTCAGGATCCTAGTTTAGTCTTTGTCTCTGCAATCAAATCGCTCCACTATTTCCAGTTTTGTCTTATTGCTCTTGTCCTCATCGATACACCTAAAAAATTAAAACTTCTCGCAGTAGTCATGGTTAGCAGTGGAATTTGCCAAGGCTTTTACGCTGGCGTGATTTTGCTACTCAACCTAGATCATTCGATAATTTTCAAGCTGCCACTAGGAAATAGAGCCTCCGGAAGCTTTGTCTATCATAATCATCTGGCAAACTTCTTGATGCTGAATCTCTGCATTGGATTTGGCTTATTAATTGCAAAACTCGATAGCTCACACAAAACCGGATTTAGAAATATCACTAAACAGTTTTTAGCCGTGTTGCTGTCTGATAAAGCCTTTGTACGTTTAGGGCTCGTGATCATGGTGATTGCATTAGTCTTAACACGCTCAAGAATGGGAAATATGGCTTTCTTTATCGCCCTAACCGTAGGTTGTGTGCTGTTACTATTGTTTTACAAACCGAAACCCAAAAGTGTTTATGTGCTCATAATCAGTTTATTCATCATTGATACGTTCATCGTGAGCCAATGGTTTGGATTGGAGAAAGTCAAACAACGTCTTATTGAAACTAGCTTGGAAAGTGAATCAAGAGATGATGTTGTCAGATATTCCCTAGTTGCAATACAAGAAAGGCCTCTGACTGGCTTTGGGGCTGGTACTTTCTACTCCACTTTTCCTTCCTACAATCAAGGAAAAGTAAAACTGTTTTACGATCATGCTCATAATGACTACATCCAATTCACATTAGAATCAGGCCTTGTCATGGTTTCGATATTAGGTGTAATGATCTTAGTCGCCGCCCAACGCGCATTTTATGCGTTTAAAAACCGCAGAAATAGATTGATGAAAGGAATCGGATTATCATCCATGATGGCTATTATTGGTATGTTGATACACATGAGTGTTGATTTCCCACTTCAAGCTCCCGCAACAACACTTTATTTCTTGCTGTGTTTATTGATGGGACACTGGTCAAATTCAATGCCGAGTCTAGTCACTCGTTCAAAATATTCCTGATATATAAGTTGCAGGTAAACGAATGTATCCAAGACCGCGCAGCTTCAAGTAGGAATGCTATACGTCCAGAACAATTCCCACTCCATTCTTATTAATAAAAAAATCCCTCGATTATCTCGAGGGATTTTCAATTATTAAATTAAAACGATATCAATTAATCGAATACAAACTGTAAGCCTTCCACTAACCAACCACCAGTCCAAACATTAATCTGCTTGATGCGTTTACCTTGCGGCACAGTGTACGTTTCAACTTTTTTGTTGCTCGCATAGTGGGTTGAACCCAATAACACGCTAGAGCCATCCTTCATCGTGAACTTAATCGCCACTATGTGGTAACCACCCCAGTTATAAAGACCAGAGGTAACTTCCACGGATTGCAATTGCTCAAGAGCAATCGGTGCTCTTAACGCACCACCGTTAGTACCTTGTACCGGGCCGCCCACCAAGTTGCTGGCCGTCGTGCCGATCGCATCGATCGCAAAACCAGAACGCAGATACATCTGGTTATCCGCCGTCACGACACGTTGCGATTGCTGAGTATTTGAGTAACCAAAAATTGGAGACTCACCACCCACCATTGCACGTAATGTACTCGAACGGTATGTATTATGGCTCAACCAACTTGGCTCAACAAAAGTAGGTAAAGTGCCATCTTGATTGATGTTGGTCAGGTGGAAAGCGTGCTGGTTCCAAATACGAGTCGCATTCTTCCAAGGTTTTGCACTGTCCGCCGATTCATAAACAAACACACCATGGTTAACGACATAGTTTTTATCAAAATCATTAGCAACAACAATCAGCTCTGCATTATTGTCACCTTCCAGATCGACCACGATAGGATATTCCCAAAGTGTCGCCGTTGAGTGCGCTAACGAAGCACGTTCTTTACCCGTTTTGCCATCTAACACACGTACACGAGCATGGTCTTGCACGAGTACTTCATCGATACCATCATTATCAAAGTCATAGGCAGACACACCAATTTTGCCGCTGCCAGTATCATCGTTCGCAACAGACCAAACGCGCTCACCTTTGCTGTTATACATATCGACAGCGGCATAACCCGCGTAAACAATCCCTTTTACATCCAGATCATTGGTACCATTTAGCGTAGCTAACTCAAACTGAACACCGTCCAACAGCCAACCAGCGCTCCAAGCTTTAATGCCTTTAATACGACTACCTGCTGGTACAGTAAAGCGCTCGGTCTGCTTGGAATAAGCATGGTTTTTAGAGCCCATAGAAATCACGCTACCGTTGCTCATTCTAAAATCGAGCGCCAATAAATGATAACCACCCCAATAGTATTTACCCCAAGTCAGATCAATCGCTTTAATATCTTTGACGTTAACTGCGGCATTAAGATTGCCTCCCGTACCACCGACTAAAGTCGAAGCAGAGGCACCAATCGCATCAATCGCGAATCCTGAACGAACAGAGATTTTACCATCGACCGCCAAAACAATAGAAGCAGGATTGCTATTAGGTTGATAACCGTAGATTTTTGAGAACTCAGTCGTTTCAACTGCTTGAGCTTTGCCTAAAAAGTTAGATACCGCCTGCACGCCACCGCCTGGATTGGCAGTATTGTTGATTTCCCACTTAATGGTGCCATCGTGTTCTAGCACAGCAAAACGTGCGTTATGCCCAGTTGATGCAGAAGCAGGAACTGAAGCGATAATCTCTGGCTCAGCATCATTATCTAGGTTAACCAGCGAAGAGAACCAAACTGCATCATTGGCATGATATTGCCAATTGATCGCGCCGTTATTTTGAAATAGAGTACCACCTGAAAAGACTTCTTGTTGCTGATCGCCATCGACATCAACGTTGATCGATGACGGTGCCCAAGGGTGGTTAAAAATCAGCCCTGTGTGGTAGTTATACACACCATCTGCAGCCAGAATTTCGACGCTGCCATCATGGTCTAAATCAGCCAACGTGATATCACCAACAATACGCCAGCCACTTTCTGTGGTTGGGATCTGTTTTTTGATGTTGCCTTGGTTATCCAAAATCGTGATGAATTGATCGCGATTGTTGGTTGTAACAATTTCAACGATTCCGTCACCATCCAGATCGCCTACGGCAGGAGAATAACGCGCATCCGCGATCACACCACCATTCGCATAACTCCACAACTCAGAACCATCCACACCACTTAAAGCACGCACTAAACCGCCATTGGCATATTTGTTTCCTTCAAATGTCACTACGATCAAATCTGCGACATCTTTTTCATCAATCTTGCCATCGCCATTGTCATCATTCAGTTGCGCGGCAACCGGCGTAACCATCACTTGGTTAGAATTAGGTTGGAAAGCACTGCCTTGCCAAGACCACTTAAGCTTCATATTGAGTGCAGAGCTGTCACCTTCATAAGGAACAACACGCATTGAACGAGGCTTTGAGAAATCAAGAGTTTCGCCATTGTAGGCTGTGACTGCTCGCATCTGCTCATTTTGAGTATGACCACCAAATACCGCTAAACGGTTATAAGAGAGGTTATCCCAATCACTCAGCATGACACCTAAACCTTGTGGCGCTTCCACATCCACTTCATGAGCATAGATATAAGCAGGCAATGAGTAGCCTGAGCGCTCACCCTCTTTCAAACAGAAACGCTCACCCGTTTGGCGGCTAACGATACAAGCCTCAGGATAAGTTTCAGAAGCCAGCACTCGCATTGAGCGTGGTTTAGAAAAATCTAAATAAGCGCCGTTGTAGGCCTTAACATTCTTAAGATCTTCGTTGCCAGTATAACGATTGAACACAGCCAAACGGTTATAAGACAGGTTGTCCCAATCACTCAGCATGACAGAGACACCACTCGGAGCCTGTACATCGACTGGATGAGCATAAATCCAGCTAGGTAGGGAGTATCCCGAGCGCTCTCCTACATTCAAACAATATTTTTCGCCATTCAGGCGGCTGATAATACACCCTTCGGCTTCATTCGTTGTGGCTTGAGCCACGGTGCTACTTAGCGACAAAAGACTGACAGCAAGTGCAATATATTGAGACGTCATCTGTAAGACTCCCTTTACTTGGGGTTAATTTTTTCAAAGCCAGAAACGATATGCATCTGGTTGATTTTTTTGTAATTATTATTTTTCAAACCTAGGAACTGGTGAACTGGTATCGTGAATTGCCAATAAAAATCCGACGGAATTATCAGTAAATGGAAGGGATATTTCAACACAACACGCCTATTTTTACGCCTCACTAATGAGACATCTCAAAATTGAGAAACGAACCGACTACAGTGAATATCTCTCTGTTTTTTCAAGAAGCGTTTTATAGGTGCTGTTATACTTAAAGCAATTAGATAAAGAGGGTGGCATCTTGCGTTACATATTTATTTCACTTATCTTACTCAGCCTAAGCCCAGCTATTATCGCTGAAGTCGTTTCTCATAATGTAATAGAATATGGTGCCATCGCAAATGATGGAGAGGATGATTCATCCGCATTTCAAAATGCACTGAATCAATTAAATGATAATAATGTACTGATTATTCCCTCTGGCGAATATCAGATTTGTAAAACCCTTTATTTAAAGGAAAAGAATAACATTGAAATTATTGGCTCCATACACAGTAAATTAAAGAAATGTAGTCCATTTAATGGTGAATATTTACTCCATATAACATATACACAAAACTTCAAGCTACAAGGTCTTAGTTTTGAGGGACTTTATAATGGCGATCTAAAACCTATGTGGGGAGAACAGGGGGTTTACCTTGGTAGCACCAAAGGATCTTTAGTGGTTCAAAATCAGTTTATCAACTTTGGTGACGCAGCATTGCGTATGACCACAGCAAGCCAGGACTACTCTATACCACCCGGGTCGATGTCAATCAGAGTTAGCCACAATCGCTTTGAACATTGTGCTCAAGTAACCACAACGCAAGCGGCTGTGGGAACAGAAAGGCCAGGCACGCAAGATATTATTATTGACAATAATCAATTTAATGCGTGTAAATTAAAATTATCAGCACGGGCCGATACCAAAAGCGCCAAAGTCATTAATAACCAATTTGAAAATATTAATGGTACTTCAAATGAAGTCAGTTATTATTCTGATGTTTATTATTCAGGAAACACTTTTCATAACATAAATGGATTTGCCATAAATATTTACCCTAACTCTAGAACAGAGCAAAACATTCAATGGGGTAATATTTCAATTATTGGCAATTTTTTTGATACTGCTCAACAAGGAATACGCTTACAAAGCTTTAGTAAAAATAACCCGACCAATCAATCCATTAAAAACATTCAAATTAGCAATAATACATTTGAAAGGATTTACTTTGGTTCTGAAATAGAAAAAAAATATAAATCGATTATCCGAACTAACAGCCAAGATGATTTGGTTTCATTTGAAAATGTCAACATTACTGGAAATCAGTATCAATTAACACCATATAGTAAATTCATCTCAATTGACGATAAAAGCAAGCTTATTAACATTAAAAACAATGAACAACTTTATAATGGAAATTGTCATATACAGGATGTTATTAAAGATTGATAAGTGACACCACCAGCAAGATGCAACTATTTAATCGAGTTCAAGAGTAAGCGACCACTATGCAATTCAACGTTAAGAATATATTGCTTATACCATTCAAATAATACAATAAAAACCGCCAAAGGCGGTTTTTATACACATAAGGTTAGGTCACTAGATAAAACTATTTTTTTACCACTACCATTGACTGCTCAACTCGCTCACCAGAGACAGTATCTACAACCTGAGCATTAATGGTATATTCACCTTCGGGATAGCTTTTATCGAAATTAATTCCACGCACTTTTGAATAAGTATCACCTGAAGCAATAACCCATTTCTCTCTCGCGTTGACAGGAATAATCAAACCATCAGGACCTACCGCTGTCATCCAGAACTCGACGTTAGCTTCTCCCTCACGGCCATTATTTAAATCAATGGTGAATGGAACAAAACCGCCGGTACTTTCCACACTATTAATACCAAATTGATTTTTGATATCAATAGTCAAACCATTGAGTTCAGGTAGGCTATTTAAATCGACCCCTTTCACAAATTCTTGGTTAGCTTTAAATACTTCTCCATTTTCTGCAACGACTTGAAGAGAAACAGTATATTTACCATCAGCCATATACTCTGGAACCCAGAAACCACGTGTAACATTCAACATGCGACCATCAGTAAGAGCATCAGACTCTTGCTGCGCTGTATCAACTCCAACTACCGCTTTGGCTGGGAAGTAGATACCTTCTGGACCTTTAATAGATAGCCAGTAATTGAACTTCACTGTTTCACAGCTTTCATTATGAATCCCTAGCTGGCTAGAAATGTATCCACCGCTACTTGCCAACTGGTTTTGATTTAATGAAAGGTTTGCTTCAATCACTGGCTGTAACTCACAATCCACTTCCGCATAAGAAGCAGTTGAAAATAACAATGCCAAGCATGAGGCCAGATAATAATGACGTTTGTTCATGATAGATCCTTTAAAGTTAGACAACCATTTGTTTTTACAACTGGCGCTAAGGCTAATTGATAACTATAGAAAATACATCCGCTTTTTATTAAAGGATCAGATTTTATCAAATCTAAGACAATTACATTGACTAAGTATTAATAATAATAAACAAAATTTATTCAACTAATAAGCTCCCTAAAAATAAACTAAGGTTTACTTTAATACAGTCAATTTAATTCTTTCGTTTTATTTTTTCATTAAGTAGTAGCCAAGCATAACGACTATTAGTCACTAAATAACGCTTCCACATTCTTCCAGGTTCTTGTAATACACGATATAACCATTCCAAGCCAGACTTTTGCATCCATAAGGGTGCACGAGAAACATGACCTGCGACAACATCAAATGTTCCCCCTACCCCCATCACAAATAACACGCCCAACTGCTCTTGCCAGCGGTTGATAAAATTTTCCTTTTTCGGCGACGTGATCGCCACAAACAGTAGTTTCGCCCCTGATTGACGGATCTTTTCAACTATCGCGTGCTCATCATCCCAAAAATAGCCATGGTGATAACCCGCAATCACTAATTGTGGATGCTTTGCCTGCATGGCCGCAGCCGTTTTTTCAACAATCTCCGACTTTGCGCCTAGGTAGAACACTGGCATTTGTTCTTGTGCAGCCATCGCATTGAGCTCTAGAAACAAGTCAACACCCGCCACTCGTTCGGGAACTTGGTGACCTAAAAAGCGCGCGCCCCAAACCACACCCATACCATCGATATTGATAATGTCACACTCGGTCACGGACTGAGCCAATTCAGAATCCTTACGCATATTGACTAACTTAGCAACATTGACGACCACATGCTGGGTAAACTCTTGTCGCAAAATGCGATCGCGGATCAGAGCAACAGTTTCACTCATCGAAGCCACATCCATTGGGCTACCAAGAAAATTAATGCGTTTCAATCGGTTATTCCTCATTGGTAATTCTTAAATAAAAACGGAATGAAAAGTACATCCACGCCTGTGTCCAGCGCGCGTAGTGAATTCGATTAACCAAACGTTTGTTACGTTGATAAACAAACTGATCCCGCTCGGGCATGTACAGCGTTTGAATAGCACGCTGAATGACGCGTTTAACCAAAACAACATCACTCTCCTCACCTCCAACACTGAGTAAGGTAATAATTGCCTGTGATACTGAGTGCGGATCCAGTGGATAAGGATTGTTGTGGTAATATTTCGCTGTTCCATCGGCTTCAAATAGATGCTGCTTGTAAAAATAAAAACCGCGTGCAATCACCTCATCAAATTCCTTTGTCGCTAAAGTAGTTCGTATGAGATGTAGCGCTTCTAAGTTGTAGCCCGTATGAAATCCGTCAATAAATCCGTGGTGATGACGAGTACCATAAGCCCAACTGCCATCGTCTGCCTGAGCCTGAGCACTGTTACGCGCAATGCGTAATGCCAACTCAGTGTAGTCTGGGCGAGACGTTTCTCGACCGACCACGGCCAGCCAAGCTGCCGCCCACAAACTGGCGTTGTGCACAAACGCCGTTTCCCCGGGGATATACGCAAAAAACTCCCCGCTCTCATTTTGAGTCAATAAATGGCCAGCAATAAAATCACCACTGCGCAGCGCCAACTCGACCCAGTCAGCTCGCCCCGTCAGTTGCCCCAATTGGTGTAAGGCACGGCTGACATAGACTGTCGTGATCACATTTGGCTTCCCCTTAGGAACAAAGAATGCACGCGCTTTCCAATCAAAATGATACCCCCAACAGGCACCATGCCAGATTTGCTCATCACAACGCTGAGCCACTAGCCACAGCGCAAGTTGCTCCGCTTCTGTGAGCAAAGCGGGATCTTTTGTCACTTGATACTCTTCGATTAATCCGAGAATAAACAGAGCCACGCCTTTAGGGTTTCGCGCTTTGGGCACACCTAGCCATGGCCGAAGATTAAGGGGAGAGCGTTTGAACAACTGGATCCATGCTAAGCCGAAAGTCGAGTCTTTGCTTATCGGCAAGCGCTTGAACCAGCTTGAATTGAGTCCATCAAAAGGGTCATATCCAGCGAATTGTTCTGTACGAGCTTTATTCAATAAACATTGGCTAATGTCAGCTACAGTCGTCGATTTCATGATTTTAATAGCTCATCGTAGAGTGTTTGTAGACGCGGGATCACCGCCTGCAAAGAGAAGTTTTCGGCAAACTTTTGTTTAGCGGCCGTAGCAATACGTCGATTTTCCGCACGTTGCTCAATCAAATCTCCTAGTGCTTGCGCTAAAGCAACCACATCGCCAGCCTCAATTAAACGCCCTTCTTCACCATTACTAATTGCATCAGGAATCCCGCCCGCTCGGCTTGCTACCACAGGAATGCCTGCCGACATGGCTTCTATCACTCCCATTGGAAAGCCTTCGTTATAGCTGGGTAAGCAATAAATATCCGTTTGAGTCAATAAGTTGGTCTTCGCCTCACCAGCAATCCAGCCTAAACAGTACACAGAGTCAGCGAGCCCCATTTTATTAGCCATAGCTTGATAAATTTCAATATCGCCATCGCCAGCGAGATAAAGCTGCGCCTCAGGACAACGCTGTTTGACTAACGCAAAAGCTTGAATCAGGTCACCCACACCTTTGCGCGTGCCTAAACGACCAAGGAAGGCAATACGACCTGGTTGAGCAAGATGGCGATCTAAAGCCAAACTGGGTACAGCGTTATACAGCACAGAAACACCTTGTGTTCGTCCTATCACCTCTTGTAGCCATGTCAGCCATTGAGTGGATAGTACCAGTACATGATCAGCTAGAGCAAAAGTACGTCGAATGTGAGTTTGCTGATCCACATTGCACTCATCTCGATAGAAATCACGAAACTCAGCACCATGCAAATGCAAAATAACCTTACCTTTCAAAATATTAACCAGACGCACAATCACAGACTTACGTCGATAGCTTCCCCTTGATGACATGTGAATATGCACTATGCCGACTCGGTAACGCATAAAGCAGTACAACAATTCGCAGAGTGCCAGCATAAAACGCAATGTCATTCGCCATTTCTGCCCGTGGTCCAAACTTGAGTGTGAGGCAATCAACTTAATGTGGTTTTCTTCTAGAAAACCACAATCCGCGTAGGTTGAGACCACTGTTGCCACACCACCTTGACCTTTGCGATCGGTGGCAACCATTAGATTAATCGCTTTTCTCACAATACATCCTTGATAGTACAAATCGCTTGGCGAATCTTACCGTTTGCCGTGCGCTTAAGTGCTGACACTATGTCTATCGTGACATTGAACGAGCTTCCTAAGCGAGCTTGAGTATTACTGATTAACTTTTGTTGCTGCTCTTCATTAAATTGCTCAGCATCCGCCACCACTTTCACTACAATCTGCTCATGTTCACTCTGAACAAATTGGCATGCTATAATCCCAGCGACACCTTTAGGTATATGGTTCAGGATATGCACTTTTTGACCATCTTCGCCGACGAGATAATCACCAACCCGTCCCTTAATATGTTCAATTATTGGGTAGAATCTCCCACATGGACACAGCTTCTCGTCAGACAGTACGACATGGTCACCAGTTTTGTATCTAACTAGAGGAAAGTAGCTATTATTGAAATTAGTGCCAACAATTTCATGAGTACCATTTCCTGCATCTAAAAATTCAACCTGCGAGTAATCGGTGAGAACGTGGTAACGACCATGCTCACAATTAGCAATTGCAGCAACCCTTTCAAAAAGTCCATACCAATCGAACACTTTGCATTTAAATCGTTCCTCAATGACTTTACGGTCATCATCAGACAAAGATTCTGACGATGTAATCACTGATTTAATATTGGAAGGATAATATTCATTCTTAGACTCTAAATATTTAGCCAAAGCAACAATCGACGATGGATAGGCTTGAATTATGTCTACTCCAAAATCAACCATTGCCTTGATGTATAGCGGTAAAGCTTGTTGAGTCATATGAAATGAAGATAACATGATCATATTTTCAAACCATGAATAACGCCAGAAAGGGGCTCCTTTTTGCTCCATTGGCACGATCATATCACCACGGATCCAAGCACGTTTGTCACCTTTTTTATATCCGGCCCACTGAAGATGCCTTGCAACAAAAGCTTGCTCACGAATCACGGATTCCATATTTTGACTAATTGACAAAGGTGTACCAGTCGTCCCACTGGTTGCACCTTTAATCGGTGTCGTTTTTTCTGTGGAATTAATAAAATCTTCAGCACAATTTCTAACTTCATTTTTATTAATCATTGGAAAATGTGCTAACCCTTCACTTTCTGAAATGGTTTTTACACGATCTTTATAAAACTTAGCTTTCAATGCATTTTTTAACGCTAATTCCAATTGAAGTTCGCTATATCGTTTCAAAAGATCATTATTATAATCATGCTGTAATAATTCTCGAGTTAATGACTGTTGATGTCCATTTTCTCTAATAAACTTCCTAATAATAGCCCGGCAACTAAGAAGAAGGTTCTGAATTAATAAAGGGGAATTTCTATATATTTTACTTAAAAACATAATCTCACAACCTCAAATTAGTTCATAAAAGGTGCATTGTCATCTAAATAGCTCTCATTCTTCAAAATGTCATAATCTAAATTAGACACATTGCCAATGATTTTGGCTGGAACACCAGCAACAATAGAACCCTTCGGTACACTTTTTGTGACAACAGAGTTAGGCGCAACGACCACATTATCTTCAATAATCACGGGCCCAACAATTACACAACCTGGACCTAAGAAAACATCATTTCCGATAACTGGAACCTTTTTATATGGACCTTTTCCAACGACTCTACAGCCAATACCTATCCGACAGCGCTTGCCGATTTTTGCGCCATTAATAATAACAACAGCAACACCTTTTACGACTAGAAACGATCCTTTACCAATATCTGCATCTGGTGGAACTTTCGAGTTGTATAATATGAATATAACGAGCTGAAGTAGCTTTGGTAAAAATGGAACTTTCTTAAGATAGAGCCACCTAGAAATTCGATAGAAAAAGATAGCATTAGGCATTAAAAGTCTAGCTCCTGATATTTTGATTATTAATAAGTATTAACCTGTGTTTTTCTAACAGAGTTCAAATACAACACACTAAAAAGTAAGAGTAGAACTGGAGTCTTCGTTGTTAATGAATTATTTGTAAGACCGACAATCATAAATGTAACAACAACAAGTCTAGATGCTACATCTCCATTTTTAGCAAAATAATATAGTGTTAAAAAGACACATATTGATAAAGGAATCGTCCCCATTAGACCAAATGTAAAAATCCAACCTATAAAGTAATTTTCAATAACATTTATGCCTATATATAACTCTATGGACTCTAGTAATCGGTGACTAGCACCAAAAATCCATTCCGACACTGTCAATTGATCAAAAAGGAAAAATACATCGATACGCGCTGATGCGCTTCCATCAATATAAAGTTTAGACATAATTCTTTCAGTAATGCCAGAACCAACGATGATAAAGACAAAGAACATAAAAGCGAAATATCCTAAAAACATAAATAACGCTATCTTTCTTTTATCACCTCTAACCCCTGTCGTTATAAACTTCCAACCACTTGGAATGCAATACAAAATAAACATACATGAGAATATAACTAACGCTGCTCTCCCACCAAAAGCGAATAAACCTAATAGAGTAATCAATATGTAAAGAAAACCAGGCAATAAAGTCCGTTTAAATATTAATAACCCTAAGCTAGCCGTAATTAGCGCATTGTTAAGTGGATGAGTAAGTAGGGCACTTGACCGAAAGAATGAAAATGCCTGAAAGTCAATATCAACTACACGAGAGCCTGTTAAGTATTCAAAAATTGCAATCACTGAGTTAAGTAATATCAAATATGAAATCAGATTAATAACTTTATCTTTTTGAAAATCATCTAGGCTAGAAAGCAAAGGAATAAACAACATTGGAGCAAGAAATGTATTGATCAAGTATGCCATTCCAGACGTTCCATGCCTGAAATATCCGTATATAATGACAAATGATAAAGAAAATATAGCAATCCACCATATTTTATTAAATGAACCAAGTCGTTCACAAAACCATGTTGGTCCAAATTTCATTGCTAAAACAGTAAACATACCGAAAATAATATATGTATACAAATGTATTTTAAGTAGCGCAGAACCACCATCCGAAACATAATTAATTCCTAAGTTCTCAAGAAGGTAGCTACCTAAAAAAACAGAAGCTATGATCGCTATTAAAATAGGCACATAGGTATTAACACTTCGCACGTTTTCTTCTCCAATCATTGAAATGACCTCGAACAGAAAAGCTATTCAGTACGATATGAGCACCAGTATATGATAAACAACCAACAGCAACGAGTAATAACAATTTAACTACTGGAATAAATTCAGCCACATAGTACTTAGCACAAAAAATACTTAATGACATAATACTAGATGCAATGACTGTTTGGAGTAAACATTGAGGTAATGGATAACGGTAGCCTAAGAATGTTCCCATACAAAGACTGCATATTGCACCGATAAAAAATGCTATAGCTAAACTCCCTGCCGCACCTAAGGCACCATATTGGGGAATCAGGATGAACGAGAGCACCATTTGAGTGACCAAAGTACAGAATGTCAAAAGTGGCATCCATTTTGTTTTCAATATAAATTGAAAACCATGATCTAAAAAATGACCTCTAATATTTAAAAACCAAGCTGAAAACGCTAAAAGGTAGAATATTTTCAAATCCATTACATGATAGGATTTACCCAAAAACACTTCCACAAATGAAGAAGCAAGTAAGCAAATTCCAATGGTTGCAGGTAGACTTAAGGCGCATAACACACCACCATAATAGCGATGCTGTTGATAGAGCTTCTCTTTATCATCAACAACTTTAGTTAACTCTGGAAATAATGGTAGTGCAACAATCATAAAAACAAGCGCCATGATACCTAGCAGTAAATTTGCAATGGCGGCATATAGGCCGGCTTGCTCTAAATTGGCAAGAGTGGCTACCAATACTCTATCACTTCGAGACGCTAAAATGCCGAGTAGACCTGAGACCATGAAAGGAATACCATAATTAAGCACTTCCTTACGCATCGGTTTATCTAATTTAAGAGTAATTTTTCCACTATAACCAGCGATAATAATTGAGATAAAATAACTCAACACTAATGCGAAAATTGCAGACAAAATGTGTGCATGCCAATTTAGAATAACAAAACTAGTGATCATAACCAGCATTGCCTGCAAGAATACTGTGCGACGGTATAGCGACACTCGCTCTTCAACTCTGGCACACTCGATTAGGTACATATAAATACTTTTACTGATAAGTAATGCATAAATTGCAGAGAAATTGACCCAAGAAAAATTAGAAAACACCTGCATACAACCAGCGATAACGACACTAGATATTAGTAAATTATAAATTAGCCACCGGGTGGTTTGAGATTGAAAGCTGGGCTTAACATCCGCATCAGAAGTTGAATAAAATCTGATTAGGCAACTATTTACCCACTGTATTAGTACGGATCTAGCACCTTCGGAGAAAACAAGCAGAATGGCTAATAAGCCATACTCTTTAGGGGTTAAAAAACGAGTTTGAATTGAAATCAGGACAAATAGACTTAGTGCTGAGAATAGTTGTACAGGTGCGTATTTGAAAAGTTTATTGATCACCTTTCTAACTCCCGATACACACTCTGATACTGCTGAACAATACTATTTGCAGAAAATCGATTAGCCAATAATTCTCGGTCAATTTCATGTGGTTTATTTAAAAAACCCAAGCAGTCCTTTACAGAATTAGTGACATTTTCTAGATCTACAAACAATACACCGCTTTCTTTAAAAAATGCATATTGTTCATCTAAAATACCGACTCTGGTAGAAATGAGGGGGAGACCTGTAGCTAACATTTCTAACGGTGCTAATCCAAAAGTTTCTTCTTTAGATAAAAAAATGGCAGCATCAGACTTTTTATACTGTTCAAAAATTTCAGGTTGTGACATAGAACCTAACCAATGAATTTTATTATCAATCATCAAATCGGATGCTTTACGCTTTAATTCAGCTAAATATGCACTTCCACCGGGTCCAATGACAATAAGCTCTATATCTATATGTTTAGATAATTCGCTCATAAGCTCTATCATTTTGTCAATTTGTTTCCTCGGAGTGATAATTGAGCACGTCACTAACCGGAGAGTTGAATTGTTTACCCCCCTGTCATTACAACCGTTAAAAAACGCATCATCAATAGGATTACCGATTTTTATTATTTTATTTGGATATATTTCTCTTATTGCATCGCAAAGAATATCACCAACACATGTAATCTTATTAGCTAAATGCAATGTTCTACGTGGGAGTATATGTTCAAACAAGATATCATTCATTTTCCCTCTTGGAGTTCTTGCGATTTTTCCATATGAATGAAGTGTTACTACAGATTTGATTCCCGCTTGTAGATACAGAGGTAAACTCAATAGATGGCTATGGACGATATCCGGCTTGAATCGCTTGCAGATTTTATTTAAATGATAATTTTGGAAAAGAAATCCAGGAAGCTTAACCCCGTTAACTTTACCTTTGTTAGGAATAAACGTTAATGTAACGCGTTCATGCAACTCTTGTTTTTTAAAAAATTCAACATCTGAGACTCCAACCTTAATGGCAAGTATTTCATAAATATAGCCGTCTGGGGGATTTTCAGCCAAGAAACGAATAATTTGCTGGCAAACACTATCAACACCACCAGCATTATCATTCCCCCATTTAACCGTACTGAGAGGAACTACAAGCAATATTTTCCTCATCATTCTTCCTTTTTCAGATATGGGTTTTGTATATAACGGCAAACACTTCCTTGATTGAGTACTCGGCCTGGATTACCGACAACAACGCCATATTCTGGTATATCTTTTACCACCACACTACCTGCACCGATTTCAACACCATTGGCAATATGCACTGATTCAACGATAGTAACGTGAGGGCCTATGTAAACATTATCACCAATTGTTGCCGCTTTACTGTGATTAGAGCCAACCACAGTAAAAGGACTCAAATTGCAATTGGCGCCAATCTTCGCGGTACTGTTGATAATTATCCCAGTACCATGCCCTAGGTATAACCCAGGGCCAACATCGGTTTCTTTCGGTATTTGTATTTGGTACCTAATGGATAAATTTTTATGCATTAGCCTAGCAAATGAACGTAAGAGACGATTCTTACTTCGGCATAATCGGAACCAAAACATATACTTAAAGCCAGGGTTAAACATCAGATTCTTGATGAGTAACCCCGTCGACAACTTCCCTGTATGACGATACAGATCAGCTTTAATTAGATCGAATGCTGAACTCAAGCAACCACACCTCTAGTATCAATCACGACTTTCTTAGCAAATGCCGTTTTATCTGCTTCTTTAAAATCTCGGTGATCAACCAGCACCACAACGATATTGGCTAACTCTAAAGCACGCTCTAGCGAGACTAGTTCAACATCATGTTCTGTTAACTTACCCGGTAATTGGTGGATATTTGGCTCTACCGCTAGAATTTGTCCAATATTGTCTTGTGCTAAATGCAAAGTGATGTCTAAAGCTGGGCTTTCACGTAAATCATCAATATCGGCTTTAAAGGCCAAACCTAAGCAGGCAATGACTGGTTTTTTGAACTGATCTGCGGCTTGTTTTACCTGATCAACGACCCAGTGTGGTTTACCATCATTAACATGACGAGCAGCAGCAATCAGTTTTGCTTCTTCTGGGCAGCTGTTAACAATAAACCAAGGGTCAACTGCAATACAGTGCCCGCCAACACCCGGTCCTGGGTTCAAAATGTTCACTCGAGGGTGGCGATTAGCCAGTTTAATCAATTCCCACACATTGATTTTTAATTTCTCACAAATAAGAGATAGCTCGTTAGCAAAGGCAATATTAACATCGCGGAATGAGTTTTCTGTTAGCTTAGCCATTTCTGCTGTACGTGAATTGGTGACAATACACTCGCCTTTGACGAACGTCTTATACAGTGACATCGCTTTTTCGCTACACGATTTGCTCATCCCACCAATGACACGGTCATTACTCACTAATTCTTGTAAGACATAACCTGGCAACACACGTTCTGGACAGTGCGCAATTTTGATATCGGCCGCATCGCCTTTATGCTGTGGGAAGGTTAAATCAGGACGTGCTTCTGCTAACCAAGCGGAAAGTTTTTCCGTAGCACCAACTGGAGAAGTACTTTCAAGTACCACTAAGTTGCCTTTTTCGATCACAGGAGCAATCGCTTTTGCTGCGGCTTCAATATAGCTAAGATCAGGTTCGTGATTATCCCCTTTGAATGGGGTTGGAACCGCCACCATAAATGCATCGGCTGGCTCTGGTGTTGTGGTTGCTTTTAGTTTGCCGGTCATGACCGCACTACGAACCACGATATCTAGATCGGGTTCAACAATGTGAATTTCACCTTTGTTGATGGTATCAACCGCATGTTGATTAACGTCAACACCAATAACTTCAATACCACGAGAAGCAATGACGGCAGCCGTTGGTAAACCGATATAACCTAGACCAATTACTGATACTTTATTAAACATCTTATTTCCTTAAATCTTTATAGTGCTAAAACGTCTGCAATACGCTGACAGGCTTGGCCATCACCGTATGGATTATGTGCTTGACTCATCAATTGGTAAGCATCTTGATCTGAGAGCAACTTACTCAATTCATCGCAAATCAGCTGAGTATTGGTTCCCACCAATTTCACTGTACCTGCGCTCACTGCTTCTGGTCTTTCGGTAGTATCTCGCATCACAAGTACCGGTTTACCTAGTGATGGTGCTTCTTCTTGAATGCCGCCGGAGTCGGTTAGGATGATGTGAGCTCGGTCCATCAAGTAAACAAATGGTAGATACTGTTGCGGTTCGATTAAGAATATATTGTCGACACCACGTAATAGACGATTCACTGGTTCTTGAACATTAGGGTTAAGATGTACAGGATAGAGAATTTGGCTATCTGGATGCTTCTTCGCAGTTGTAAGCAATGCTTCACAAATACGTTCAAAACCATCACCAAAACTTTCACGACGGTGGCCTGTCACGAGGATCAATTTTTTCTCTTTATCCAGCATTGGAAAATGGTGTTCCAAAGTTGCTTTGAGATCGGCTTCACTGTGAATTTTATTTCTAATCATAAACAGTGCATCGATGACGGTATTACCTGTGATATAGATATTCTCGTCAGCGTAATTTTCATCTAATAGGTTTTGTTTTGACGTTTCTGTCGGTGCAAAGTGATATTGAGTTAACGAGCCTGTTAATTTTCGATTTGCTTCTTCTGGCCAAGGAGAATAAATATTTCCGGTACGCAAACCCGCTTCAACATGCCCAACCGCAATTTGTTGATAATAGCTGGCTAGTGATGTAGCAAAAGTTGTCGCTGTATCACCGTGAACCAACACTACATCCGGTTGAAACTCTTTTAGCACACCTTCCATACCGACTAAAATTTTGGTGGTAACTGTGGTTAGCGTCTGACCTGGTTCCATAATATTGAGGTCAAAATCTGGCGTGACTTCAAATAAATCGAGCACCTGATCAAGCATTTCTCTGTGCTGCCCCGTGACACAAACTTTTGTTTCAAAACGCTCATCTTGCTTTAACTGATGGACCAATGGCGCCATTTTGATCGCTTCAGGTCTTGTACCAAACGCAATTAGAATTTTTTTCACTTTCTCTATTTCCTATAATTAAAGCCAAGAGACATTTTAGAACCAGGGTCAATGTCACTTCTTTGTAAACCCAACTGATTGATGGTGATTTTAAGTACGCTACCGCCACTAGATGTCGCCTCTAGACTGCGTCTTTAAACCCATTATTTTTAATAAACTGGCCTTATATAAGGCGCAAAAAACCTATTCCCATACGCTCTGCATGGAAAGTAATTCATTTTGTAAAGCCGCTACCGCTTTATATGTTGGGGAGTAAAAATATTATCTGAAATATAAAATCCGCTATGTTGTTACACAAAGCCGCATCTCACTTTCCTTGAATTGGTCGTACTTGGAAATATACTCAATGATGTCTTGAGCCCCGCTATCTATAAGTTCAAGAACTTGCTCAAACTTACGAACATTTCCTTGATAAGGATCTGGAATTTCGGTGACACCAATATGACTATGCGCTAAAAAGAGGGAAAGTTTGTATCGATATTCTGCCGGGCAAATATCAACAAGATCCGCTAGGTTTGCTTTATCACTGGCAAAGATGAAATCAAATTTCTCAAAATCCTCGACGCAGACTTGTCGAGCTCGCATGCCAGACATAACCAAGCCTCGCTGATTTGCGACGAAAACAGCTTTAGGATCAGGCGCTTTGCCAACTTGAAAGTTAACAGTACCGGCACTCTCTACGGTTAAATCGATTCCGCATTGTTGCGCTTTTTGGCGTAAAACAGCTTCAGCAAGGGGAGAACGGCATATATTTCCCATGCATACGATGAGGATAGAGAGTTTTTTATTTTCCATGGCCATTACTGATGCATTCACTTCATTTTGTCTCTGTATTAAAGAGGTGGATAGAGTATCGCAAGGCGCATTGCAATGGGTGTCTCAAAATTGAGTCTATCTATAATTAATACCTAAGATTTAAATAGGAAAAATGAACTGGCTATTTTGATGGATTATCGAAAATGGCATTAACCATTTGATATCTCGCTTGTATATTCAAATAACTTGATGTGATAAGCCGGCCGCATGTGAGTTCATCTAATGGGCATAGATAACGGTGAATGGAATAGGTGTGAACGGTGAACAAAGAAGAGCCTGCAGGGCGCAGGCTCTTGATACGTTAATCAGTGAACACTTCTGGTTTTAACATCATGCAGCAGTTCTTGATTAAGTTCAGCTTCAACATGACCTGGAGAGCGTGTTGATGCCGAGACCAAACGATACATAGCAGGGATAACAAACAGAGTGACTAAAGTGGCAAAACCCATACCGAAGAAAATCACCGTACCCACCGCAACTCGGCTTTCATAGCCTGCTCCTGTCGAGATAATTAATGGGATTGAACCTGCTAAAGTAGTAAATGCGGTCATCATGATTGGCCGTAAGCGCCTCGCTGAAGCATCAATAATTGCTTTTTCAAACTCAACCCCTCGGTCACGCAGCTGGTTGGCAAATTCAACGATCAAAATGCCATTTTTGGTCACCATACCGATCAGCATAATCATCCCAATTTGGCTATAGATGTTGATACCTTGTCCCATAATTGATAGACCAAGAAAGCCGCCAAACACACCCATCGGCACCGTCAACATCACCACTAACGGGTTGATAAAACTTTCAAATTGGGCGGCTAGTACCAAATAAGCGACAAGCAGCGCTAACGCAAATACAATGGCTACACTCGATTGGTTTTCTTTAAAATCTTTTGACTCACCTGAGTAACTAATGGAAATATCACTAGGTAGCGTTTCAATGGCTTTCTGATCCAGAAAATCAAGCGCTTCGCCCAACGTGTAACCAGCTGATAAATTTGCAGTAACCGTGATCGCCTTTTGCTTATTGTAATGAGACAAGCGGATTGATGATGCCACTTCTTCCACTTTCGCAAGTGCATCCAGTGTAACAAGCTCACCGGATGCGGTTCTCATGTAGATCTGGCTTAAATCGGAGGCGTTATTGAAGCTATTTTCGTCCCCACGGAGATAAACATCATACTCTTCGCCACGCTCAACAAAGCTGGTTTCACTCTTCCCGCCGAGCATCACTTCTAACGTATCTGAAATATCCGCGACACTGATCCCCAATTCCGCGGCACGCTGCCTATCAATCGTCACCACCAGTTCAGGTGTCTTTTCGGAATAATTGGTGTCAGCACCTTCCATAAAGGGGGAATTTTCAGCTTCCGTTTTTAGCAATTCAGCCCATTTTTTGAGTTCAGGATAGTCTGACCCACCCAACACAAACTGAACAGGCTCGTTAGAGCCACCACGAAAGCCGGGCATAAAGGGCATAACTCGTACATCGGGAATTCCCGTTAGCGCTTTTTTTACCTGCCCTAATGCTTGTTGAGCGGTGATGCTTCGTTCGTTCCAGTCATCCAAAATCATGATAACAAAACCCGTCTGATCACCCGCTTGCCCACCGAACGCGGGCGATTGAATACTAAACGACTTGAGAAAACCTTTGCCAACCAAGGGCATTAACCGCTGCTCAACAAGATCCATATTGGCCGACATCCGGTTATAACTGGTCGCATCCGCTCCGCGCACAAAGGCAAAAATAACGCCGCGATCTTCTGAAGGCGTGAGCTGAGAAGGCACTTTCTGCATCAGAAAATAACTGCCACCAACGCATGTAAGGATGACGAGCGGTGCAGCCCATTTCCAACTGATAGCAAAACGTAAAGAGGATTTGTAACTCGCTTCTAAACGGCCAAAAACACGATCAACAAAGCGATTAAAACGGTTTGGTTTGACATTGACCTTTAAAATCTTACTACCGAGAACGGGCGTTAAAGTTAACGCTATTAGCGATGAAAAGAGAACCGACATGGCCAAAAGTACAGAGAACTCGGTGAACAACAGGCCGACCATACCGTCCATAAAAGAGATCGGTAAAAAGACCATCACTAATACCAATGTGGTGGCAATCACGGCAAAGCCGACTTCGCGCGTCCCTTTATAAGCCGCCAGCAGTGGCTTCTCTCCCTGTTCTATGTGATGAAATATATTTTCCACCACCACAATCGCATCATCAACAACCAAACCGATGGAAAGAATCAGCGCCATCAAGGTGATAAGGTTAATAGAGAATCCGAAATAGTAAGCGGCAATAAAAGAAGAGATCAATGATACTGGCACAGTAACGGCTGGGATTAGCGTTGCCCGAACTTGGCCGATAAAAATGTACAGTACCAAAATCACTAAACCACCCGTGATAAACAGTGTGCTATACACTTCCGAAATTGAGCGATCAATAAAGACGGTCGAGTCGTAGTCAATGGCCAAGCGCGTTCCTTTGGGTAGAAACTGCTGAATATTATCGACTTCTTGATGGACACGCTGCGCCACATCCAAGGGGTTAGCATCTGACTGTGGTACAATGCCCATGCTCACATTAACCACACCGTCGCTTTTGAAGGTTGAGTTTTCGTTCTCAGCGCCGATGAAGACATCCGCGACATCTTTTAAGTAAATCGGCGAATTGTCACTTGCGCGCTTAACCACCAGATAGTCAAAATCTTGAGCCGTTTTGTACGCTCGGTCGGTACGCACCGACATTACTGTCGAATCGTTACGCACTTCCCCGCCCGGGCTTTCAATATTTTCACTGCGCAATGCACTTGATATATCAGAAGTCGTGACACCACGCCCAGCCATCAGATTCGGCTTGAGCTTGACATACATCACCTTATAAAGACCACCAGACACATCCACAGAACTGACGCCAGAGATTAAACTAAAACGGTCAATCAAAGCTCGTTCGATATAATCGGTCAGTTGGGTTCGATCCATCTCTGAAGAACTGAGATTAATGTACAAAGAAGCTTCACCAGAGCCATTATTTTTGAATACGGTTGGATCATCTGCTTCATCGGGTAATGAGCGCTGTGCTCTCGCAACGGCGTCGCGGATATCGCTCACACCAGTATTGAGATCGTAACCCAGTTCAAATGTAACGGTAATCCGTGACATGCCATTACGCGTGGTGGATTCAATTTCATCAATCCCGCTAATGCCTGCCAGTTGATCTTCCAATACAGAAGTGATTTGGCTTTCAATGATGGTAGCTGAAGCCCCTGCATAGCGAGTACTGATTGAAACCACCGGGCTTTCAATATCGGGCATTTCCCGGACCGAAAGCTTAGAAAATGACACTAGACCAAAAACGCACAACAGTAAGCTTAATACCACCGCCGCCACAGGGCGCTTCACTGAAACATCGGATAACCACATTATTTGTCATCCTTTTGTATCGGTGAGCCATCCACATTGACTTCAGTAACGACAATGCCGTTTCTCATATTCACGATACCTTGCACCACAATCTTATCGCCAATGGCTAAACCTTTATCAATCACCACTTGATTGTCGATCCGAGCGCCAAGCCAAACTTCCGTGCGTATTACTTTATTATTGCTATCAATCACATAGACATAGCGTTTAGTGCCTGAATATTCGAGTGCTTGAACGGGAATAATGGGCGCTTCAATCGCTGGGAAATTCAACTTAGTAGAAAGCAACATTCCGGGTTTTAGCTTGCCATCTTGGTTATCGAAATGGATACGGACACGCAAATTCAAGGTTTCACGGTTAATGCGTGAATCAATACCCACAACTTTGCCGGTAAACTCGTTTTTTGCCCAAGCATTACTCTTCGCCGTCACCGTCATACCTTTACTGATTAACGAAAGGTAACGCTCTGGCACTTGGATATCGAGTTGCATCACCGATAGGTCATCTAAAGTCAGCAATTCCGTCCCTGCACTGACCATTTTGCCCAAACTAAAATCAATAAACCCAACGGTGCCATTAAATGGCGCGCTAATGCGCAGATCGTTTAAATTTGCGTTTGCTGCATCTAAACGTGCTTGAGCAATATCAACACTCGCTTTTTGCGCATCGATTTCCGTTTGGGTAATGGCGTTCCGTTTGACCAAACGTTCAAACTCTTTCAACTTACGCTGTTCATCGTTCAAATAGGCTTGAGCCTCTGAAAGTGCGGCTTTGGCTTTATCATCATTAAGCTGAATTAAGAGCTGACCTTTCTTGACCTCTTGATTGGCTTTAATCGCAATATGGCTGACCTTTCCCGAAACTTCAGATGAGATCTCCACTGCTCGTTCAGCTTCTAATTTACCAATCAGTGAAAGAGACTGAGACACTTGATGAGTTGCCACACGCTCTGCGACCACCGCAACGGCTTGTGGTGCTTGCGCAGCGAACGCACTTAAAGGTGTGGTAAGCAAGGTAACCATCATTAACGAAAGAATAGACGTGTTTTTCATAGTTTTTATTCAACAATAAATAGACTGATTGAATTGTAACTGCTTATACGACGCTCGAACGTCAAGGAGTGTAAATCTTATTAAATATCTGTAACGTGCGTCATAACTTAGCCTCCTCCAGCTGTTTTTTAGGCGTCACACACAGGCTATACCCAAACAACTTGAAGTTGCAGGTAGGCGGCAAGTAAGTTCATCCCCATGAGCATAGATAAACTATGTGATTGGGGTGAGCGAACGTAGCCAACACCGCTGCAGCTTCAACTGGGAAGGGTATAAATAGAGCAAAACTATCCATTCCGCCCCCCTTTGCCCAAAAAGGCAGCATTCAATTCAAAATCATAAGAAAAAGGCTTTACAGAGAGAGCGAGTTTGCTATCATGCGCTCCGCACTTGAGCAATGCGTTGGGAAAACGTTGTTTAAGCATACTGTGAGCCAATAGTGTCCTTATAAGCACTATAAATCACATTGTATGAAAACCCTCTGGAGGGGTTCCCGAGTGGCCAAAGGGAGCAGACTGTAAATCTGCCGGCTCCGCCTTCGATGGTTCGAATCCGTCCCCCTCCACCATATTCTCTCGCAAGAGAAACCTTGATTGATACGTTGGGAAAACATCATTCAAGCCTATTTTTAGAATAGGAAAACACCCGGAGGGGTTCCCGAGTGGCCAAAGGGAGCAGACTGTAAATCTGCCGGCTCCGCCTTCGATGGTTCGAATCCGTCCCCCTC